>NZ_JBIAMB010000021.1:0-154456 GCF_042873895.1 Streptomyces sp. NPDC004435 | reverse complement strand
GCGGTGGGCGGCCCCGGCCGGCCGCGCGACCCCCCCGTCGCGGTCGTGGTCCTGGTCGCGCTGCCCGCGGCCTGCCCGGACCCGGCCGCACGAGCGCGGCCCCCCCCCCCGGGGGGCGCCCGGCTCTCGTGCATTCCGTTCGTTGCGCATAGCATCCGCCCATGTCGAATGGTCAGTGGTACCCGCCGGAATGGCCCGACCGGATCCGCGCCCTCGCCGCCGGTGAACTGGTGCCGGTGACGCCCCGGCGCGCCGCCACCGTGCTCCTGCTGCGGGACGCGGCAGCGGGCCCCGAGGTCCACATGCTGCGCCGCCGCACCTCCATGGCCTTCGCCGGCGGCGCGTACGCCTACCCCGGCGGCGGCGTCGACCAGCGGGACGAGCAGCCGGTGCGCTGGGCCGGGCCGGCCCTGGAGGAGTGGGCGGAGCGGCTGGGGCTCGACGACCCCGCGCAGGCCCAGGCCGTGGTCTGCGCGGCCGTCCGGGAGACCTTCGAGGAGGCGGGCGTGCTGCTCGCCGGCGAGACCCCGGACACCGTCGTCGGTGACACCACCGGCGAGGACTGGGAGCGCGACCGGGCGGCCCTGGTCGCCCGCGAGCTGTCCTTCGCGGACTTCCTCGACCGGCGCGGCCTCGCGCTCCGCTCCGACCTGCTCGGCGCGTGGGCCCGCTGGATCACCCCCGAGTTCGAGCAGCGCCGCTACGACACCTGGTTCTTCGTGGCCGTCCTCCCGGCCGGGCAGCGGACCCGGGACGTCTCGGGGGAGGCCGACCGGACCGTCTGGACCCGCCCGGCCGACGCCGCGGACGGCTACGACCGGGGCGAGCTGACGATGATGCCGCCGACGATCGCCACCCTGCGCTCCCTCCAGCCGTGCGCCACGGCCGCCGAGGCCCTGGCGGCGGCGGGGAAGCAGTCCATGACGCCGGTGCTGGCCCACGCGCGCGTGGAGGGTGATCAGGTGGTGCTGACCTGGCCCGGCCACGACGAGTTCACCAAGCGGGTCGGGGGAGGCACCGCATGACCGACGCCGCCGCCCTGCCCGGCCAGCCGCGCGGGCTCGTCACCTCGGGGCCCGCGACCGCGCGGGCCGTGAACGTGCTCGCGCCCAACCCGTCCGCGATGACCCTCGACGGCACCAACACCTGGCTGCTCTCCGAACCGGACTCGGACCTGGCCGTCGTCGTGGACCCGGGCCCGCTCGACGAGGGCCACCTCCGGCACGTGATCGACACCGCGGAGAAGCTGGGCAAGCGGGTCGCGCTGACCCTGCTGACCCACGGGCACCCGGACCACGCCGAGGGCGCGGGACGCTTCGCCGAGCTGACGGGCACGTCCGTCCGCGCGCTCGACCCGGCGCTCCGCCTCGGCGACGAGGGCCTGGGGGAGGGCGAGACGATCACCGTCGGCGGACTGGAGCTGCGGGTGGTGCCGACACCCGGCCACACCTCCGACTCGCTCTCCTTCCACCTGCCCGCCGACCGCGCGGTGCTGACCGGCGACACGATCCTCGGGCGGGGCACGACGATGGTGGCGCACCCGGACGGGAGGCTGGGCGACTACCTGGACTCGCTGCGGCGGCTGCGCTCGCTCACCGTGGACGACGGCGTGCACACGGTGCTGCCGGGCCACGGGCCGGTCCTGGAGGACGCCCAGGGGGCCGTGGACTTCTACCTGGCCCACCGGGCCGGCCGGCTGGCCCAGGTGGAGGCGGCGGTCGAGGCGGGCCGCCGGACGGCCCCGGAGGTCGTCGCGCACGTCTACGCGGACGTGCACCGCTCGCTCTGGCCGGCGGCGGAGCTCTCCGTACGGGCGCAGCTGGAGTACCTGAGGGAGCACGGCCGGAGCTGACCGGCTGGCGATGGGAGAGCCCCGGGCGCCCCGGGGCTCTCCGAAGTGACCGGGCCGGCCGCCCTGGGATCCCGAGCGACCCCCCCGGGTGCCCGGAGCTTCCCGAAGTGACCGGGCCACCCCGGGAACCCGAGAGCTTCCCCTGATGTCTTACGCTCCGCTTACATCAGGCCGTAGCTCTCGGGGGGAATGCCCATGTTCGTCATAGCCATCCTGCTGGTCATCGCCGCGGTGGTGCTCTGGTTCGTCGGCCGGTCGCAGGACTCGACCGGCTGGAAGCTGGGCGCCGCCGGCGCTCTGGTGACCGGCGTCTTCTCGCTGATCGTGAGCATGACGTACGTGATCAGCGCGTACGAGGTCGGCGTGCCGGTCGCCTTCGGCAAGGTCGGGACGCCGATGACCTCCGGCATGCACGTGAAGTCGCCGTTCACCGACGTCACGACCTTCTCCACTCGCCCGGTCGACCTCAACCTCTCCGACAAGGACGTGGTCGAGGTCCGCTCCTCGCAGGGCGGCGTCATGTACGCCGAGGTCACGGTGAAGTGGGCCGTGGTCCCGTCGAAGGCCGTCGAGCTGTACAAGCTCGCGGGCAGCGAGGACGCCATCCAGCAGCGGCTGGTCTACCCGGACAGCCGCGAGATCGTCCGGAACGTCTTCGCCCGCTACAGCAGCGAGCAGGGCTACGCCTCCGACCGCGAGAAGATCAACGCCGAGATCGCCCGGCTCATCACGGAGCGCCTGGAGCCGCGCGGCATCGTCGTCACCACGGTCAACCTGCGCAACGTGAAGCCCTCGGACGCGCTCCAGGGCCAGATCGACCGCAAGATCCAGCAGCAGCAGGCCACCGAGCGGGCCCTTGAGGCGGCTCGTACGGCCAAGGCCGACGCGGACCGCCGCCGGATCGAGGCGGAGGGCATCGCCCGCGCCAACAAGATCCTCAACGACTCGCTGAGCGACAAGGTCCTGGCGAACCAGTGCATCGACGCCTTCAAGGAGGCGGCGGCCAAGAACCCGGTCTACGCGGTCCCCTGCGCCTCCGGCGGCGGCTCGACCCCGGTCATCGTGGACGGCTCCAAGCGCTGACGCTGCCCGTACGGAAGGGGGCCGCCCGGTTCGACCGGGCGGCCCCCTTCTCCGTGCGTACGCGCTTCTCCGTGCGTACGCGCGCGTGGTCAGCGCGAGCGCTTCGCGAGGCGCTCCACGTCCAGCAGGATGACGGCGCGGGCCTCCAGGCGCAGCCAGCCGCGCTGGGCGAAGTCGGCGAGCGCCTTGTTCACGGTCTCGCGGGAGGCACCGACCAGCTGGGCCAGCTCCTCCTGGGTGAGGTCGTGGACGACGTGGATGCCCTCCTCCGACTGCACGCCGAAGCGGCGCGACAGGTCGAGGAGGGCGCGGGCGACCCGGCCCGGCACGTCGGAGAAGACCAGGTCGGACATCTGGTCGTTGGTCTTGCGCAGCCGGCGGGCGACGGCCCGCAGCAGGGCGCCGGCCACCTCGGGGCGGGCGTTCAGCCAGGGCTGGAGGTCGCCGTGGCCGAGGCCGAGCAGCTTGACCTCGGTCAGCGCGGTCGCGGTCGCGGTGCGCGGGCCCGGGTCGAAGAGGGACAGCTCGCCGATGAGCTCGCCGGGGCCGAGGACGGCCAGCATGTTCTCCCGCCCGTCGGGGGAGGTGCGGTGCAGCTTCACCTTGCCCTCGGTGACCACGTACAGGCGGTCGCCGGGGTCGCCCTCGTGGAAGAGCGCGTCGCCACGGGCGAGCGTCACCTCACCCATCGAGGCGCGCAGCTCGGCGGCCTGCTCGTCATCGAGCGCCGCGAAGAGCGGGGCGCGCCGCAGAACGTCGTCCACGAGTTCACTCCTACTGTCGACCTGCTCACGGGACCTGGCTCCCATGATGCCGGACGTGCCAAACAGTGCGATCAATCACAACAAGTTTGACGCACCGGACGCCATTGCCGAACGTCAGGGGCCCGATCGGGGGCCGATCGGCGGCGGGCGGGGCGGATGTCGGCCCCGCCCCCTAGGCTGGCCGGGTGTCCAACTCGCCGGTGAGAACGCAGGCCAAGGGGGCTGGAAGAGTGTCGGCCGAAGGTAATTCCGCCGTGGGCGAACACGGCGTGTCGAAGCGGTCGAAAGGTGCGAATCGGGGTGATTCGCCCCCGAGAAAAACGGCCCCGAAGAAGGCCGCGGTGAAGCAGGCTGCCGCGACGAAGACGGCCGCGAAGAAGACAGCCGCGAAGAAGGCGGCGCCGAAGAAGGCCGCACCCGCCCGAGCGGCGAAGACGGTCAAGGCCGCGAAAGCCTCCGCGCCCGCCTCCGCCCCCGCCTCCGCCTCCGCCCCGACCGCGAGGCCCGCCGCCAAGCCCGAGTCGCGGCTCGCCATGGTCCGGCGCGCCCGCAGGATCAACCGGGAACTCGCGGAGGTGTTCCCGTACGCCCATCCGGAGCTCGACTTCCGCAACCCCTTCGAGCTGCTGGTCGCCACCGTCCTCTCCGCGCAGACCACCGACCTGCGGGTGAACCAGACGACCCCCGCGCTCTTCGCCCAGTACCCGACCCCCGAGGACCTGGCCGCCGCCGTCCCCGAGGAGGTCGAGGAGCTGATCCGCCCGACCGGCTTCTTCCGCGCCAAGACCAAGTCGATCATGGGCCTGGCCGCCGCCCTGAGGGACGACTTCGACGGAGAGGTCCCCGGGCGCCTGGAGGACCTGGTCAAGCTCCCCGGCGTCGGCCGCAAGACCGCCTTCGTCGTCCTCGGCAACGCCTTCGGCGTCCCCGGCATCACCGTCGACACCCACTTCATGCGGCTCGCCCGCCGCTGGCGGTGGACCGCGTCCGACGACCCGGTCAAGATCGAGGCCGAGGTCGCCGAGATCTTCCCGAAGAGCGACTGGACGATGCTCTCCCACCGGGTGATCTTCCACGGCCGCCGCATCTGCCACGCCCGCAAGCCCGCCTGCGGCGCCTGCCCCATCACCGCCCTCTGCCCCGCCTACGGCGAGGGCGAGACGGACCCGGAGAAGGCCGCGAAGCTGCTCAAGTACGAGAAGGGCGGCTACCCCGGCCAGCGGCTCAACCCGCCCGCCGACTACCCCGGCCGCCCCGCCCCGCCCGCGCCCGGCGTGGCCCCGGGCGCCGTCCAGCGGCCCTCCGGGGCCGAATGAGCACGGCAGGGGCCTCCGGCACGTGCGGAGAACTCGGGAACGAAGGGGCACGGCGACGGCGTTGGACGACACGGGGGTGCCCATGACGCGCACGGACGAAGAGATCTACGGCCCCGGCACCGGCGGCCTGCTGGACCGGGACGGACTGCCCGACTGGCTCGCGCCGGTCGACCGGGCCGCGCGCACGGTCGCGCCCGAGCAGCTGAGCCGGTTCCTGCCGCCCGCGAGCGGCGCCGGCCGCCAGTCCGCCGTGCTCGTGCTCTTCGGCGACGGCGAGCGCGGCCCCGAGCTGCTCCTCATGGAGCGGGCCGGCAGCCTCCGTTCGCACGCCGGACAGCCCTCCTTCCCCGGCGGCGCCCTCGACCCCGAGGACGGCGCCCCGGACGACGGCGGACTGCTGCGGGCCGCCCTGCGCGAGGCCCGGGAGGAGACCGGCCTCGACCCGGCCGGCGTCCAGCTCTTCGGCGTCCTGCCCCGGCTCTACATCCCGGTCAGCGGCTTCGTCGTCACCCCCGTCCTCGGCTGGTGGCGCGAGCCCAGCCCGGTCGGGGTCGTGGACCCCGCCGAGACCGCCCGCGTCTTCACGGTGCCCGTGGCGGATCTCACGGATCCGGCCAACCGCGCCACCGCCGTCCACCCGGCCGGCCACGCGGGCCCCGCCTTCCTCGTTGCGTCCGCCCTGGTCTGGGGTTTCACCGCGGGAGTGATCGACCGGCTCCTCCACTTCGCCGGCTGGGAGCTGCCCTGGGACACCTCCCGTAAGGTCCCGCTCGACTGGCGGTCATGACAGGCTGGGCCCCCGGGCGACCGGAGAAGAAGCGGCGACCGGAACCGACACTGCGAGGCTGACGACCGTGAACGTGCTGGACATCCTGCTGCTGCTCGCGGCCGTGTGGTTCGCGATCATCGGCTACCGCCAGGGCTTCGTGGTCGGCATCCTCTCGGTGATCGGCTTCCTCGGCGGCGGGCTCGCCGCCATGTGGCTGCTGCCGATCCTGTGGGACCAGCTCACCGAGCAGAGCGAGGTCACCACCACCGTCACCGTGATCTTCGTGATGGCGGTCATCGTCAGCGCCTCCGTCGGCCAGGCGTTCACGACCCACCTCGGGAACAAGCTCCGCCGCCACATCACCTGGTCCCCGGCCCGCGCCCTCGACGCCACCGGCGGCGCGCTGGTCAACGTCGTCGCCATGCTGCTCGTCGCCTGGCTCATCGGCTCGGCACTGGCCGGCACCTCGCTGCCCACCCTGGGCAAGGAGGTGCGCGGCTCCAAGGTGCTCCAGGGCGTCTCCCGGGTGATGCCCGATCAGGTCAGCGTCTGGTTCGCCGACTTCAGCTCCACCCTGGCCCGCAGCGGCTTCCCCCAGGTCTTCGGCCCCTTCGCCAACGAGCCGATCACCGAGGTGCTCCCCCCGGACCCGGCGCTCGCCGGCAGCCCCGTCGCGACCCTCGCCCAGCGCTCCATCGTCAAGGTCGTGGGTACGGCCCCGAGCTGCGGCAAGGTCCTGGAGGGCACCGGCTTCGTCTTCTCCGACCGCCGGGTGATGACCAACGCGCACGTGGTCGGCGGGGTCGACGAGCCCACCGTGCAGATCGGCGGCGAGGGACGCCTGTACGACGCCAAGGTCGTGCTCTACGACTGGGCCCGCGATATCGCCGTCCTCGACGTGCCGGACCTCGACGCCACCCCGCTCCGCTTCACCGAGCGGGAGGCCCGCAGCGGCGACGACGCCATCGTCGCCGGCTTCCCCGAGAACGGCTCGTACGACGTCCGCTCCGCCCGCGTCCGCGGCCGGATCAGCGCCGACGGCCCCGACATCTACCACCGGGGTCAGGTGCGCAGGGAGGTCTACTCGCTGTACACGACGGTCCGCCAGGGCAACTCCGGCGGACCGCTGCTCACCGAGGACGGCACGGTCTCGGGCGTGATCTTCGCCCGCTCCCGCGACGACGCCGACACCGGCTACGCGCTGACGGTCGAGGAGATCCGCGAGGACATCGAGCTCGGCCGCACCGCCACCCGGCAGGTGGACACCGACGGCTGCGCCCTCTGACCCGAGGCGGGGTCAGGGAGTGTCGCGTGGATGGCGGAGCCGGGCCGAGACCCAGCGGGCCCGCCGCCTGAGGATGCGTGAGATCCCGACCTGTCCACCGGGAGCGCGGCCCTGGTCCGGCGGGCCTCCCCGCTCGCGGGAGCCCGGCCCGGAGGCGGAGCGGCGGTCGCGTGCCGTGTCACCGTAGTCGTGCGTCCAGCCCATACCCGGACGTCTGCCCGGGGTCCGGGCCCGGTAACCGTTCCGGGGCCCGCCAATCGGAGTATGCGCGAGGCACATGGCCGTTCGACGCAAACCCGTGCGGGAGAAGGGCCCCGCAGGGGCCGGAGGGCACCCGTACGGGTCTCAGCGGTCGGGCTCGGGGTCCTTCAGCCAGTTCACGAGCTCCGTCGTGAAGGCGACCGGGTCCTCCTCGTGCGGGAAGTGCCCGAGGCCGTCGAAGAGCCGCCAGCGGTACGGGGCCTCCACGTACTCGCCCGAACCGGCCGCGCTGCGGGTGCGCATCACGGGGTCCAGCGAGCCGTGCAGGTGCAGCGTCGGCACCCGGACCGGCCGCTTCATCCGCCGGTTGAACTGGATGCCGTCGGGGCGGGCCAGCGAGCGGACCAGCCAGCGGTACGGCTCGATCGAGCAGTGCGCGGTCGAGGGGACGAGCATCGCCCGCCGGTACACCTCGACCGCCTCCTCGTCGGCCGGGCGCGGGCCCGACCACTCCTGGATCAGACGGCCCACCAGTTCGGCGTCGTCGGCGACCAGCTGACGCTCCGGCAGCCACGGCCGCTGGAAGCCCCAGACGTGCGAGCCGGCCCGCGACTGGGCGAAGTCGGAGAGCATCGCCGAGCGCCAGCGGCGCGGGTGCGGCATCGAGGAGACCACGAGCCGGCGGACCAGCTTGGGACGCATGACCGCGGCCGTCCACGCCAGGTAGCCGCCCAGGTCGTGGCCGACGAGGGCGGCGTCCGGCTCGCCGAGCGAGCGGACCACGCCGGTGATGTCGAGGGCGAGGTTGGCGGGGTCGTAACCCCGGGGCGTGCGGTCGCTGCCGCCGACCCCGCGCAGGTCCATCGCGACCGCCCGGAAGCCGGCCTCGGCGAGCGCCGGCAGCTGGTGGCGCCAGGTCCACCAGAACTGCGGGAAGCCGTGCAGCAGCAGCACCAGGGGGCCGTCGCCCATCTCGGCGATGTGGAAACGGGCGCCGTTGGCCGCGACGTCACGGTGGGTCCACGGACCGTCGAGGCGTACGGGCCCGCCGCCGGGGGTGCTGCTCTCGGGGAGGGTCATACGGACGAGCGTGCCACAGTCTTGGCCTTCGCCATCGTCACCTCGGCGGCGGGGACACCCTCCGGACGGGGGTGCGGCTTCACGTTCTGCATGACCGCCGCCGTCTGCTTGGCGGAGGAGATGGACTTCTCCGGCGGCTTGACCTTCTTGAGCTGTGCCCGGGCGATCAGCCCGAGCAGGACCGCGACGATCACGTTGAAGGCGAAGGACAGCAGGAAGCACCAGCCGAGGTTCCAGCCGCCTTCCCCATTGTGGCCACCGGTCCAGGCCTGGATGCCGTACGCGAGCGCGAAGCTCAGCATCGGCAGCGAGAACAGCAGCACCACGGCGGCGGCGATGGCCGCGCCGCTGCCGATCGCGCCGCGCTTGACGTCCTGCCGGAGCTCGGCCTTGGCCAGGGCGATCTCGTCGTGCACCAGTGCGGACATCTCGGCGGTCGCCGAGGCGACCAGCTGGCCGAGACTGCGCTCGGTTCCGTCGAACGGGTCGCTCATCGCTCTCCCTCTCCTCTTGTCCGGTCCGAGTCTCTTTGCCGGTCCGACTCAGATCATGCCGGACGGTCGGCCCCGTCGCGCGATGCCCCCGCCAGTCGGGCGCGCTCGCGGTGCTCCGCGGCCTTCCGCTCCAGGATCTCCGCCATCCGGAGGTGGTACGCCTCCGTGCCCTCCTCGTACACGTCCGGGATGCCGTCCTGGTCCTCGTCCCGGTCCTCCTCGGCGACCAGGAGCTGGTACTTCCGGACGCGCAGCTTGAGCAGGAGCGTGGCGCACGCGGCGGCGATGAGCGAGCCCATGAGGACGGCGGCCTTCACCTCGCCGGTGAGGGCCTCGTCCCCCTCGAAGGCGAGTTCGCCGATGAGGAGGGAGACGGTGAACCCGATCCCGGCGAGAGAGGCCACCGCGAAGACGTCCGGCCAGGCCAGCTGGGGGTTGAGCTCCGCCCGCGTGAAGCGGGCGGCGAGCCAGGTGCCGCCGAAGATGCCGAGGGCCTTGCCGACGACCAGGCCGAGGACGACGCCGAGGGTGACGGGCTGGGTGAAGACGTCGCGGAGCGCCTCGCTGGACAGGGACACGCCGGCCGAGAAGAGCGCGAAGAGGGGGACGGCGACGCCGGCGGAGAGCGGGCGGACCAGGTGCTCGATGTGCTCGCCGGGGGAGTGTTCCTCGCCCTCGCGGGTGGTGCAGCGGAGCATCAGGCCCATGGCGACGCCGGCGATGGTGGCATGGACGCCGCTGTTGTACATCAGGCCCCAGACGACCAGGGCGAGCGGCACGTACACGTACCAGCCGCGGACCCCCTTGCGGAGCAGGAACCAGAAGAGGGCGAGTCCGGCGAAGGCGCCGCCGAGGGCGGCGAAGTTCAGGTCGCTGGTGAAGAAGACCGCGATGATCAGGATCGCGAAGAGGTCGTCGACGACGGCGAGGGTGAGGAGGAAGGCGCGGAGGGCCGAGGGCAGCGAGGTGCCGATGACGGCGAGGACGGCGAGCGCGAAGGCGATGTCGGTGGCGGTGGGCACGGCCCAGCCGTCCATGGAGCCGCCGCCGACGGCGTTGACCAGGACGTAGACGAGGGCCGGGACGGCCATGCCGCAGATCGCCGCGATGACGGGGAGTGCGGCCGCCTTGGGATCGCGCAGGTCGCCGGCCACCAGTTCGCGCTTGAGCTCGATGCCGGCGACGAAGAAGAAGATCGCCAGGAGGCCGTCGGCCGCCCAGTGCGCGACGGAGAGGTCGAGGCCGAGGGCGGCGGGGCCTATGTGGAAGTCGGAGACCGACTCGTAGCTGTCATGGGCGACATTGGCCCAGACGAGCGCGGCGACGGCCGCGAGGAGCAGGAGGACACCGCCGACCGTCTCGGTGCGCAAGGCATCGGTGAGGAAGCGGCGCTCCGGGAGGGAGAGCCGGCCGAGGAACTTGCGGTCGGTGGACACGGGGGAGCCTCCGGTCGGGTGGGCAGCACAGAGCACATGCCGACCAGACTTCCCGGCGCACCTAGGTCTTTCTGTCGCGTTCCTGACGCGGTCTTTACTTTACCTAACGAGCCCGAGGTGTGCGAGGACGTGTCCGGTGAGGGTCACTTTAGGGAGATATGGGCCTCTCGTCGCGCCGGAACGAGGACGCGGAAAGGCCCGCCCCGGGTCCTCGGGGCGGGCCCTTCCGTGCCGAACGGTGCTGTCAGTCCTCGCTGGACGCGGCGGGCAGCTGCGTCTGGATGAGCGACATCACGGACGAGTCGGCCAGCGTGGTGACGTCGCCCACCTGGCGGTTCTCCGCCACGTCGCGCAGCAGCCGGCGCATGATCTTGCCGGAGCGGGTCTTCGGCAGCTCGGCCACCGGGAGGATCCGCTTCGGCTTGGCGATCGGGCCGAGGGTGGCGCCCACGTGGTTGCGCAGCTCGGCGACGAGGGTGTCGTCCTGGCTGGCGGTGCCGCGCAGGATGACGAAGGCGACGATCGCCTGGCCGGTGGTCTCGTCGGCGGCGCCGACGACGGCCGCTTCGGCCACCGACGGGTGGGAGACGAGCGCCGACTCGACCTCGGTGGTCGAGATGTTGTGGCCGGAGACGAGCATGACGTCGTCGACGCGGCCGAGCAGCCAGATGTCGCCGTCGTCGTCCTTCTTGGCGCCGTCGCCGGCGAAGTACTTGCCCTCGAAGCGGGACCAGTAGGTGTCGATGAAGCGCTGGTCGTCGCCCCAGATGGTGCGGAGCATCGACGGCCACGGCTCGGTGAGCACCAGGTAGCCGCCGCCGCCGTTCGGCACCTCGCGGGCCTCGTCGTCGACGACGGTGGCGGAGATGCCGGGCAGCGGGCGCTGGGCGGAGCCCGGCTTGGTCTCGGTGACGCCGGGGAGTGGGCTGATCATCATGGCGCCGGTCTCGGTCTGCCACCAGGTGTCCACGATGGGGCACTTGTCCGCGCCGATGTGCTTGCGGTACCAGACCCACGCCTCGGGGTTGATCGGCTCGCCGACCGAGCCCAGCGCGCGCAGGCTGGTCAGGTCGAACTTGGCGGGGATGTCGTCGCCCCACTTCATGAACGTGCGGATGAGCGTCGGCGCCGTGTAGAGGATGGTGACGCCGTACTTCTGCACGATCTCGAAGACCCGGCCCTGGTGCGGGGTGTCCGGGGTGCCCTCGTACATGACCTGCGTGGCGCCGTTGGCCAGCGGGCCGTAGACGATGTACGAGTGGCCGGTGACCCAGCCGATGTCGGCGGTGCACCAGTAGACGTCGGTCTCCGGCTTGAGGTCGAAGACGGCGTGGTGGGTGTACGCGGCCTGGGTGAGGTAGCCGCCGGAGGTGTGCAGGATGCCCTTCGGCTTCCCCGTCGTGCCCGAGGTGTACAGGATGAAGAGCGGCTGCTCGGCCGGGAACGCCTCGGGGGTGTGCTCGGCGGACTGGCGCTCGACGAGCTCGTGCCACCACACGTCGCGGCCCTCGGCGAAGGCGGTGTCCTGGCCGGTGCGGCGGACCACCAGGACGTGCTCGACCGTCGGGCACTTGGCGACGGCCTCGTCGATGGCGGGCTTGAGGGCGGACGGCTTGCCGCGGCGGTAGCCGCCGTCGGCGGTCACGACCACCTTGGCGTCGGCGTCCTGGATGCGCGAGGCCACCGCGTCGGCGGAGAAGCCGCCGAAGACGACCGAGTGGGCGGCGCCGACGCGGGCGCAGGCCAGCATCGTGATCGCGGCCTCGGGGATCATCGGCAGGTAGACGGCGACCCGGTCGCCCTTGCGCACGCCCAGCTCGGTCAGGGCGTTGGCGGCCTTGGAGACCTCGTCCTTGAGCTCGGCGTAGGTGATCGCCCGGCTGTCGCCCGGCTCACCCTCGAAGTGGATGGCGACCCGGTCGCCGTGGCCGGCCTCGACGTGCCGGTCGACGCAGTTGTACGCCACGTTGAGCTCGCCGTCGGCGAACCACTTGGCGAACGGCGGGTTCGACCAGTCGAGGGTCTCGGTCGGCTCGGCCGCCCAGCTCAGCCGCTTGGCCTGCTCGGCCCAGAAGCCCAGCCTGTCCGCCTCGGCCTGCTCGTACGCCTCCGCCGTCACGTTGGCGTGCGCGGCCAGCTCGGCGGGCGGCGCGAAGCGGCGCTCTTCCCGGAGCAGATTGGCCAGGCTCTCGTTGCTCACGACATCTCCCTTTCCCAGGGCGTCCTCTGTGCGTATGTGTCCCGCGTCATACCTCATCAGCCCAATGCCCCGGGTGACAAGAGTCTCCGGGGAATTGGTTTAGACCTGTGAGTGTCTTGACGGACGGTGGCCCCTTCGTCCCGAGCGGAGGGAGAAGGGGCCACACAGTCTCACGGACGGGCGCCGCGGAAGGTTCAGGACGCGCGGGATCCCCGCCCCCGCGGGGCGGGACGGCGCCGGAGGCCGAGGCCCGGCCGTCAGGGAGCCCAGGCCGGAGGACCGCCGGAGGCCGGCCGCCAGGAGGCCGGGGCGGCGAGGACCGCCGGAGGCCGGGGCCCGGCCGTCAGGAGGCCCGGGCCGCGAGGACCGCCGGAGGGACGCTGTCGAAGACGTCGTCGTAGCCGCGCACCTCGTCCCCGGAGAGCAGGTACGCCTGTGCCTCGCCCACGTGGAAGTACATCCCGTGCAGGGTGAGGCTGCCGTCCGCGAGCCGCCGTGCCACCGACTCGTACGCCCGCAGGTGCTCCAGCTGCTGCACGACGTTGGTGAGGCAGAGCTGCTCCACCGCGTCCGCCGGCAGCCGCCCCGAGATCCGCGCCCACGCGTGGCGGCGGCTCGCCATCCGCTCCAGGCTCGGCCGGCCGTGCCGCAGCCAGCGGCGCAACGGGGTCGTCGGCTCGTCGGGACCGGCGCCGAGCAGGGCCTGCATGGCGCCGCAGCCGGAGTGCCCGCAGACGGTGATCGACTGGACCCGCAGCACCTCCACCGCGTACTCGATCGCCGCCGCCACCGAGTCGTCGCGGCTCTCCTCGCCGGGCAGCGGGACCAGATTGCCGACGTTGCGCACGGTGAAGAGGTCGCCCGGGCCGCTGGAGGTGATCATGCTGGTGACAAGCCGTGAGTCGGCGCAGGTGAGGAAGAGCTGCGAGGGGCTCTGGCCCTCCCGCGCCAGCCGGGCCAGCTCGTCCCGGACCAGGGGCGCGGTGTTCCGCTGGAACTTGCCGATGCCGTGCGCCAGCTGGTGGCCCGTCGGCCGCGCCGGCTCCTCCTCGGCGGCGGGCTCGGGCGGCGGTACGGGCCGCTCGGCGCACTGGTGGTTGTGCCACGGGGTCCAGGGGCGGCAGCAGGCGTGCGGTGAGGCGTGGGCGGGAGCCTCCTGCGCGGAGAGCGGTCCGGCGAGCGGCTTGGAGTGCGTCTTCGGGTCCGGCGCGGAGCCCGTACCGGGGGCGGACGGGGAATCGGCCGCCGGATCGGCCAGGGGGTCCGCCCCGGGGACGCGGGTGCCGGGGGAGCCGGTGATACGGCCTCCGGTCGGGCCCCGCATCTCGACCGTGCCGCCGTGTGCCAGGTGGCCGGCCGTCCAGTCGCTCAGCGTCTCGTACGCGGCGTGGTCCATGAAGGAGCCGTCCAGCACCACCGTCACCGCCGAGCCCGCGGGGATCTGGTGCAGCGCCCGGCTCAGCCTCGGCACCGCGAGGAAGGTCAACTGACCGCGCACGCGCAGCAGCTGGCGCCCCTCGCGGTCCTCCCGGGTGATCCGGGTCCTGGCCAGCCGCTGCATCGCGACCGCGACCGCGACGGCGATACCGAGGGCGACGCCCTCCAGGACGCCGACCAGGACGACCCCGGTCACGGTCACGGCGTACACCACGACCTCGCGGTGACGGGTGACCGTGCGGATGTGGGTGATGCTCACCATCTGGATGCCGACGACCATGACGAGCGCGGCGAGCGCGGCGAGCGGGATCAGGTCGATGGCGGGCACCAGCAGCAGCGCGGCCAGCACGATCCACAGCCCGTGCAGCATGGTCGAGGCGCGGCTGACCGCGCCCGCCGAGACGTTGGCGACGCTGCGGACCGCGACCCCGGCGACCGGGAGGCCGCCGAGCGCCCCGGACACCATGTTGGCCGCACCCTGCCCGGCCAGTTCGCGGTCGAGGGCGGCGCGCGGGACGCCCCGGCCCCGGTCGGGGCGGGCGGCGACGAGCTTGTCGACGGCGACGGCCGAGAGCAGCGACTGCACGCTGGTGACCAGGGTGATGGTGAGGACGCCGGCGGCGATGCCGAGCACCGGCCCGTCGGGCAGCCCCGGCAGCGCGTGGCTGCTCCAGGACGGGAGGTCGACGCGGGGCACGCCGATCCCGGCGGCCACCGCGAGCAGGGTCGCGCCGCCGACACCGACCAGCGCGGCGGGGGCCTTGCGCGCCCACGCGCCCGCGCGTCCCGGCAGTCGGGGCCAGCCGAGCAGTACGGCGACGGTCAGCCCGCTGATGACCAGCGAGGCGAGCCCGGCGTCCGCCAACTGGGCGGGCAGACCGAGGACGTTGGCCACGGCGGAGCTCTGCGGGGTCCCGCCGAGGACGATGTGGAGCTGGGCCAGGGCGATGGTGACGCCGATGCCGGCCACCATGCCGTGCACGATGGCGGGCGAGACCATGAGCGCCGAGCGGGCCACCCGCAGCGCGGACAGGGCGAGTTGGGCGAGTCCGGCGAGGACCGTGATGGCGCAGGTGGTGCGCCAGCCGTACCGCTGGATCAGCTCGGCGGTGACGACGGTGAGGCCGGCGGCGGGTCCGCTCACCTGGAGCGGGGAGCCGCCGAGGCGGCCGGCCACCAGGCCGCCGACGGCGGCGGCGACCAGTCCGGCCTGGAGCGGGGCTCCGGTGGCGAGGGCGATGCCCAGCGAGAGCGGCAGGGCGATCAGGAAGACGGCGATCGACGCGGAGACGTCCGCGCCGGCGGGGCGGAAGCGGCCGCCGCCGGGTGGGCTGTGGGGCCGCTGGACGCGGGGGCGGTTGGTGGTGCGGGCAGGGGTGCAGAGGGTCATCCGGTCTCCTCCGGGGCCGAACGGGTACCTCAACTCTGAGTAAATGAATCGTAACGAAGAGTAAAGTCTCCGGCATTATTTTCGGGGCAAACAGGTCAACAGTTCACCTATTTCGGTGATGCGGAGGCGAATGACCGCTTGTCGTTTCATCACTCCGGCGGGTGCGGTGCGACGTTGACGGCGCTCGTAGGCCGTCGACGGAGGAGAGAGGTGGGCGGATGTCAGCCGCCGCGCGAGGAAGTACGTTCCGCAGGAAGGCGCTGGCCGCCGGCGCCCTGGCCGTCGCCCTGATCGGCGGTCTCGCCGGCTGCTCGGAGCCGGCCGGCCCGCCGGCCAAGGGCGCCCCCGGGGCGGGCCAGGTGAAGAAGGGCCCCGCCGCCGCGCCGGAGAACCCGGTCCGGCTGATCGGTGACGGCTCCACCGCCTACACCGGCGCCCAGCCGCACCAGCCGGCGTGGAAGAAGCTGAAGCCGGGCGAGGCGCCGCCGCAGTTCGTGGTCTTCTCCTGGGACGGAGCGGGAGAGGACAGCCAGAAGCTCTTCTCCCACTTCCGGAACGTCGGCAAGAAGTACGACGCCACCATGACGTACTTCCTCAGCGGCGTGTACCTCCTGCCGGAGGAGAAGCGGGCCCTGTACGACCCGCCGCAGCACTCCGCGGGCCGCTCCGACATCGGCTTCAACGACACCGAGGGCATCCGCGCCACCGTCCGCGAACTCCGCGGCGCGTGGCTGGAGGGCAACGAGATCGGCACCCACTTCAACGGGCACTTCTGCGGCGCCGAGGGCGGCGTGGGCACCTGGTCCGTGGAGGAGTGGAAGAGCGAGATCCGGCAGGCCAAGTCCTTCGTCAAGAACTGGAAGACCCACTCGGGGCTGCGCGCCGAGCAACCGCTCCCCTTCGACTACGACAAGGAGCTCGTCGGCGCCCGCACACCCTGCCTGGAGGGGCGCGAGAACTTCGTGAAGGCCGCCGCCGAGCTGGGCTTCCGCTATGACACCAGCGGTGTCAACGACCAGATCTGGCCGGAGAAGGACGGCGGCATCTGGGACCTGTCCATGCACCTCGTGCCGGTTCCGGGCCGCGCCTTCCAGACCCTGTCCATGGACTACAACTTCATGGTCAACCAGTCGCCGGGAACGACCCAGGGCGACCCGGGCATGCACCGCTACTGGGGCGACCAGATGCGCGACGGCCTCGTCCAGGCGTTCCAGCGCTCCTACCAGGGGAACCGGGCACCGGTCGTCATCGGCAACCACTTCGAGTCCTGGAACGGCGGCACCTACATGCGCGCCATCGAGGAGACCATCGCCACGGTCTGCGTGCAGAAGGACGTCGAGTGCGTCTCCTTCCGTCAGCTCGCGGACTGGCTCGACGCCCAGGACCCGTCCGTCATCGCCAAGATGCGCACCCTGAAGGTGGGCGAGGCCCCGCCCGGCGGCTGGTCCGCCTTCCTCGCCCACCAGCCCCCGGCGACCGCGGCCGCCCCCGCGGCGAAGCCGGCCCCGAAGGCGTGAGGTCCCGACGAGGGTGAGGCCGGGACGGTCCTGCACTGTCAGGCCGGCCCCGGCCCCGGTCCCCGCCTGACACACACACCGCCGGACTCCGCCCGGCGGTGTGTGTGGGTGCGGGGGTGGTCAGCGGGCGGCGGCGGCCGGTTCGCCGAGGGTGAAGTCGGGGTCGACCTGCGCCGCGAGATCCGCCCCCGTTTTGGCGTTGCCCCAGCTTTCCGCGTTGCGGAGGTGGAAGTGGACCATCTGGCTCGTGTAGCGGCGCCAGTCGCGCCGGGCGTACGAGTCGTCCGCCGCCTCCCGCAGGGTGCCCAGCGCGCGCTGGTTCTCCGGCTCCAGCTGGTCGAAGCGCGGCGGCCGGCCCTTCTCCATGGCGCGCACCCAGTCCGAGTGGCCGACCGTGACGAGCAGGTCCTCGCCGACCTCCTGGCGCAGGAAGTCCAGGTCGTCCGGGCCCTGCACCTTGTTCCCGACGACCTTCAGCGCGACGCCGAAGTCCCGCGCGTACTCCTTGTACTGGCGGTACACCGACACCCCCTTGCGCGTCGGCTCGGCGACCAGGAAGGTCATGTCGAAGCGGGTGAACATGCCGGACGCGAACGAGTCCGAGCCCGCCGTCATGTCGACGACCACGTACTCGCCGGCCCCGTCCACCAGATGGTTCAGGCACAGCTCCACCGCACCGACCTTCGAGTGGTAGCAGGCCACCCCGAGGTCGGCCTCGGTGAACGGCCCCGTCGCCATGAGCCGCACCTCGCCGGGGTCCAGCCGGACCGGCCGGGCGCAGGCCTCGTACACCGGGTTCTCCTCGCGGACCCGCAGCAACTTCGAGCCCTCCCCGGGCGGCGTCGTCTTGATCATCGTCTCGGCGGAGACGATCCGCGGGTTGCTGCCGCGCAGGTACTCCTTGATGAGCGGCAGATGCGCCCCCATCGCGGGCAGCGCGGCCGCCTCCTGCTCGGAGAGGCCGAGCGCGGCCCCCAGGTGCTGGTTGATGTCCGCGTCGACGGCGACGACGGGGGACTCGGTGGCGGCGAGGTGGCGGACGAAGAGCGAGGACAGCGTCGTCTTGCCGCTGCCGCCCTTCCCGACGAAAGCGATCTTCATGTTCACCTAGCGTAGTGGTATGAACGCGCTCGGTGGTCAAGGTCTATGAAGAAGACCACTCCTTCGTGGGGCTGCCTCCTGGGGCGCGTAGCCTCCTTACCTATGAGTACGAACGCCTCTGACCCCTTGGCCGCCCTCGGTACCCTGCCGGGCGTCGCCGATGCGGTGGACTCCGTACGCAAGGCCGTCGACCGGGTCTACGGCCACCGTGTGATGCGCCGCCGCAGCAACGAGATCGCCCACGAGGCCGCGCTCCGTGGCGCCCGCGGCTCGGCCGCGCTGGCCGGGGCCGACTGGGCCCTGGAAGAGGTCCGCCGCCGGACCGACTTCAGCGCCGACCCCGAGGCCCGCACCGTCGGCGCCGCCCTCCGGCTGAGCGCCGAGGCGGGCGAACTGCTCTCCATCTGGCGCCAGTCGCCGCTCCGGGTGCTGGCCCGGCTGCACCTGGTCGCCGCAGGCGAGCACGAGGACTCGACGGGCCGCCCCCGCCGGGCCGGCGAGACCGTCACCGAGCCGCTGATCGAGGCTCCCCTGCCGGGCCCCGACGAGGTCGCCGCCCGGCTGGACGGACTCGCCGAACTCGTCGTGGCCGGCAGCGAGGCCCCCGCACTCGTCGTCTCCGCGGTGGTCCACGGCGAGCTGCTCGCCCTGCGCCCCTTCACCTCCCACAACGGCCTGGTCGCCCGGACCGCGGAGCGGATCGTCCTGGAGGGCAGCGGCCTCGACCCGAAGGGTGTCTGTCCCGCCGAGGTCGGCCACGCCGAACAGGGCCGGGCCGCCTATGTGGCCGCCTTCGAGGGGTATCTGACCGGCACCCCGCAGGGCGTCGGCGCGTGGATCGCGCACTGCGGTCGCGCGGTGGAACTCGGTGTCCGGGAATCGACCGCGGTCTGCGAGGCGCTTCAGCGCGGCGCGGCCTGAGGACCCCGGACATGGGTTGCGGCGGTACCGAGAATCAGTACCGCCGCTGGCACGTCCACCCAGTTACCAAGCGTCCTCGATATGTGCCCATCAGGCGGGGTTGCTTTGCCCTTCGCCTGGTGCGGCTGGCCCGTAATCGACGGGTCGACGTCGCGTGGGTGCCAGGTTTTCGTGCGTCAGGTCCGTGGGGCCTTGATGCTCAACAGGTGATCCTCTCGGATGTCCCAGGTCTCGCGGGCCTGATTCCTTTCTACTCCTGTCCGTCGATAAGCGAAAGTGGTGGCTCCGCTTCTTTGCCCTCTTTCCGGGCCGTACGGAGGCGGGGGAGCGGTCAGCGCCCCGCGAGGGCCGTGGCGGCCCGGTGCCGCCGGCGGGTGGCGTACCAGACCAGCCCCGCCGTGGCCGCCGCCGCGCCCACCGCCGCCGCTGCCATCAGCGCCGGACGAGGTGGCATCCGGAACTCCGGCAGCCGCTGCTTCAGCGGCACCGGCCGGTTGAACACCAGCACCGGCCACTCCCGGGCCACCGCCTCGCGGCGCAGCGTCCGGTCCGGGTTGACCGCGTACGGGTGTCCGACGGCCTCCAGCATCGGCAGGTCGGTCGCCGAGTCGCTGTAGGCGTAGCAGCGGGAGAGGTCGTACCCCTCCGACTCGGCCAGCTCGCGGACCGCCTCGGCCTTCGTCGGGCCGTAGGCGTAGTACTCCACCTCCCCGGTGAAGCACCCGTCGTCGCCGACCACCATTCGGGTGGCGACGACCCGGTCAGCCCCGAGCATCTCCCCGATCGGCTCGACCACCTCGGCACCGGAGGTGGACACGATCACGACGTCGCGGCCGGCGGCGTGGTGCTCCTCGATGAGCGAGGCGGCCTCGTCGTAGATGATCGGGTCGATCAGGTCGTGCAGGGTCTCGGCGACGAGTTCCCTGACCTGGGCCACGTTCCAGCCTTTGCAGAGCGCGGAAAGGTATTCGCGCATCCGCTCCATCTGGTCGTGGTCGGCCCCGCCGACCAGGAACACGAACTGGATGTAGGCCGTCCGCAGGGCGGCGCGGCGGCTGATCAGTCCGCCTCGGTAGAAGGACTTGCTGAAGGTCAGAGTCGATGACTTCGCAATGACCGTCTTGTCCAGGTCGAAGAAGGCAGCTGCGCGCGGCAAGGAGTGGTTTTCCACAACGCTGAGCATAGGTGCCCGCCATTCGGCGTACGCTGTGGCGCGTGGGTTTGCCTGAGAAGGCTCTCGGGTACACCATGGAAGTCACGGATCGTTCGCGACCGTGCTAACCCGGTCCGGCTCCTCCCCCCCCCGAGTCGGCCGGAGAGACGACCCCCGCTCTCCCCCCCGGCGGGGGTCGTCGCATGTCCGGACCCGTTTTCACCCGCTGAGCCATCGCTCGCTCCCTCTCTCTCGTGCCGCCGTACGTCCGGCCGCCCCCGGCACGGCGATCTCTCGATTCGTCACTCAGCGTAACCGGCGGGCTGCGTTCCGGGCAGTCCTCGGACGGGTGGTCGAGATATTCACAGGCGGTGGATTGTCCACAGTTTTTCGGTGGGCTCCGCACGATTTCCCCGGCGGCCTCACCGTGATTCCCGTCGCGAAGTTCGCGGCCGGCAGGAATCACGAGAGGGGTGGGCGCGATGCAGGAGCCGACGGCTTCCCGCACGGGCGGAGCGGAGCACGAGGACACGAGGCGGAGTCCGCACGGAGCGCGGGACGGGGAAGGCATGCGCGGGGCCGGCCCGCTGATCGTCACCGAGGACGTCGTCCTCCTCGACGACCTGCTGCGGCTGTGCGCCGCGGCCGGCGTCGAGCCCGAGGTCCACCACCGGGTGCCCGAGCGACGGGCGAGCTGGACCGATCCCCCGCTCGTGCTGGTCGGTGAGGACGTGGCGGCCCACTGTCGGGGCGCCACCCGCAGGCCCGGGGTCGTCCTCGTCGGCCGCGCCCAGGACGACCCGGCGGTGTGGCGGCTCGCCGTCGAGCTCGGCGCCGACAGCGTCCTGCGGCTCCCCGGGGCCGAGTCCCTGCTCGTCGACCGGATCGCCGACGCCGCCGAGGACGTCGGCAGGACCGCGCTGACCGTCGGCGTCGTCGGCGGGCGGGGCGGGGCCGGTGCCTCCACCCTCGCCTGCGGGCTCGCGCTCGCCGCCGCCCGCACCGGCAGGCCGACCCTGCTCGTCGACGGCGACCCGCTCGGCGGAGGGCTCGACGTGCTCCTCGGCGCCGAGCGGGAGAAGGGCAGGCGCTGGGGCGACTTCGCCGCCTCGAAGGGACGCCTGGCCGGCGGCGCCCTGGCGGAGTCGCTGCCCGCCGCCCGCGGAGTGCGGGTGCTCAGCTGGGGCCGGGAGCCCACCGCCGCCGTACCGCCCGAAGCGGTCCGGTCGGTGCTCGCGGCGGCCCGCCGGCGGGGCGGGGTCGTCGTGGTGGACCTGCCGCGCGCCGTCGACGAGGCCGGGGCCGAGGCCCTGGCCCAGCTCGACCTCGGCCTCCTCGTCGTCCCCGGCGAGCTGCGGGCGGTCGCCGCCGCCCACCAGATCACCGACACCCTCTCCCTGCTCGTGCGCGACCTGCGGGCCGTGGTCCGGGGCCCGTACGCGGCGGGCCTCGACGACCGCTGGGTCGCCGACGCGCTGCGGCTGCCGCTCGCCGGCGAACTCCCCTACGACCCCGGCATCGTGACCGACCAGGACGCGGGCGCCCCGCCGGGCGCCGAGCCCCGGGGACCGCTCGGCCGCTTCTGCGCCGCGTTCTGGGAGCGCGCGCTGCCCACCGGAGGTGCGGCATGACGGGGACGGGCGCGGGGGACACCGGCACCGTGACCACTGCGCGCGGTGGCCACCCGGCCGCGCGGGCGGGCGGCGCCGGACTGCTCGACGCCGTGCGCCAGCGGCTCGCGGCGAGCGGCGCCGAACCGACCCCGGCCCGGGTGGCCGCCGCGCTGCGCGCCCAGGGCCGGCTGCTCGGGCACGCCGAGGTGCTGGGCGCCGCCGAGGAGCTCCGCTGCGAACTGACCGGCGCGGGACCGCTGGAGGCCCTGCTGGCCGACCCCGACGTGACCGATGTGCTCGTCTCGGCGCCGGACCGGGTCTGGGTCGACCGGGGCGCCGGCCTGGAGCGGGCGCCCGTCGCCTTCCCCGACGCCGCCGCCGTCCGCAGGCTCGCCCAGCGGCTCGCCGCCGTGGCCGGCCGCCGTCTCGACGACGCCAGGCCGTGGGTGGACGCGCGGCTGCCCGACGGCACCCGCATGCACGCGGTCCTCCCGCCGGTCGCCGTCGGCTCCACCTGCCTCTCGCTGCGGGTGGTGCGCCCGCGGGCCTTCACCCTGGACGAGCTGACCGTCGCCGGCACCGTGCCGCCCGGCGGCGACCGGGTCCTGCGCGCGTTGATCGACGCCAGGGTGTCGTATCTGGTCAGCGGCGGCACCGGCACCGGCAAGACGACGCTCCTGGCGGCCCTGCTCGGTCTGGTGGGCGAGCGGGAGCGGATCGTCCTGGCCGAGGACTCGGCCGAGCTGCGCCCGGACCACCCCCATGTGGTGCGTCTGGAAGCCCGGCCGCCGAACCAGGAGGGCGCCGGACTGGTCACCCTCAGGGATCTGGTCCGGCAGGCCCTGCGGATGCGGCCCGACCGGCTGGTGGTCGGCGAGGTCCGGGGCGGCGAGGCCGTCGACCTCCTGGCGGCCCTCAACACGGGCCACGAGGGCGGCTCGGGGACTCTGCACGCCAACACCGCCGCCGACGTGCCCGCCCGGCTCGAAGCGCTCGGCACGGCCGCCGGGCTCGACCGGGCCGCCCTGCACAGCCAGCTGGACGCCGGACTGTCCGCCGTGCTGCATCTGGTGCGGAACCGCGACGGGCGGCGCCGGATCGCCGAGGTCCATGTGCTGGAGCGGGACCGGGCCGGCCTGGTGCGGACGGTGCCCGCGCTCCGCTGGGACCCGGCTGGCTTCGAGCGGGAGCGGGGCTGGCCCCGGCTGCGCGCGCTCGTCGGAGGTGCCTTGTGACGGCCGTCGGGTTCTCCGTGATCGGCGTCTGGGCCTGCGCCCTCCTCGCCTGCCGGCAGGCGGCGGCCGGCCGCCGTCGGGCGGTCCGGCGGGCGGCGGTCCTGTGGGGCCCCGGCACGGCGTTCGGGGGCGGTGCCCCCGGCCGGGCGGCCGCGGAGCGCTGGTGGGCGGCCGTCCGGGCGCGGCCCGAGTTGCTGTGCCTGCCCGCCGGCGCGCTGATCGCGCTCGCGGGGGAGTCGCCGCTGCCGCTGGCCGCCGGAGCCCTGGCGGTCCCGCTGGTGCGGCGCAGGCTGCGGGCGGCCTCCCGGCGCAAGGAGCGCGAGGCGCTGGCCGGGAGCGTGGTGGCCCTGTGCGAGGCCGTCGGCGGCGAACTGAGGGCCGGGCGGCAGCCCGGACCCGCCCTCGCCCACGCGGCTCGCCGCACCGGCGCCCTCGGCCCGGAGGAGGCGCGGGTGCTGGCCGCGGTCGGCTTCGGCGGCGACGTGCCGGAGGCCCTGCGGGCCGCGGCCCGCAGGGAAGGGGCCGAGGGCCTCGCCGGGCTGGCTGCCTGCTGGCAGGTGGCCGTCGACAGCGGCGCGGGGCTCGCGGCCGGGCTCGACCGGCTGGAGGCCGCCCTCCGCGAGCGGCACGAGCGGCGTGAGGGCCTGCGGGCCGAACTGGCCGGGGCCTGGGCCACGGTCGCCGTGCTCGCGGCACTCCCTGTGGCCGGGATCGGCTTGGGCGCGACCATGGGCGCCGATCCGCTGCGGGTTCTGCTCCACACTCCCGCCGGATGGATCTGCCTCCTCGTCGGCTGTGGGCTGGAGGCGGTCGGGCTGTGGTGGGCCGCGCGGATCGTGCGGGGAGGCTGCGCCGATGCGGAGTGAACTGACGCGAGCCGCACCGCTGCTGCTCCTGTTCTGCTGGCTCCTCGGCCGCGCCTGGCTGCGGCTGGGGCGGGCAGGGCGGGAGCGGGGCACCCGACGGCGCCTCGCCGACCTGGCGGCGCTTCCCGGGAAGCGGCCCGCCGCACGTGGGGCCCCGGCCCGTCTGGCGGCCGGGCTGCGGCAGGTGCCGACGCCGGTGCGGGCCGCGGTCGCCGGGGGCGTCCTGGGCGCCTGGATGTTCCTCGGATGGCCCGCGGCGCTCGTGGCGGGTGCTGGCGGGGCCCTCGGCGCCCGGTGGTGGACGCGTCGGGCCGGAGCCTCCCGGGTGCCGGCGGTCGACCTGGAGGCGGTACGGCAGCTTCCCCAGGCGGCCGATCTGCTGGCGGCCTGCGCCTCGGCCGGGGCCGGGCCGGGGGAGGCGGCGGAGGCCGTGGGGCGGTCGATGGGCGGGCCGCTCGGCGAGCGGCTGCTGCGGACCTCCGCCGAACTGCGGCTGGGCGGTGAACCGGCCGAGGTGTGGGGGAGGTTCGGCGCGATACCGGGCGCCGAGGGGCTCGCCCGCTGCATGGAGCGGGCCGGTGCCTCCGGTGCCCCCGCCGCGGACGCCGTCGCCCGGCACGCGGCCGGACTGCGGGCGGCGAGCGCCCGCACCGCCACCGCACGGGCCCGCAGGGCCCAGGTGCTGATCAGCGCTCCCGTGGGGCTGTGCTTCCTGCCCGCGTTCCTCGTGGTCGGGGTGGCCCCGGTGGTGATCGGCCTGGCATCGGGCCTGCTCGGCCCCTGAGATCGGCCCCTGAGTACGGACATGACGACGAACAAGCGCGACGAGGACGGAAGGAAGATCGAGATGGGAAAGACGTACACGTGGGCGCGGAAGGCGCTGGGGGGCTTCTGGGAGACCCGGCGGGCGGCGCTGCGGACCGATACCGGTATGAGCACCGTCGAGTACGCGCTCGGCCTGCTCACGGCGGCGGGTGTGGCCGTGATGTTCTCCAAGGTCGTCACGGGCACGAGCGTCGCCGGCGCTCTGGAGTCGATGGTCATGAAGGCCCTCGATGCGCCGTTCTGAGGGCGACCGGGGCTCGGTGACGGTGGAGGCGGCGATCGTGCTGCCGGTGCTGGCGCTCTTCGCGATGGCCCTGCTGTGGGCGCTGGCGGCGTCCGCCGCGCAGATCCGGTGCGTGGACGCGGCCAGGGCCGGGGCACGGGCGGCGGCCCGGTCGGAGCCCGCGGAGGCGGTGACCGCCGCCGCCCGGTCCGCCGCGCCCGACGGAGCCCGGGTGGCGGTGGTGCGGGACGGGGAGCTGTGGCGGGTGACGGTGGAGGCGGCCGCGCCGGGACCGGGCGGCCTGGGCGTGACCCTGCGCGCCGGGGCCGCGGCGCTCGCCGAGGACGCGGTCGGTGTCGGTGTCGGGACCGGGGCCGGAGGAGGTGGTGCGGTGTGAGGCGCGTTGCCGGCGACCGGGGTGCGGCGACCGTGTGGACGGCCTTCGCGGCCTGCGCGCTCTGTGTGGTCTTCGGGGCGGTGCTGGCGCTCGGGCAGGCGGTGGCCGTACGGCACCGGGCGGGCGGCGCGGCCGATCTCGCGGCCCTGGCCGCGGCGGACCGGGCCCTGTGGGGCGGGCCGCAGGCGTGCGCGGCGGCCGCCCGGGTCGCCGCCGCACAGGGCGCCGAGCTGGTGCGGTGCGCCGTGGCCGGGGAGGAGGCGGAGGTGACGGCGCGGGTGGTCCGAGGGCCCTGGGCTCCGACGGTCAGGGCGCGGGCGGGCCCTGCCCAGCCACCGCCTCTCCCGTCGGAGCCCAGGGCTCCGTAGGCGCCGCCGCCTCGCCTGCCGCGACCTGCGCCCCGGCTCCCGCCTCTCCCGTCACGACCTGCGCCCCGGCTCCCTCGCCGCGACCTCTGCTCCGGTTCCCGCTTCTCCCGCCGCGACCTCCGCTCCGGTTCCCGCTTCTCCGGCCGCGATCTCCGCTGCGGCTCCCGGCTCGCCCGCTTCTCCTGCCTCTCTCGTCCCTGCCTCCTCCGCCGGAGCTTCGCGGAGGAGTTCGGTGAGGAGGCGGACGGCGCCTCGTTTATGGAGGGGGTCGTTGCCGTTGCCGCACTTGGGGGACTGGATGCAGGAGGGGCAGCCCGCCTCGCACTCGCAGGAGGCGATCGCCTCGCGGGTGGCGGCGAGCCAGGACCGGGCGGTGTGGAAGGCGCGTTCGGCGAACCCGGCGCCGCCCGGGTGCCCGTCGTACACGAAGACGGTCGGCAGCAGGGTGTCCGGGTGGAGCGGGACGGAGACGCCGCCGATGTCCCAGCGGTCGCAGGTGGCGAAGAGCGGCAGCATGCCGATGGAGGCGTGCTCGGCGGCGTGCAGGGCGCCGCCGAGGATCTCCGGGGTGATCCGGGCGGCGTCGAGCTGGTCCTCGGTGACCGTCCACCACACAGCCCGGGTGCGCAGGGTGCGGGGCGGCAGGTCGAGCTTGGTCTCGCCCAGCACCTCGCCGGTGATCAGCCGGCGGCGCAGGAAGGAGACGACCTGGTTGGTGACCTCGACGGAGCCGTAGCAGAGGCGGCCCGAACCCCAGGGGATCTCGGTGTCGGTCTCCAGGACGCGGATGGAGGTGGTGTCGCGGGCGACGGTCGAGTACGGCGGGACGGCCTCCTCGACGAGGGCGACCGAGTCCTCCAGGTCCAGCTTCCGGACCAGGTAGGTGCGGCCCTGGTGGAGGTGGACGGCGCCCTCGTGGACGGCGGTGTGGGAGGCGGCCTCGTCGACCGTGCCGAGGAGCCGGCCGGTGCCCTCCTCGACGATCCGGACCGGGCTGCCGCCGCCGCCCCGGATGTCGGCGAGGTCGGCGGCCCGCTCGCGGCGGGTCCAGTACCAGCCTCCGGCGCGGCGGCGGAGCAGCCCGGCGGCCTCCAGCTGGGGCATGAGGCCGGGCGCGGCGGGGCCGAACAGGGCCAGGTCGGTCTCGGTGAGCGGGAGCTCGGAGGCGGCGGCGCAGAGATGGGGGGCGAGGACGTAGGGGTTGTCGGGGTCCAGGACGGTCGACTCGACCGGCTGGTCGAAGATCGCCTCGGGGTGGTGGACGAGGAAGGTGTCCAGCGGGTCGTCGCGGGCGATCATGACGGCGAGGGCGCCCTCGCCGGAGCGGCCCGCCCGGCCGGCCTGCTGCCACAGCGAGGCCCGGGTGCCGGGGTAGCCGGCGATGAGGACGGCGTCGAGGCCGGAGACGTCCACACCCAGCTCCAGGGCGGTGGTGGCGGCGAGGCCGAGGAGTTCCCCGGAGTGCAGGGCCCGCTCCAGGGCGCGCCGCTCCTCGGGCAGGTAGCCGCCCCGGTAGGCGGCGACACGCCGGGCTAGCACCCGGTCGGTCTCGGCGAGCCGCTCCTGGGCGATCACCGAGATCAGCTCGGCGCCGCGCCGGGAGCGGACGAAGGCGACCGAGCGGACGCCCTGCCGGGTGAGGTCGGTGAGCAGGTCGGCGGTCTCGGCGGTGGCGGTGCGGCGGACCGGGGCGCCGCGCTCGCCCTGGAGTTCGGTGAGCGGCGGCTCCCACAGGGCGAAGACCAGTTCCCCGCGCGGGGAGGCGTCGTCGGAGACCTCGGTGACGGGCAGGCCGGTGAGGCGTCCGGCGGCGCGGGCCGGGTCGGCGGAGGTGGCGGAGGCAAGGAGGAAGACCGGCTCGGAGCCGTAACGGGCGCAGACCCGGCGCAGCCGGCGCAGGACCTGGGCGACGTGCGAGCCGAAGACGCCCCGGTAGGTGTGGCACTCGTCGATGACGACATAGCGCAGGGAGCGCAGGAAGGAGGACCACCTGGGGTGGGAGGGGAGGATGCCCCGGTGCAGCATGTCGGGGTTGGTGAGCACGTAGTTCGCGTACTGGCGGACCCACTCGCGTTCCTCGACCGGGGTGTCGCCGTCGTAGACGGCGGGCCGGACGCGGTTGCCGAGCGGGGCGGCGAGCTCCCGGACGGCGCGGCGCTGGTCGGCGGCGAGGGCCTTGGTGGGGGAGAGGTAGAGGGCGGTCGCGCCGCGCCCGTTCGCCGCCTCCGCGCCGTCGAGGAGGGTGGAGAGGACGGGTGCGAGGTAGGCGAGCGACTTGCCCGAGGCGGTTCCCGTGGCGATCACCACGGACTCGCCGTCGAGGGCGTGCTCGGCGGCCTCGGCCTGGTGGGCCCAGGGGTGCTCGATCCCGGCGTCCTGGATCGCGGCGATCACCTCGGCGCGGATGCGGTCCGGCCAGACGGCATGGCGGCCCGTCCGGGCGGGCATGTGCTCCATATGAGTGATGCGCGCGGCCCGGCTCTCGCCGGAGGTGAGCCGTTCGAGGACCCGGTGCGGGGAGGGGCGGCTGCCCGTGTCTCCGGCGGGTCGAGCGGTGCGCTGATTCTTGGCCATCGGCACCGAGTGTGTCACCGGCGTGACGGACAATGCTTCCAAGGCGTCGTGCATGGCTGCTGGTAAGTGATTGAATGCCATGGCGGCTGGCGATTCGTTCTCCGACTCCGTCCGGGAGATCCGAGGGGGCGAACGCCCGATAGCAAGGTGCTGGAGGATCCGTGGACCTGTCCCTGTCGACTCGCACTGTGCCCGGAGCTGGCGGCGACCGTACGGTCGTCGAGGTCGGTGGCGAGATTGATGTGTATACCGCGCCCAAGCTGCGCGAGCAGTTGGTCGAGTTGGTGAACGACGGCAGTTACCACCTGGTCGTCGACATGGAGGGAGTGGACTTCCTCGACTCCACCGGCCTCGGCGTGCTCGTGGGTGGCCTGAAGCGCGTGCGTGCCCACGAGGGCTCGCTGCGTCTGGTCTGCAACCAGGAGCGCATTCTCAAGATCTTCCGGATCACGGGCCTCACCAAGGTCTTCCCGATCCACACGTCGGTCGACGAGGCCGTCAACGCGGTCGACTGACCGGGGGACCTCATGGCCACCGTTGAACTCCGCTTCAGTGCCCAGCCCGAGCACGTCCGTACGGCCCGCCTGGTGGCGGCCGCGGTCGCCCGCCGGGCCGGGGTGGACGAGGCGGTCCTCGACGAGGTGCGCCTCGCCGTCGGCGAGGCGTGTTCCCGTGCGGTCGGGCTGCACCGCAGCAACGGCGTCACCACGCCCATCCGGGTCGTGCTGATCGAGGCGGAGAAGACGTTCTCCATCGAGGTCGGCGACGAGGTGCCCGGTGCCGGTGCGGCCGCCGGCGGTGTGCCCGGCGCGCGTGCCGGTGACCCGGGGGAGGCCGCCGACGAGGCGGACGCCGACGGGGAGGACGAGATGGGTCTCGCGGTGATCCGCGGGCTCGTCGACGACGTCGAGGTGACCGCCGGCGAGGACGGCGGCACCATCCGGATGAGCTGGCCCACCACCCCGGCGGACGCGGACATCCTGTCCTGACCCCGCCCCGGGGCCGAGGCGGGGTACGTGCGTTCAGCCCTGGCCCCGTCACGCCTCTGTGGTGGAGGCGCACGAGCAGAGGCCCCGCCCCCGCGGCGGGGCCTCTTCGCGTGCCTGCGCGGCCGGGGCAATCGATGGATTCCGGCGGGGTGCCGCCTCCGTGAGGCGGTTTGTCCCGCTTCGGCTGCCTATGATCCGTGCCCATGCACCCGGAACCGGAAATGGCCCAGGCCCCCGCCGTCCTCGCCGCAGCGGTGCTCACCAGCGGGAACCGGACGATCGTCTACGTCGTCGCCGGAGTCGCCCTCGCCGCACTGGTCACCGCCCGGCTCTTCGGCCGCCAGGTGCTCAGGGCCGACCAGGGCACCCCCGCGATGCGGCGGATCGCCGCCGCCGTGCAGGAGGGCGCCAACGCCTACCTCGCCCGCCAGCTGCGCACCATCGGCCTCTTCGCCGTCGTCGTCTTCCTCCTCCTCATGGCGCTCCCCGCCGACTCCTGGTCGCAGCGGGCCGGCCGTTCGCTGTTCTTCCTGGTCGGGGCGTTGTTCTCGGCGCTCACCGGGTACATCGGGATGCGGCTCGCCGTCCGCGCCAACGTCCGGGTCGCCGCAGCCGCCCGGGAAGCCGCCCCCGCCCCCGGCGAACCCGGCCGCGACCCCGCAGAGGCCGCTCACCGGGCCATGCGGATCGCCTTCCGCACCGGCGGCGTGGTGGGCATGTGCACGGTCGGGCTCGGGCTGCTCGGCGCCGCCTGCGTCGTCCTCGTCTACGCCGCCGACGCGCCCAAGGTCCTGGAGGGCTTCGGCCTCGGCGCCGCCCTCATCGCCATGTTCATGAGGGTCGGCGGCGGCATCTTCACCAAGGCCGCCGACGTCGGCGCCGACCTGGTCGGCAAGGTCGAGCAGGGCATCCCCGAGGACGACCCGCGCAACGCCGCCACCATCGCCGACAACGTGGGCGACAACGTCGGCGACTGCGCGGGCATGGCCGCCGACCTCTTCGAGTCGTACGCCGTCACCCTGGTCGCCGCCCTCATCCTCGGCAAGGCCGCCTTCGGCGACCACGGCCTGGTCTTCCCCCTGATCGTGCCCGCGATCGGCGTGCTCACCGCCGTCGTCGGCATCCTCGCCGTCGCGCCCCGCCGCTCCGACCGGGGCGGGATGCGCGCCGTCGACCGCGGCTTCTTCGTCTCCGCGGTCGTCTCCCTCGCCCTTGTCGCCGTCGCCGCCTTCGTCTACCTGCCGTCGTCCTACGCCGAGCTGGCCGGCGTCACCGAACCGGGGCTGAGCGGGCACGACGGCGACCCCCGGGTCCTCGCCCTCGTCGCCGTCGCCATCGGCGTCGTGCTCGCCGCGCTCATCCAGCGGCTCACCGGCTACTTCACCGAGACCGGCCGCAGGCCCGTCCAGGACATCGGCCGCTCGGCGCTCACCGGCCCCGCCACCGTCGTCCTCGCCGGGGTCGCCATCGGCCTGGAGTCCGCCGTCTACGCGGCGCTGCTCATCGCCCTCTCCGTCTACGGCGCCTTCCTGCTCGGCGGCACCTCCGTGATGCTGGCGCTCTTCGCGGTCGCACTCGCCGGGACCGGGCTGCTCACCACCGTCGGCGTGATCGTCGCCATGGACACCTTCGGCCCGGTCGCCGACAACGCGCAGGGCATCGCCGAGATGTCCGGGGACGTGCGGGGTGCCGGCGCGCAGGTCCTCACCGAGCTGGACGCCGTCGGCAACACCACGAAGGCGATCACCAAGGGCATCGCGATCGCGACCGCCGTGCTCGCCGCCGCCGCGCTCTTCGGCTCGTACCGGGACGCCATCGCCGGCTCGGTCGCCGAGGTCGGCGCCCGGGTCGGCGAGCTGACACTCTCCATGGACATCTCCCAGCCCAACAACCTCGTCGGGCTGATCCTCGGCGCCGCCGTCGTCTTCCTCTTCTCCGGACTGGCCGTCAGCGCGGTCTCCCGGTCGGCCGGTTCGGTGGTGTTCGAGGTGCGGAGGCAGTTCCGCGAGCATCCCGGGATCATGGACGGCAGTGAGACGCCCGAGTACGGGCGGGTCGTCGACATCTGCACCAAGGACGCGCTGCGCGAACTCGCCACGCCCGGGCTGCTCGCCGTCCTCGCCCCGGTCGCCGTCGGCTTCGCGCTCGGAGTCGGCCCGCTCGGCGCGTACCTCGCCGGGGCGATCGGCACCGGCGCGCTGATGGCGGTCTTCCTCGCCAACTCCGGCGGCGCCTGGGACAACGCGAAGAAGCTGGTCGAGGACGGCAACCACGGCGGCAAGGGCAGCCCGGCGCACGAGGCGACGGTGATCGGCGACACCGTGGGCGACCCGTTCAAGGACACCGCGGGGCCGTCGATCAACCCGCTCCTGAAGGTGATGAACCTGGTGGCGCTGCTGATCGCCCCCGCGGTGGTCCGCCTCGGGTACGGGGAGGACGCGAACCCCTGGGCGCGGGCCGGGATCGCGGTCCTCGCGCTGCTCGTGGTGGGAGTCGCCGTGCTGGTCTCCAAGCGGCGTCCGGTGACCGTCGCCTGACGTGGCGTCCGTCTCATTTCCGCGCCACCGGGGGTGCCCGGAGGCCCGGCGCCGCTTGGTTCAAACGGATTCAACACGGGAGGAATCCATCGTACGAAAGGTGGAAGTCGTCCGCGCGGCGTGTATGTTCCGGGGCCGAGAGTCTTGGAAGGGACCGATCCGGTGAACAAGAAGCTTGCGGCAGCGCTGTCCGGCGGTGCGGTACTGGTACTCGTGCTGTCCGGCTGCAGCGACGACGGCGACAAGGTCAACGACTGGGCCAAGTCGTTCTGCGACCAGGCGAAGCCGCAGATCCAGAAGCGGGCCGACGCCCACCAGATCATCATCTCGACCGCGGCCGACAGCCGTCCGGCGGAGATCCAGGCGGCCGACTCCAAGGCGTTCAAGGACATCGCGGACGCCGACCGGGCGCTGGCCAAGGCCGTGGAGACCGCGGGCGTCCCGCCGGTCGAGAACGGTGAGCAGACCCAGAAGGACGTCATCGCGGAGCTCAACGCGACCGCCGTCGCCTACGACGCGCTGAAGAAGCAGGTCGACGCGCTCGACCCGTCGAACCAGCAGAAGTTCGCCGAGGGGCTGAAGGACGTCGCCGACGGCCTCACCAAGATCGAGAAGATGGACCAGAACGCGCTGGCCACCCTGGAGAACGGCGAGCTGGGCCAGGCCATGGCCAAGCAGCCGGGCTGCCAGAAGCCGACCCCGTCGGTTCCGAAGACGCCGACCGGCTCCGCCTCCCCGAAGGCGGGCGCCACGGCCACACCCACCACCTCCGCCACGCCGAAGGCGAAGCCCTCCGCCTCCGCCGAGTAGCCGGAGCGGAGGGTACGAGGCGGGGCGGGGCGCGACGCAGGTCGGCGGCGCGGCACAGGTCGGCACGGCGAGGCACGGCGAGGCACGGCACAGGTCGGCACGGCGAGGCGAACGGCCGGCCGCCGGGCGATCCGGTGGCCGGCCACCGTGCTGTCCGGGCCGGGGCCGTCGGCGCCGACCGTCGGGTCCCGGGCGCCAGTTGTCGGCCTGCCGGCGCCCAGCCACCGGTGGCGTGTCGCCGGTCCGTCGGTCCCGGCCGCCGGTGCCGGCCGCCGGTCCGCCGGTGCCGGTCGCCGGTGCCCGCCCGTCGGTGGCCCCGCGCCGGTCCCACCCCTCGGTGCCCCCGCGTCGGGCTGTCGGTGCCTCGGTTGTCGGCGGGGGCCGTCACAATGGAGCCCGTGAGTACGCCCAGCCTGACCACCAGCCTTCCGGTGCCCGCGCACGCCGACCGACTGCGCGAGGCCCTGCTCGCCGCGGACTTCACCGCCGACGGTCTGCTCGACCTGCTCGGCGCCCCCGCCTACGCGGCGCTCGCCCGCAGCGAGACCGTGCCCGCCCTGCGCGCCACCCGCGGCGGCTCCCCGCTGGAGACCCTCGTCCGGCTCTTCCTGCTCCAGCAGGCCGTCGAGCCCGGCCGGGCCGCCGCCGCGCTCCCGCTGGCGGAGGCCCTGGCGAGCGGCTGGGTGGCCGAGGAGGCCGGCGCCGTACGCGCGACCGTCGACGTCCGGCCGTACGGCGGCCCGGACGGCGAGGACTGGTTCATCGTCTCCGACCTGGGCTGCGCCGTCGGCGGCGCCGGCGGCATCGGCAGCAAGGAGGAGGGGGTCGTCCTCGGCGTCGGCGGAGCCTCCACCACGCTCGCCGGACTCACCGTCCGCACCCCGGTCGCCGCCGCGCTCGACCTCGGCACCGGCTCCGGCATCCAGGCCCTGCACGCCGCCCGGCACAGCACCCTGGTCACCGCCACCGACCTCAACCCGCGGGCCCTGGACTTCACCCGGCTGACGCTCGCCCTCTCCGGGGCCCGTGAGGCCGAGCTCCTGGAAGGCTCGCTGTACGAGCCGGTCGACGGCGACACGTACGACCTGATCGTCTCCAACCCGCCGTTCGTGATCTCGCCCGGCGCCGGACTCACCTACCGGGACGGCGGGATGAGCGGCGACGACCTGTGCCGCACCCTCGTCCAGCAGGCCGGCGAGCGGCTGAACGACGGCGGGTACGCCCAGTTCCTCGCCAACTGGCAGCACGTCGAGGGCGAGGAGTGGCAGGACCGGCTCCGCTCCTGGGTGCCGCGCGGCTGCGACGCCTGGATCGTCCAGCGCGAGGTGCAGGACGTCACGCAGTACACCGAGCTGTGGCTGCGCGACAGCGGCGACCACCGCGGCGACCCGGAGGCGTACCGGGCGGCGTACGACCGCTGGATGGACGCCTTCGACGCGAGCGGGACCCGCTCGATCGGCTTCGGCTGGATCACCCTGCGCCGCGACCCGGAGGTGGCGGCCGGGAAGGCCGAGCCGTCGATCGTCATCGAGGAGTGGCCGCACCCGGTGGAGCAGCCGCTCGGCCCGGCGGTCCGCGCCCACTTCGAGCGCCAGGAGTACCTCCGCACCCGCGACGACGCCGCCCTCCTCGCCGACAGCTTCACCCTCGCCCCCGAGGTGGTGCAGGAACAGGTCGGGCTGCCCGGCGCGGAGGACCCCGAGCACGTCGTGCTGCGGCAGAACCGGGGCATGCGCCGCGCCACCCGGGTCGACCACGTCGGCGCCGGCTTCGCGGGCGTCTGCGACGGCACCCTCAGCGCCGGCCGGATCCTCGACGCGATCGCCCAGCTCATGGGCGAGGACCCCGTGCTGCTGCGGGACCGCACACCGCAGGCCATCCGCCTCCTGGTCGAGGAGGGCTTCCTCACTCCGGAATCCCTTCTTCCGGCGGAGGAGCGCACCGCGGAGTAGTGGGGCACTACCGGCCATCTTCGTGAAACCGGCCGACCCGGCCCGCGTCGTTCACCCGGAATTCGCGTCCCTGACGCCGGAAGCTGTCAGCCTCCCTTCCAGGACACCCCGGGGGAGACATCGACCCGCGGGTACGGCGCCGGGACGGGAAGCGGGTACGGGCATGGAGAGCGGGCCGGCGATCTTCGCGGGAGCGGCGTTCGCGCTGTTCGGGGGCGCTCTGCTGCTGTGGACCACGGTCCGCGTCCGGCAGGGCGAGCCCGTCGCGCTCGGCGTCGCCCCCCGGGCCGCGGCCTTCGTCGCGGGCCTCGCCGGGGCGCTCTCCCTGGCCCTCGGCATCTGGTGCTTCGGCCGCCTCTGAGCCGCGCCCGCGCCACCCGCTGAGACGCGCTCCACACCCGGTCGCCCCGCCGGTCCGGCAGTCCGGGCGGCAGGAAGGGCAGGAGTCGGGTTACCGTTCGAGTGGCCGTTGCGGGCTTTCCCTGTTTGACACGGGGGCGGGTTGTACCGTCACACTCCGCAGCGACGCCAGCGTCACCGAGGGTGCCGCTGACGTGCGTGCCAGCGCAGACCGCGTCGACCGGAGAGAAGAGCCAAGTTGTCCCCGACCAGCGAGACCGCACACGGCGGCCGCCGACTCGTCATCGTCGAGTCGCCTGCCAAGGCGAAGACGATCAAGGGCTACCTCGGCCCCGGCTACGTCGTCGAGGCGAGCGTCGGGCACATCCGTGACCTCCCCAGCGGCGCCGCCGAGGTGCCGGAGAAGTACACCGGCGAGGTGCGTCGCCTCGGCGTGGACGTCGAGCACGACTTCCAGCCCATCTACGTCGTCAACGCGGACAAGAGGGCGCAGGTCAAGAAGCTCAAGGAGCTGCTGGCCGAGTCCGACGAGCTCTTCCTCGCCACCGATGAGGACCGCGAGGGCGAGGCCATCGCGTGGCACCTCCAGGAAGTCCTCAAGCCCAAGGTCCCCGTCCACCGGATGGTCTTCCACGAGATCACCAAGGACGCGATCCGCGAGGCCGTCGCCAACCCGCGCGAGCTCAACCAGCGGATGGTCGACGCCCAGGAGACCCGCCGCATCCTCGACCGCCTCTACGGCTACGAGGTCTCGCCGGTCCTGTGGAAGAAGGTCATGCCGAAGCTGTCGGCGGGCCGCGTGCAGTCCGTCGCCACCCGGCTCGTCGTCGAGCGCGAGCGCGAGCGCATCGCCTTCCGCTCCGCCGAGTACTGGGACCTCACCGGCACCTTCTCCACCGGCCGCGCCGGTGACGCCTCCGACCCGTCCACGCTGGTCGCGCGCCTCGCGGCGGTCGACGGCAAGCGCGTCGCCCAGGGCCGTGACTTCGGCGCCGACGGCCGGCTGAAGAGCGAGACGGTGCTCCACCTCGACGAGGCGAACGCCCGCGCGCTCGCCGCCGCCCTCGCCGACACCCGCTTCGCGGTCCGCTCGGTCGAGTCGAAGCCGTACCGCCGCTCCCCGTACGCGCCCTTCCGCACCACCACCCTCCAGCAGGAGGCCAGCCGCAAGCTCGGCTTCGGTGCCAAGGCGACCATGCAGGTGGCGCAGAAGCTGTACGAGAACGGCTTCATCACCTACATGCGTACGGACTCCACCGTGCTCTCCGACACCGCCGTCGCCGCGGCCCGCGCCCAGGTGACGCAGCTGTACGGCGCCGACTACCTGCCGGAGAAGCCCCGCGTCTACGCCGGCAAGGTCAAGAACGCGCAGGAGGCGCACGAGGCGATCCGGCCTTCGGGTGATCGTTTCCGCACCCCGGCCGAGACCGGTCTGACCGGCGACCAGTTCAAGCTGTACGAGCTCATCTGGAAGCGGACCGTCGCCTCCCAGATGAAGGACGCCACCGGAAACTCGGTCACCGTGAAGATCGGCGGCACCTCCGCCGACGGCCGCGACGCCGAGTTCTCGGCCTCCGGCAAGACCATCACCTTCCACGGCTTCATGAAGGCGTACGTCGAGGGCGCCGACGACCCGAACGCGGAGCTCGACGACCGCGAGCGGCGCCTGCCGCAGGTCGCCGAGGGCGACGCGCTCGCCGCCGAGGAGATCACCGCCGACGGCCACGCCACCAAGCCGCCCGCCCGCTACACCGAGGCCACCCTGGTCAAGGAGCTGGAAGAGCGCGAGATCGGCCGCCCGTCGACGTACGCCTCGATCATCGGCACCATCCTCGATCGCGGCTACGTCTTCAAGAAGGGCACGGCCCTCGTGCCGTCCTTCCTCTCCTTCGCCGTGGTCAACCTGCTGGAGAAGCACTTCGGCCGGCTCGTCGACTACGACTTCACCGCCCGGATGGAGGACGACCTCGACCGCATCGCCCGCGGCGAGGCCCAGTCCGTGCCGTGGCTGAAGCGTTTCTACTTCGGCGAGGGCGAGGCCCCGATGGGCGGCGCCGCCGACGCCGGCAACGGCGACGGCGACCACCTCGGCGGCCTCAAGGAACTCGTCACCGACCTCGGCGCCATCGACGCCCGGGAGATCTCCTCCTTCCCCGTCGGCGACGGCATCGTGCTCCGTGTCGGCCGCTACGGCCCCTACGTCGAGCGCGGCGAGAAGGACGAGGAGGGCCACCAGCGGGCCGACGTCCCCGAGGACCTCGCCCCCGACGAGCTGACCGTCGCCCACGCGGAGGAACTGCTCGCCAAGCCCAGCGGCGACTTCGAGCTCGGCACCGACCCCGTCAGCGGCAACCCGATCATCGCGCGCGACGGTCGCTACGGCCCGTACGTCACCGAGGTCCTGCCCGACGGCACCCCGAAGACCGGCAAGAACGCGGTCAAGCCGCGCACCGCCTCCCTCTTCAAGACGATGTCCCTGGACACCGTCACCCTGGAGGACGCGCTCAAGCTGATGTCGCTGCCGCGCGTCGTCGGCGCCGACGACGAGGGCGTCGAGATCACCGCGCAGAACGGCCGGTACGGCCCGTACCTGAAGAAGGGCACCGACTCGCGGTCGCTGACCAGCGAGGACCAGCTCTTCACCATCACGCTGGAGGAGGCGCTGGCGATCTACGCCCAGCCCAAGCAGCGTGGCCGGGCCGCCGCCAAGCCCCCGCTGAAGGAGCTCGGCACCGACCCCGTCAGCGAGAAGCCCGTCGTCGTCAAGGACGGCCGCTTCGGCCCGTACGTCACCGACGGCGAGACCAACGCGACCCTGCGCACCGGCGACAGCGTCGAGACGATCACGCCCGAGCGCGGCTACGAGCTCCTCGCCGAGAAGCGCGCCAAGGGACCGGCCAAGAAGACCGCCAAGAAGGCCCCGGCGAAGAAGACCGCGGCCAAGAAGACGGCCGCGAAGAAGACCACCGCGGCCAAGAAGACGGCGGCGAAGAAGACCACGACGGCCGCCAAGAAGACCACCACCGCCGCGAAGAAGACGGCGGCGGCGAAGCCGGAGTAGTCCCGGCCGCACGGGTCAGGAGGGAAGGGCGGGAGCGATGCTCCCGCCCTTCCTACGTTTGTTCGGCTGGGGACCCGGTGACCAAGGGGGTCCGGATAGGGTGGACGGATGACGCGAGCAGAGCAGCCAGAGCTTCTGGGCGACTCCGAAGCCGCACCCGCCCCCGGCGCCGCCCCCGTCTTCGACGCGGCCCTCGTCGCGGACTCCCGGGAGCGGGCCGTACGGGCCCTCGTACGCCATCAGCCACTGCGCAGGTTGTGGAGCGCCCAGGTCGCCGGCGGGATCGGCGACGCCCTCGCCCTCCTCGTCCTCGTCCTCCTCGGCCTCCAGGCCGCGGTGACCGAGGGCGCCCTCGGCGGCGGCGACCGGGGCGCGGCCTTCGCCGTCGCCGCCGTCGTCGGCACCCGGCTGCTCGCCACCGTGCTCTTCGGCGCCGTGCTGCTCGGCCCGCTCACCGCCCTGACCGCGCCCGGCGGCGCCCTCGACCGGCGGTGGACCATGATCGGCGCCGACGGGCTGCGGATCGCGCTGCTCGTCATCGCGCCCCTGTGGATCGACTGGACCCCCGGCAGCGCCCTGTGGTTCCTGCTCGGCACCGTCTTCCTCACCGGCGCCGCCGAGCGCCTGTGGGCCGTCTGCCGGGACGGCGCCGCCCCCGCGCTGCTGCCCGCCGCGCCCGTCGAGGGCGACGCCGTCCGGCCGCTCCCCGACCACCTCGGCGCCCTGCGCACCCTCACCCAGCGCACCTCCTTCCTCACCGTCCCGGCCGCCGCCGCCGTCCTGCTCGCCGCCACCCTCGTCGGCAACCTGCTCGGCTCCGGCATCGACTGGTTCTCGCTCCACCAGGCCGCCCTCGGCGGCTACGTCGCCGCCGGCCTCTTCGCCGCCTCCGTCAGCGTCCTCGCGGCGATGACCCTGCCCGGCGGACAGACCCCGCGCCCCCGCTCGCCGCTGGAGGGGCTGCGCCGCCCCGCCGCCGAGAAGGGCCGCACCGGAGCCGTACCGCTGCTCGTCCTGGCCTGCGCCACCGTCGCCGGAGCCATCGGCGCCGCCGCCTCGCTCGCCGCGCTCCACGCCTACGACCTCGACGGCGGCCCCGTCACCTACGCCCTGCTCGTGCTCGCGCTGAGCGGCGCCACCGCCGTCGGCATCCGCACCGCCCGCTCCGTGCTGCCGGCGCTCTCCCGCCGCCGGCTGCTCGCCCTCGCCGTCACCGTCACCGGCGTCGCCCTGATCGCCGTCGGCCTCGTGCCCGACACCGCGACCGTGCTCCTCCTGGCCGTCCTCGCCGGATACGCCGCCGGGGTCGCCGCCAACACCGGGCACACCCTCATCGACCAGGAGACCGAGGAGCCGCGCCGGGAGCGCACCACCGCGCACCTCCAGGCCACCGCGCGCGTGGGCATCGCCCTCGGCGCCCTCGCCGCGCCGCTGCTGGCCGCCGCGATCGGCCCGCACCGCTTCGTCTCCGACTCCGGGAAGTTCGTCTTCGACCACGGCGGCGCCGCCTTCACCCTCGCCCTCGTCGGCGCACTGCTGCTGCCCGTCGCCGCGCTCGTCCTCGCGAAGACCGACGACCGCGCGGGCGTGCCGCTCCGCCGCGACCTGCGCGACGCGCTGCGCGGCGCCGACCCCGCCCAGGCGCCGGCCGCCACCGGCTTCTTCATCGCCCTGGAGGGCGGCGACGGCGCCGGCAAGTCCACCCAGGTCCAGGCGCTCGCCGACTGGATCCGCGCCAAGGGCCACGAGGTCGTCGTCACCCGCGAGCCCGGTGCCACCCCCATCGGCAAGCGGCTCCGCACGATCCTGCTCGACGTCTCCTCCGCCGGCCTGTCCCACCGCGCCGAGGCGCTGCTGTACGCCGCCGACCGCGCCGAGCATGTCGACTCCCTGGTCCGGCCCGCCCTGGAGCGGGGCGCCATCGTCCTCTCCGACCGGTACACCGACTCGTCCGTCGCCTACCAGGGCGCGGGCCGGGACCTCGCGCCGACCGAGATCGCCCGTATCTCCCGCTGGGCGACCGGCGGCCTCGTACCGAACCTGACCGTCCTGCTCGACGTCTCGCCGGAGACCGCCCGGGAGCGGTTCACCGAGGCGCCGGACCGGCTGGAGTCGGAGCCGCCCGAGTTCCACGCGCGCGTGCGGGCCGGTTTCCTCGCCCTCGCCGCCGCCGACCCGAGCCGCTACCTCGTCGTCGACGCAGGGCAGGAGCCCGAGGCCGTCACCACCGTCGTACGCCACCGGCTCGACCGGATGCTGCCCCTCTCCGAGGCCGAGGTGAAGGCCGCGGAGGAGGCCCGCCGCAAGGCCGAGGAGGAGGCACGGCGCAAGGCCGAGGAAGAGGCCGCCCGCAAGGCCGAGGAGGAGCGCCTGGAGCGCGAGCGCCAGGAGCAGCTCGCGAAGCTGCGCGCCGAGGAGGAGGAGCGCAAGCGGCGCGAGGAGGAAGAGGCGCGCCGCCTGGAGGCCGAACGCCAGGCGGAGGAGGCGAGGCGCAAGGCCGAGGAGGCCCGGCTCGCCGCCGAGGAGGAGGCCCGCCGGCTCGCCGCCGAGGAGAAGGCCCGCCGCGAGGAGGCGGAACGGCTCCGCAAGCAGGCCGAGGAGGAGGCCCGGCTTCGCGCCGAGGCCGAGGCGCTCCGCCAGGAGAAGCAGCGCAAGGCGGAGGAGGCCCTGCTCCGCGCGGAGGAGGCCCGCCGCCTCGCGGCCGCCGCCGCCGCGGTCAAGGCCGCCGAGGAGGCCACCGCCGCGGCGCAGCGGCTCGCCGCCGAGCAGGCCGCGAAGGCCGCCGCCGAGAAGGCGGCGGCGGAGGCCGCGTCGAGGGAGGCCGCCGAACGCGCGGCGGCCGAGCGTGCCGCCAAGGAGAAGGCGGCCCGGGAGCGGGCCGAGGCCGAGCGTGTCGCGGCGGAGAAGGCCGCCGCGGAGAAGGCCGCCCGTGAGCGCGCGGCGGCGGAGCGCGCCACCGAGGTCACCGTCCAGACGCCCATCGTGAAGCTGGGCGAGGAAGCCCCCGCGGCCTCCGGCAAGGCTCCCGGCGCGGGCAAGGCTCCCGGCGCGGCCTCCGGTACGGCCTCCGGTACGGCCCGGGCGGCGGGCTCCGGAGCCGGGGACGTCTCGCCGGAGGAGGTCACGGTGGAGACCCCGGTCGTCCGACCGGGCGACCGGCGCCCCGAGGCCGAGACCGCCGTCCTGCCCCAGGTGACCGACCGCGCGGCGGACGAGACCGCGGTGCTGCGCCCCGTGCGGGACGCGGCCCCGGACGAGACGGCCGCGCTGCCGCGGGTGCGGGACACCGCCCCCGACGAGACGGCCGTGCTGCCGACGGTCAGGGACGAGCGGCGGGCCGACCCGGTGGACCGGGTGCCCAGCGACTTCTTCCGGGAGGAGCCGGAGGCCCGCGGGGCGGCGTCGAACGACGTCACCCGCGAACTGCCGCAGCTCGACGAACAGGGACGGCCGCGCCGCCGCTCGGACTGGGCCGAGGAGACCCCGCTGGACGACCTGCCGACCCTCGCGGACGAACTGTTCGGCGAGTACGAGGACGGGGACGACGAGACGGGCGGCCGGGGCCGCCGCAGGTGACCCGGGCCGGGACGGTGGTGGAGCCCGCTCCACCACCGTCCCGGCAGCCCGCTCCCTCCCCTCGCGCCACGCGGCTGCCTAGCGTGATCGGCATGAAGACGACAGCAGCGGCGGACGGCGGGAACGCGCTCGTCCTGGACCGGGTGGGCAGGACGTACGGACGCGGCGACGGGGCACGGCCCGCGCTCGACGACGTGAGTCTCACCGTGCCGCCGGGCCGGTTCGTGGCCGTGATGGGCCGCTCCGGCTCCGGCAAGTCCACCCTGCTGCGGTGCGCGGCGGGCCTCGAACGACCCACGTCGGGCACGGTACGGATCGGAGGCACCGACCTCGCCCGGCTGAAGGCCGCCGCCCTCACCCGGCTCCGGCGCGACCGGATCGGCTTCGTCTTCCAGTCGCTCAACCTCGTCTCCGCCCTGAGCGTGCGCGAGAACGTCGCCCTGCCGCTGCTGCTCGCCGGCGCACGCGACGACCGCGCGACCGACGCCCGCGCCCTGGCAGGGCTCGCGGCCGTGGGCCTCGCAGACCGGGCCGACGACCGGCCCGAGAACCTCTCCGGCGGCCAGCGGCAGCGGGTCGCCGTCGCCCGCGCCCTGCTCACCGACCCCGACGTCGTCTTCGCCGACGAGCCGACCGCCGCGCTCGACCCGGTCACGGCGGGCGAGGTCCTCGCCCTGCTGCGGCACGCGGTCGACGAACGCGGCCGGACCGTCGTCCTCGTCACCCACGACCCGGTGGCGGCGGCCTGGGCCGACGAGGCCGTCTTCCTGCACCACGGCCGGATCGCCGACCACCTCGACCGGCCCGACGAGCCCCGCGTCCGCCACGTGCTGGCCGGGCTCGGAGGGGGGACCGCGCCGGGCTTCGGAGGAGGGACCGCGCCGGACTTCGGACGGGGGGCCGCGTCGGGCTCGGGCTTCGGGCGGGGGACCGGCTCCGGCGGCGGGGTGGTCTCCGGGTCCGGGGCCGTGTCCGGGGCCGCGTACGGCTCGGGGGCCGGTGCCGTCGGTGGCGCGCGGTCGGCGGAGGTGGCGCGGTGAACCCGGCCGTGCGCCTCCTCGCCGCCCGTTCGCTGCGGACCCACCGCAGGGCGTGGGCGGCCGTCTTCGCGGCCGTCGCCGTCGTCTCCGCCCTGCTCGGCGGCCTGGCCCTCGCCCTCGGGTCGACCGCACTCGGGCACGCGCGCGTGGAGCGGTACGCGGCTGCCGCCGTGGTCGTCTCCGGCGACCACGAGGTCACCTGGACCGCCAAGCCCTGGGGCGGCGAACCCAGGACCACCACCGAGGGCCTGACCGAACGGGTACGGATCCCCGAGGCCGCCGTCGCCGTCGTGCGCGCCGTCCCGGGCGTGCGCGCGGCGGTCCCGGACCACACCTTCGTCGTACGGGAGCGGGGCACGGGCCCGCAGGACGCGCCGGCCACCCGCACCGGGCGCTCCTGGGCCGCCGCCGCCCTCGCCCCGTACGCCCTGACCGAGGGCCGCGCGCCCCGCGCCGACGACGAGGCCGTCGTGGGCGCCGGCCTGGGCCTCGGGACCGGTGACCGGACGGCCGGGTACCGGATCGTCGGGGTGGCCGCCGGACCCGCCGCCGTGTACGTGACGGAGGCGGAGGCCCGGAAGCGGGCGGGCCGTCCGGGAGAGCTCGACGCCGTCGGCGTCGTCGCGGAGCCCGGCATCCCCGTGGCCACCCTCCACGCGCGCGTGCGGGCGGCCCTCGACTCCGCGGGGCTCAAGGACACCGCCTCCGGCCGGCCGCTCCGGGCCCTGACCGGCGACGGGCGGGGCGACGCCGAACACCTCGGCGCGCAGCCCGCCCGGCGGGAGCTGCTGGAACTGCTCGGCGCCGTCTCGGGCGCCGTCGTCCTCGTCTCCGTCCTCGTCCTCGCCTCCCTCGTCGCACAGGCGCTCCAGCAGCGCGCCGCCGAGCGCGAGCTGCTGCTCGCCGTCGGCGCGACGCCCCGCCAGGTGCGGGCCGCGGCGGGCCGGGAGGTCGTCCGGGTGGCCGTCGCGGCCGCGCTGTTCGGCGCGTTCGGAGCCGTACCCGCCTTCCTGGCGCTGTGGACGGCGCTGCGCGACCGCCCGGGAGCCGCCGCCGAGGGCCTCGAACTCGCTGCCCCGCCCTGGCTGTTCACCGCGCCGCTCCTCACCGCCCTCCTGGTGACCGGGCTCGCCCGGCTCGTGGTGGCCCTCGGCACCGGCAGGCAGGACCGGGCGCCGGCCGGCCCCAGCAGGGCCCGGCGGGTGTCGGGGCTCGTACTGCTCGTGCTCGGCGTCGGCTCGGCCGGGACCGCCACGCTCCAGGGCGGCGAGGCCGCCGGCATGGCGGCCGGAGCGGCCACCGTGACGCTCGTCTCCGGATGCGCGCTGCTCGGGCCGTGGATCGCCGGTGCGGCGATGCGGGTGCTCGACCGGCCGTTCCGGCTGCTCGGCGGCGCGCCGGGGCGGCTCGCGGCAGCCGGCGCCGCCGCCCGCTCGCGGCGCCTGGGGGCCGCCCTCACTCCGGTCGTCCTCGTCACCGCCTTCGCTCTGGTGCAGCTCACGGCGGGCGCCACCATGGAACGGGCCGCCACGGACCAGGCGCGGGCGGCGACCACCGCGAACCTCGCGGTCTCCGGCACGACCACCGAGGAGGTGCGGCGGCGGCCCGGAGTGACCGCGGCGACCGACGTCCTGCGCTCCACGGTCGTCCTGGCCCGCGACGAAGCCGGTACGCCGCGGCTCGACCGCCTCCCCGTCCTCGGCGTCGACCCCGACGGCCTGGAAGGCGTCCTCGACCCCGGCGTCGTCGCCGGCGACCTGGACGGACTCGCCGGCCCCGGCACGGTGGCCGTGGGCGCCGACCGGGCCGACTCCCTGGACGCGCGCCCCGGTTCGACGGTACGGCTGCGGCTCGGCGACGGCGTCGAGAAGGACCTGCGGGTCGTCGCCGTCTACGAACGGTCGCTCGCACTCGGCGAGTTCCTCCTCCCGAAGGCCGGCCTGGCCCCGCACATGACCGATCCGTACCCGGCGAGGGTCCTCGCCAGGACCGTCGCCGGGCCGGAGCGAGCGGTGGTCCCCGAACAGGTGGTGCGGCCCGGGGCCGCGTCGAACGCCGTCGTCGCGGCGGGCGTCGTCGGCGCGATCGGCGCGCTCACCGTCCTGTCCGTCCTGAGCAGCCTCGCCCTGATCGGCGCCGGGCGCCGCCGCGAGCTGCGACTGCTGCGCCAGGTGGGCGCGTCGGCCGGACAGCTGCGCCGGATGCTCGGCCTGGAGGCCGGCTTCCTGATCGCCGTCGGCCTGCTGCTCGGCCTCGTGGTGGCGGCGCTGCCCCTGACCGCCCTCTCGTGGGCGCACACCGGGGGCCTGCCGTACCTGCCCCCCGCCCAGGCGGCCCTGATCGCGGGGACGGTGGCGGTGACGGTGGCGGCGGGCGTGTTCGGTTCCCACCGCCCGGGCTGACGGGCGCCCGGGCTGACCGGCGCCCGAGCTCACCGGCGCCCGGGACGCGGAACCCTGGCTGCCGGTACGGAACCCTGGGCTCGGCCACGCGTCGAGGCTGCCGGTGGAACCCCGGCCCAGGCATCGGGCCGAGGCGCCGCGTCGAGGCCGCCGGTACGGAGCGGTGGTCCGGCTACGCGTCGAGGTAGGCCAGCACCGCGAGGACCCGGCGGTGGCCGCCGCCGTCGTTCGGCGGCAGGCCGAGCTTCGCGAAGACGTTGCCGATGTGCTTGTGCACGGCCCGCTCGGTCACCACGAGCGAGCGGGCGATCGTGCCGTTGTCGAGCCCCTGCGCCATCAGCTCCAGCACCTCGCGCTCGCGCGGCGTCAGGGAGTCCAGCGGGTCGTCCCGGCGCCGGGCGAGCAGCTCCCTGACGACCTCGGGATCGAGGGCCGTGCCCCCGGCCGCCACCCGCTCCAGGGCGTCCAGGAACTCGTCCACCCGCCCCACCCGGTCCTTCAGCAGGTAGCCGACGCCCCGCGCCCCGTCGCCCAGGAGCTCCGCCGCGTACGTCTCCTCCACGTACTGCGACAGGACGAGCACCGGAAGACCCGGCAGCTCGGCGCGGGCCGCGAGCGCCGCCCGCAGCCCCTCGTCGCGGAAGCCCGGCGGCATCCGCACGTCGAGCACGGCCACGTCCGGCCGGTGCTCCAGGAGCAGCGGAAGGACCTCGGGGCCGGCCGTCGCCACCCCGGCGACCTCGTGCCCGGCCGAGGTCAGCAGCAGGACCAGGCCCTCCCGGAGGAGGGCGTTGTCCTCGGCGATCACCACACGCACGGAAGCTCCACTTCGATCACGGTCGGGCCCCCGCAGGGGCTGGTCAGCAGGACGGTCCCGTCGAGCGCGGCCACCCGGCGGCGCAGGCCGAGCAGCCCGGAGCCGCCGCCCCCGGCACCGGCCGCCCGCTCCGCCTCCTCGGCACCGCCGTCGCCCTCGTCCCGGACGCGGACGCGCAGGCCCGTCCGTTCCCCGCGCAGCAGGACGGAGGCGCGGTCGGTGCCGCCGTGCTTGGCGGCGTTGGTGAGGGCCTCGGCGACGGCGAAGTAGGCGGCGGCCTCGACGGCGGCGGGCGCGCGGGGGCCCTCGGCGTCCGGTCCGTCCGCGAGGCCCGTCACCGTGACCTCCACCTCCAGACCGCTGCTCGCGGCGAGCGCGCGGACCGCCCCCGTCAGGCCCCGGTCGGTGAGGATCGGGGGATGGATGCCGCGCACCACGTGCCGGAGCTCCGCCAGCGCCTCCTCGGCCTGTTCCTGGGCGTCGTCGAGCAGCTTCCGGGCGGCCGCGGGATCGGAGTCGTACGCCCTCCGCGCCAGCCCTATCCGCATGGAGAGCGCGACGAGCCGGGCCTGCGCGCCGTCGTGCAGATCGCGCTCGATGCGGCGCAGCTCCGCGCCGTGCGCCGCGACCGCGCCCGCCCGGGTCGCCGTCAGCTGCTCGATGCGGGCCGCGAGCGCGGCGTCCCGGGCCGCCGAAGGGACGGGCGTGAGCAGCTCGCGCGAGAGCGCCGCGGCCACGTCGGCGAGCCGCCCCACCAGCGGCAGCGCCACCGGCGGGCGCCCCGCGAGCCCCGTCCACACCCCGTCGACCAGGGGCGCGACCACCATGAGGGGCATCGAGGCGCACCAGAGGAGCATCCCGTACAGGAGCTGCGCCGCGGCCCACAGCAGGTCCCGCCGGGTGCCGGGATCGCCGACGGCGGTCCGCACGCGCGCGGGGAGGGGGCCTTCGAGCGGCAGGTACGCCTCCGGCACGGGCCTTCCGGTCCACTCGGCCGTGCGGCGCCGCTCCCAGCCGGCGAGCCGGCGCAGCATCAGCACGCTCTCGGGGAGCACGCCCGCGCCGATCACGGTGAGGGTGAGGAAGGCGGTGAAGAGGGCGACGCCCACCATCAGATGGCAGAGGACGGAGATCGCGGCCCCGACCGCCAGCCGGCACCACGCCCGGCCCGCTTCCTTGATCGCCTCACGCATGGGCCCAGCCTAGGCGGCGGAGCCGAGGGGGACGGTGGAGCGGGCTACACCATGGGTCCGGGTGCGGACTCCGCTGTGCGCGGGACGCGTGAGCCGGAGGATCGAGGAGTCGCCGGAACCCACCGGAGGCCGTCCGATCCTCCCGGATCCCACCGCATCGAGGAGACACCCCATGAGGGCCCTGCTCTGGCTGCTGCTCACCGTCAGCGTCCTGGCCAACGTCGCCATCAGCAGCGTCGCCGGCTGGACCGGCGCGCCCCGGATCGCCGGGAGCGTCGGCACCGGCGTCGTCGTGTTCGCCTCGGCGGCCGGCCTGTGGCTCACCCGGCCCCGCACCCACTCCTGACGGGCGGCCGGGCGCTCAGGCCCCCGGACGCCATCCGCCGGGAGGCCGCGCGCTCAGGCCCCGCATTGTCGGACGCCTGCCCGCCCCCTCATCCGGCCCGGACCGCGTTGTCGGACGCCTGCCCCACAATGGAGGACGTACCTTCAGGAGGGGCAGACATGGCCGTATGGGACGACCTGGTCGGACAGGCGCGGGTCGAGGAGCAGCTCACCGCCGCCGCGCGGGACGCCGATGCGCTCGTCACCGCCCAGGCCGCCGGCGAGCCCGCCCCGGAGGCGTCGAAGATGACGCACGCCTGGCTCTTCACCGGCCCGCCCGGCGCGGGCCGGGTGGACGCCGCGCGGGCGTTCGCGGCCTCCCTCCAGTGCGTGAGCCCCGACCGGGCGCTCGGCGGGGCGCCGGGCTGCGGCTTCTGCACCGGGTGCCACACCGTGCTGGTCGGCACCCACGCCGACGTGACGACGGTCTCCGCCGTCGGCACGGAGATCCTGGTCAAGGACATGCGGGACACCGTCCGCAAGTCGTTCACCTCGCCGGCCACCGGCCGGTGGCAGATCATCCTCGTCACCGACGCCGAGCGACTCAACGAGAAGTCGGCCAACGCGGTGCTGAAGGCCGTCGAGGAGCCCGCCCCGCGCACGGTCTGGCTGCTCTGCGCCCCCTCGGTCGAGGACGTCCTGCCGACCATCCGCTCCCGCTGCCGCCACCTGACCCTGCGGACCCCGCCGGTCGAGGCCGTCGCCGACGTGCTGATCCGGCGGGACGGCATCGAGCCCGAGCTGGCCCACGCGGCGGCCCGGGCCACCCAGGGGCACGTCGACCGCGCCCGGCGGCTCGCCACCGACGAGCGGGCCCGCGCCCGCCGCGCCGTCGTCCTGAAGCTGCCGCTGCGCGTGGCGGACATCGGCGGCTGCCTCAAGGCGGCGCAGGAGCTGGTGGACGCGGCGGCGGAGGACGCGAAGCAGGTCGCCGAGGAGGTCGACACCAAGGAGACCGAGGAGCTGAAGGCGGCCCTCGGCGCCGCGCAGGGCGGGCGGATGCCGCGCGGCACGGCCGGGATGATGAAGGAGCTGGAGGAGAAGCAGAAGCGCCGGGGCCGGCGGACCCAGCTCGACAGCCTGGACCTCGCGCTCACCGATCTGACCGGCTTCTACCGGGACGTCCTGACGCTCCAGCTGGGCACCGGCTCCGCCCTCGCCAACGAGGACGTGCGGGACGCCGTGGAGCGGATCGCCCACGAGAGCACCGCGGAGCGGACCCTGCGCCGGGTGGAGGCCGTCCTCGCCTGCCGCGAGGCCCTGGAGCGGAACGTGGCGCCGCTGCTCGCGGTGGAGTCGATGACGATGGCGCTCCGCGGCTGAGCCCACCGGAGACGGACGGCGCTTCGCGGCCGGCCGCCCCGCCGGCGAAGGGGGAGGTGCTTCGCTGCCGGCCCGGCCGGTGGTGCCCGTGCCGGATTGGACACGGTGCGTGGTCGTCCGGATACGCTCCGGGAATGGACTCCAGGCGTCTCCTCCGCACCTCCGCCACGGCGCTCGCCGCCGCCGGGCTGATCCTCTCCGGCTGTACGGGAGGGAGTGACGCGGCCGCCCCCGCCGCGTCCGGGGTCGCCACCGCCCGGCAGGCCGCCTCGCCCGCGCCCTCGCCCGAGGCGCTGAAGAAGTACTACGGACAGAAGCCGGCGTGGCGGGAGTGCGGCGTCGAGGGGTTCCAGTGCGCGACGCTGCGAGCCCCGCTCGACTACGCGAAGCCGGACGGGCCGGAGATCAGGCTGGCCGTCTCCCGGGTGCGGGCGAGCGGCCCCGGACAGCGGATCGGCTCCCTGCTGGTGAACCCCGGCGGGCCGGGCGGCTCGGCCGTCGACTACCTCCAGGGGTACGCGGGCATCGGCTACCCCGAGCCCGTGCGGGCCCGCTACGACATCGTGGCCGTCGACCCGCGCGGGGTCGGCCGCAGCGAGCCGGTCGACTGCCTGACGGGCCCCGAGATGGACACGTACACGCAGGTCGACCAGACGCCGGACGACGAGGCCGAGGTCCAGGCGCTGACGGCGTCGTTCAAGCGGTTCGCGGCGGGGTGCGAGAAGCGCAGCGGCACGGTCCTGCCGCACGTCTCCACCGTGGAGACGGCCCGCGACATGGACATCGCGAGGGCGGTGCTGGGCGACGAGAAGCTGCACTACGTCGGCGCCTCGTACGGCACCTTCCTCGGCGCCACCTACGCCGAGCTGTTCCCCGGGCGGGTCGGCCGGTTCGTCCTCGACGGGGCGATGGACCCGTCCCTGTCGGCCCTCGACCTCAACCGGGACCAGACGGCCGGCTTCGAGACCGCGTTCGCGGCCTTCGCCGCCGACTGCGTCGCCCTGCCCGACTGCCCGCTCGGCACCGGTACGGTCGCGGAGGCAGGCGAGGCCCTCCGCGGCTTCTTCCGCGCCACGGACGCCGAACCGGTCCCGACCGGCGATGACCGCGAGCTCGGCGAGTCCCTGGCGACCACCGGCGTCATCGCCGCGATGTACGACGAGGGCGCCTGGCCGCAGCTGCGGGAGGCCCTGACCCGGGCGATCGGCGGCGAGGGCTCGTCGCTCCTGGCGCTCGCGGACAGCTACTACGAGCGGGAGCCGGACGGCTCGTACGCGAACCTCATGTTCGCCAACGCCGCCGTGAACTGCCTCGACCTGCCCGCCGCCTACCTGGACCCGGCGGGCGCGCAGCGGGCCGTCCCCTCCTTCGACAAGGTGTCCCCGGTCTTCGGCACGGGCCTCGCCTGGGCCGCCCTGAACTGCACCTACTGGCCGTCCCCGGCCACCGGCCGCCCGCACCGCATCACGGCCGAGGGCGCCGCCCCGATCCTCGTCGTCGGCACCACCCGCGACCCCGCCACCCCCTACAAGTGGGCCGAGTCCCTCGCGGACCAGCTCTCCTCCGGCACCCTCCTCACCTACGAGGGCGACGGCCACACGGCGTACGGCCGGGGCAGCGACTGCGTCGACACCGCGGTCAACACGTACCTCCTGGAAGGCACCCCCCCGACCGGCGGAAAGCGCTGCTCATAGCCCCGGGACCCACCCCGGACACACCCCTGACGCACCCCGGACCCACCCCGTCCGCCCCTGGTCGGAGCACCCCCGGAAACTGTGTAGACTTGGCGACGCTGCTGCACCCACCATGGTGTCGCGCAGCACGCCGCCTTAGCTCAGTTGGCCAGAGCAACGCACTCGTAATGCGTAGGTCTCGGGTTCGAATCCCGAAGGCGGCTCAGAGAAAGGCCAGGTCAGATATCAGCTGACCTGGCCTTTTCTGTTGCTCGGGGCATGACGACCCACACGGTCGCTGAGGCGCAGTTCGCGGACCCGCTGGATACGGGCACCGGGCAGGTCGCCGTCGACCGGGCTGAGATGTCTTCATCGGCCACAAGTGGTCGAATGCCCTTTCGGCGTCGGACTCCGGAAAGCCTGCCGAACGCCGCTGACCATCAGTTGACCAGGCGCTGACCGCTCGTCGCGCCCTGCTTGCCCGTCACAACCGGGCGTTGCTAGCTTGTGGCCCCCGGAGCCCTGCCCCGACCGGGCCGGGGCCGACGGGGATCGGCGGGGGAAATGACATGCGTCTGGTGCTCGCGGAAGACCAGTTCCTGCTCCGCGAGGGGCTGACGCGGCTGTTGGAGCTGAACGAATTCGAGATCGTCGCCGCGGTCTGTACGGGTCCCGAGCTCGTCCGGGCGCTCGCCGAACACGAACCGGACATCGCCCTCGTCGACATACGGATGCCCCCCACGCACACGGACGAGGGGCTGCGGGCCGTCCTCGACGCCCGCCGCCGGCGGCCCGGCCAACCCTCCCTGCTGCTGTCGCAGTACGTCGACCAGCTCTACGCGCGAGAGCTCCTCGCCGACGGCGAGGGCGGGGTCGGCTACCTGCTCAAGGACAGGGTGTTCAACAGCTCCCAGTTCATCGAGGCGCTGCACCAGGTCGCCGCGGGCGGAACGGTCATGGACCCGGACGTGGTGTCCCGGATGATGAGCCACAACTCCCAGGACCAGCAGATCTCCCGACTGACCGATCGTGAGCGCCAGGTCCTCGGATACATGGCCGAGGGTCGGTCCAACGCGGCCGTGGCGGCCGCACTGGTGATCACGGAGAAGGCGGTGGCCAAGCACATCAACAACATCCTGGCCAAGCTGGACCTGCCGCCGTCGAAGGACGACAACCGCCGGGTCATGGCCGTCCTGACGTACCTGAACAGGGTCTGACCACCCGCGGGGAGCCCGTACGGCGTTCATGCGCCGACCTTCTCCGCGGAGCGCTGCGGCTCGGGGCGGCTGCTGGAGGGACCGGTCCGCGACGGCCACCAGTTGGCCCGGCCGAGGAGGGTCATCGCGGCCGGCAGGACGTAGATCCGGATGATCGTCGCGTCGATGACGATCGCCACCGCGAGGCCGACGCCGATCTGCTTCATCTCGATGAAGGTCAGCGTGCCGAAGGCGGCGAACACCGCGACCATGACCGCCGCGGCTCCGGTCACGACACCGGCGGTGCGGGTGATCCCGTCCACCACCGCGTTCCTCGTCGTCATGCCGGCGACCACGCTCTCCCTGATCCGGCTGACCACGAAGACGTGGTAGTCGAGCGTGAGCCCGGACAGGATCACGAACAACAGGATCGGCACCCAGGACACCACGTGCCCGGTCGAGGTGAAGTCCAGCAGGTCCTCGGCCCAGTTCCGCTGGAAGACCAGGCAGAGGAAGCCGAACGAGGCGCCGACGGACAGCAGGTTCAGCACCACGGTGGTCATGGCCACGACCACCGAGCGGAAGGCGAGCAGGATGATCAGGAAGGTCAGCGCGAACACGCCCCCGATCACCAGGGGCAGCCGGCTGTTGAGGTTGGACGTGTAGTCCATGTCCTCGGCCTGCGCCCCGCCCACGGCGTACTCGACGCCCGGCACGCCCCGCAGCGCGTCCGGCACCAGGTCGGCGCGCAGTCGGGTGACGGAGTCACGGGCCGCGTCGGTGCCCGGGGCGGTCGGGGTGCCGGCTTCCAGGACCGCGCCGCGGCCGTCCGCGGAGTAACGGATCCGGGGCGGGCCGTCCTCGGCGAACAGAGGGTCCTGCCGGACGGACTCGGACAGCCGGGTCATCCGGGTGCGCAGCTGCTCGCTCTCGCCGGCCGGAACCCGTACGGCGACGGTTCCGGTGTGCGCGGTGGAGGGGAAGGCCTCGACCAGGCGGTCGTAGGTCCGCATCGTGCTCAGCGACCGGGGGAAGTCGTCGACCTGCGTGGCCTTCAGGTTCATGTCCAGGGCGGGCAGGGCCAGGGCCGCCAGGCCGCCGACGGCGACGGCGAGGGAGATCAGCGGGCGCCGGGTGGCGGGGCGGAGGAGGAAGCCCCACACACGGGGGGCTCCGGTGCGCTGCGAGAGCCGCCGGACGAGCGGGACGCGGGGGCGGTCGACGGCACGGCCGAGCTTGACCAGCAGGGCGGGGAGGACGGTGACCGCGGAGATCATCGCGACGGCGACCACGAGGATCGCTCCGGTGGCCATGGAGGCCAGCATCACGTCACCGGCGAGGTAGAGGCCCGCGGCGGAGACGATCACCGCGATCCCGGAGACCACCACGGAGTGGCCGGAGGTGGCGGCCGCGATGCCGACCGCCGAGGCCGGGTCGTAGCCGTTCGCGCACTCCTCGCGGTAGCGGCGCAGGTAGAAGAGGCAGTAGTCGACACCGACCGCGAGGCCCATCAGGACGATGACGTCCGTCACCATGCCGGGGTCCGGCACGAGCTGGGAGGCCAGGGCCCACAGGCCCATCGTCGAGGCGACCGCCGTCAGGCCGAGCAGGACCGGCACACCGGCCATGACGAGCGCGCCGAAGACGAGGAGCAGGATCACCAGGGTCACGGGGACGCTGATCACGGTCGCCTTCTGGAGATCCTTGGCGAGCCACTCCTGGAAGTCGTGCTTCACGGACGCGTCGCCGGCCTGCTCGATGAGAAGGCCGGGGTGCTGCTTCTGGGCGTCGGCGGTGACCGTCAGGAGCGGGGTCACCCGGTCCGCGGCGGTGTCGGCGTCACCCTTCATGGAGACCTGGAGCAGCAGTACCCTGCCGTCCGGCGAGCCGATCGGGTCGCTCACCGAGGCGACCTCGGGGAGGGCCGCGAGCCGCCGGCGCAGCTCGGTGGCGGCGGTGGTCTGCGCGGCGGTCTCCTGGCCGGCGCGGGTGCCGATCAGGATGTTCTCCGCGGCGGGGTCCCGCAGCCCGTTCTCCTCGATGAGCCGGGAGGCTTCGGCGGCCTCGCCGACCAGCAGGTCCTGGCTGGTGGCCTGCTTGGTCTCGATCACGGTGCCGATGGAGAAGGCGCCCACGACCACGACCAGCCAGAGGAGGATGGCCGTCCACGGATGGGTGGCGCCCCAGCGCCCCATCCGCGAGGCGAAGTGGCGATTGCTGACCGGCATGTCGGGAGATCCTTCGGTCGCTGGTAAGAGCGTCGGGCACATGTCGATTCCTGGAGCGGAGCCGGTGCTGGAGCCCGAGCCGGTGCTGGTGCCCGAGCCGGTGCTGGTGCCCGAGCCGGGGCCGGAGCCCCGGCCGGAGCCGGGGGTCAGGTCGCCGGGACGCCGTCGGCCGCGGAGCCGCTGACGAGTTCGCAGGCGATCTCGAAGGCGGCCGAAGTGGGGCCGCCCAGCGGGCTGGTGACCACGAGGAGGCCGTCGAAGGCGGCCAGCCGGCGCTCGACCCCGGCCAGGCCGGTGCCGTTGCGGGTGTCGGCGCCGCCGACGCCGTCGTCGTGGACGGCGACCCGCAGGCTGTGGCCGGAGTACCGGATGTCGACGGTGGCCTCGGAGGCCTTGGCGTGCTTGGTGACATTGCTGAGCAGTTCGGCGATGGCGAAGTACGCGGCGGACTCCACCGGGGCCGGCAGCCGGCCGGGGATCGAGCCGGTGACGTGGACCCGCAGGGGGAGTTCCAGGCCGAGGGTGCGGATGGCGTCCGTCAGACCCCGGTCGGCGAGCAGCGGCGGGTGTACGCCGTGCACCAGGTCGCGGAGTTCGTTCAGGGCCTTGGCCGAGGTGTCCTTGGCCTCGGCGAGGAGAGCACGTACGGCCTCGGGGTTCCGCTCGACCAGGGACTCGGCGGCGGAGAGGGTCATGCCCAGGGCCACGAGTCGCACCTGGGCACCGTCGTGCAGGTCCCGCTCGATCCGGCGCAGCTCGGTGGCGTTCATGTCCATCGCGTCGGAACGGGTGTTGGCGAGGTGCTCGACACGGTTGGTCAGCGCGGCGCGGGTGGAGCCCAGCATCAGTCGCACCCAGCGGCCGTGCAGCGGCAGCATCAGGCGGGGCAGCAGGGCGAGGCCCGCCGCGAGCTCCACGAGGCCGAGGGCCCCCGCCAGGATCGCCGTCGTCTGGCTGTTCACGGGGATGAAGGTGAACCAGATGCCGTTCCAGGACTCGGGCAGGCTGTCCCACAGGAACGTGAGGCTCAGGCCCCAGAGTCCGCCCACGACCGCGGCCGCGGGGAGGAGTGCCGTCAGCGGGCCGACCAGCGGGTTGACCAGGGCCCAGAGCAGGTCCCGCCAGGTGTCGCTGTCACCGAGCATCCGATGGGCCCGCTTCCAGGCCGGGCCGGGGACCGTGGCCGGCTCGGGCAGGTGCGGGTACCCGACCCGGATGCCGGACCATTCCCCGGCCAGCCTGCGCTGGGTCCGCGCCTCCTTGCGGACCGCGTTCAACGCGCCCGGCAGGAGCGGGATCCCGATACCGGCGAAGCAGAGGCAGACGACGAGCGACACCCACAGGAGCAGCAGCGCCTCGTAGACCGCCAGCCCTGTCAGGGCCACGCCCCGCAGCATCATCGCCACGGAACCACCGAGGCTCCGATCGGCCCTCTCGGCCCCGCCCGTCCGTGCGTTCATGTCCCGCCCTCACTTCGCACTCGCCGCTGTCTCGCTGTGTTCTCAGCATGACGATCGTCCGAGGGGATCTCAGGGGTGCTAGTACCCCTCTTGCCGCCGGGGGCGGGACGGGTCCGTGGGCGGGGATGGTTAGATCGCCGGGGTCGAAGTCCTTGTCGTGCCGGGACCGTTGAGGAGAGCTGGGGGAAGCGTGGACGAGAGCGAGCTGGACGTCACCGAGCGGACGCGGTTGCGGCGGATGCGGGAGAAGGGGTCGTACCGGCGGGCGGATCTGGACGCCGTGCTGGCGGCGGGGTGGCTGTGCCATCTCGGGGTGACCGTGGACGGGGTGCCGATGGTGGTGCCGACCGCGTACGGCGTCGACGGGGACCGGCTCTACGTGCACGGGTCCGTGGCCAGCCGGAGCCTGGTCCAGGCGCCGGGGAGCACGGTGTGCGTGACGGTCACGCACGTGGACGGGCTGGTCCTCGCCCGGTCGGTGTTCGAGCACGGGGTCAACTACCGGTGTGCCATGGTCTACGGCGTGCCCGAGCTGGTGACCGACCCGGAGGAGAAGCTGCGGGGGCTGCGGGCGCTGACCGAGCAGAGCAGCCCGGGGCAGTGGGAGTACGTGCGGCAGCCCAGCCGGAAGGAGCTGGCCGCCACCTCGCTGCTCGCGCTCGACCTCACCGAGGCGTCGGTCAAGACGCGGAGCGGGCCGCCGGACGACGGGGACTCCGCGGACGCGGAACTCGGGTTGTGGGCGGGGGTGCTGCCGCTCGTGACCACGTTCGGGGCGCCCGTCGCCGATCCGGCGCTGCCGGCGGAACTCGCCGCCGCCGTGCCCGGGCACATCGCGGACCGGGCCGGGCGGCGGGCCGACGGAAGCTAGCCGGGTGTACTGATCACGCGTGCCGACGGAAGCTAGCCGGGTGTACTGATCACGCGTGCCGACGACGCTCGTGATCAGTGCACCGAGGACGTGATGGCCAGGCGGGAGAGGTGGGCCGGGTCGGCCAGGACGTCGACCGAGGTGATCGTCCCGGCCGGGGCCGTGAAGCGGTAGACCGCGTCCGGGGCGGCGACCAGGGCGGGCGCCCCGTCCACCAGGACCGGCCGGGCCACCGCCGCGCGGGCCGCGAGGACGCGGGCGACGGCCGGGGCGCCGTGGGCGGGTGTGACTCCGCCGCGTACGGCGCCGGAGTCGGCCCGCAGGACGGCGTCCGGGTCGAGGAGGGCGCGCAGCGCCGCCGTGTCGCCCTCCCGGGCGGCGGTGAGGACCGCGTCGACCGCGGCCCGGAGGCGGACCGGGTCGGTCACCGGCATCTCCTCGGCGCCGCGGGCGCGCGCCCGCGCGCGGACGCCGATCTGGCGGACCGCCGCCGGAGCGCGCTCCAGAGCCGGGGCGAGGTCCTCGTACGGGACGCCGAAGCGGTCGTGGAGGACGAGGACGAGCCGTTCCGCCGGGGTGAGGACGGGGGCGTCGGGCGTGTCCGACCAGGGGTCCCACGGCTCGGTGCGGCGGGCCTCGCGGGCCCGGAGCCGGCCGAGGCAGACCCGGGCCAGGACGGACTCGGGAGGCGGCCCCGGATCGGGCACGGGGCCGGGGCCCCGGCGTGCGCGGGCGCCGGGGCCGTACGAGGCGAGGACGCGTTCGGTGGTCCGCACCGCGCGCGCCGCCTCGGGGGCGGAGCCGAGCAGGCTCTGGGCCATCGCCCGCAGCCGGCTCGGCGGGGTGGTGCGCACGTCAGTCGCCGTGTCCGGTGCCTCCGCTGCCGAAGCCGCCGCTGGAGATGCCGCCCCACTTGCGCTTCTCCTCGCTCTGCGGCTCGGTGTCGGCGCTCCCGCCGCCCTTGAGCTGGTAGGGCATGAGTCGGTGCTCGCCGTCGGTGTGGGGCATCTCGTTCGGCCGGCGGTACTCCGTCGCCTCGCCGGGAAGGGCCCCGGTGTCCGGCCGGTGCGGCTGTTCTTCGGGCTGCGGTGGACGTGACTCGCGGGTGCGTACCCGGTATCCGAACCAGAAGGCCGTGATGAGGACGGCGACGAGGACGACGCCGCCGAGGACCTGTCCCAGACCCGACTGCCAGACTCCAGCGGCCAGGGTCTCTGCGCTGAGAGTGTTCATATCAACAGGATTACCCGATTCCGCTTCTTTGGATGCGTTGGCCGACGGGTTCGGTGAAACATTTCCGCGGCCCCGCCGCGTCGAAGGGGTGTAGGGCAGGACAGCGAGGGGGGCGGTCGCCCAGGGCGACCACCCGTGACCCTTCGCGACCACCACGGAGAGGAGGGGCATGAGAGCGTCCCGCGCGGACGGGTTCCTGGAGTTCGCCTCGGCGCGCACGGGCCAGCTGTTCCGCTCGGCGTGCCTGCTGACCAGCGGGGACGTCCATCTCGCCGAGGACCTCACGCAGGAGACGCTGGGCAAGATGTACGCCCTCTGGGGACGGACGTCCCGGATCGGCAACCCCGCCGCGTACGCGCAGACCGTCCTCGTCCGCACGTTCCTCAGCCACCAGCGGCGCCGCTCCGCGACCGAGCGCCCGCTGGGAGAACTGCCCGACCACACCCCGGTCGACGGCACCGACCCGTTGCTGCGGATCGCCCTCCTCGACGCGCTCGCCGCGCTGCCCCCGAAGGACCGGGCGGTCGTGGTGCTGCGCTACTGGGAGGACCGCAGCGTCGAGGAGACCGCCGACGCCCTGCACACCAGCTCCGCGGCCGTCCGCACCCGCTGCACGCGTGCGCTCGGCAAGCTCCGGCAGCGACTCGGCGGCAGCATCGCCGAGTTCGCCGGGCGCTGAGTAGCCGACACGCCCCTCCGGCCGCCGAGCGGCCACCCCTCACCCGCAGACGCGCCTCCGCGGGCGCGTACCCCCGAAGCAGAGACGGTGATCTCGTCATGCCCGACCACGACCAGCACGACCACGACCCCGACGGCCGGTTCGCCGACGAACTCGGCTCGGTCCTGCGCTCCACCGGCGAGAGCTTCGCCCTCGACGGCCGGCCCGAACTGGTCACCGGCGGGCTCGCCCGAGGCCGCCGCCGACTGCTCCGCCGCCGCCTCGCCGTCACCGGCGGAGCCCTCGCGCTCGCCGCCATCGGCGTCGGCGGCGTGTACGCCGGCTCCGTCGTCTCCCCCGCCGGCCCCGCCGGCCCCGCCGACAAGGCGTCCGTGGCCGGGGCGCCCGAGCGCGACAGGAGCGCGACCAGGCAGGTCACACCCGCCGCGCCGAGGCCCGGCGAGGCGGAGATCCCGCTCTCCGAGATCGCGGAGGTCCTCAAGGCCAACACCCCTCCCGGGGAATGGCGGTTCGACGGCCTCGACGGCAAGGGGCAGGGCATCAGCGGCGTCTACGACGACGGCAAGGGCGAGGCCGCCTTCAGCGTCCTCCTCGCACGCGCCGGCCGCACCGCGGAGGCGGGCGTCGACCAGGTGACCTGCCCCTCGAAGACGTTCGTCCCCCACGACCACTGCACCGACGGAACGCTCCCCGACGGAGGGCGGTTCATGGTCTTCCAGGGCTACGAGTACCCGGACAAGCGCGAGGAGACCAAGAACTGGCGGGCGGTCCTGCTCACCGAGGACGGCTTCCTGGTCGACGCGAGCGAGTACAACGCGGCCGCCCAGAAGGGCGCCGTGGTCAGCCGCGAGGACCCGCCCCTCGACGCCACCCAGCTCAAGGCGCTCGTCACCGCCGAGGCGTGGCGGCCGCTCCTGGAGCAGATCCCGCCGCTGCCCACCACGCCCGCGGGGCCGGGCGTGAAGCCCGGAGCGGAGGCCCTCGTGAAGCCCGGCGTGACGCGCAAGGCCCCGTCGCAGGTGACCGGCGACGTCCCCGGCACCCTGCGCGCCCTGCTGCCCGAGGGGCTTCGGGTCGTCGAGAAGGGCGGGGAGGGCGAGTACGGTTACGTGGTCGTCGACGACGGCAACGGCAAGAGTTTCGTCCAGATCAACGTCCAGTACGGCATGGGCGGCGCCGCCCGCGATCTGTACGGCTCCGGCGACGTCACCACCCTGCCCGGCGGCGGCAAGCTGAAGCTCACCCGGCAGCCTGGCGAGAAGGGCGGCGCGGGCGTCGTGTGGTGGTCAGCCGACACCATGACGAAGAAGGGCTTCCGGGTCGTCGTCTCCGCCTTCAACACCGGCGCCCAGCACGAGCCCGCCACCCGCGCGGAGCCGGCGCTCACCATGGAGCAGCTGAAGGCGATCGCCCTCGACCCGAAGTGGGCGAAGCTCCCCGCCAGGTAGGCGCACAGCGGAAGACAAGGGGCGGTACGCGGCGGCTACTTGGCGTCGGCGTACCGCTCCACCGTCGCCGTCGTGAACGGGAAGCGGACCGGGGTGTCGCCGAAGGCGATCCGGCCCGCCTCGTCCCCGGCCGCCCGGATCGCCGCCGTCACCGCCTCCGCCTCCTCCGCCGGGCAGTGCACGATCACCTCGTCGTGCTGGAAGAAGACCAGCTCGGCCCGCATCCCGGCCGCCGACAGGGTGCGGCGCAGCGCCGCGAGCATCAGCAGCGCCCAGTCGGCGGCACTGCCCTGGACCACGAAGTTACGGGTGAAACGGCCGCGCGCCCGGGCGTTGCCGGAGGCGTATCCCGGGGTGAAACCCTCCTCCGCGACGGTCTGTTCGGCGGCTTCCTGAGGGAGGCCCGCCTCGCCGTCGTCGCCCGCGCCGACCGCCTTCGGGCTGGTCCTGCCGAGCCAGGTGCGCACGAGCCGGCCCTCCTCGCCGGCCTTCGCCGCCTCGTCGACGTACGCGACCGCGCGGGGGAAGCGGCGGCGCAGCGCCGCCAGGTTCTTCAGGCCGTCGCCGCTGGTCTGGCCGTAGACCGCGCCCAGCAGGGCGATCTTGGCGTGGTCGCGGTCGCCGGAGAACGCCCGGTCGGACAGGCGGGTGTAGAGGTCGTCGGGGTGCCCGGCGACCTCCATCAGACCCGGGTCGCGGGAGATCGCGGCGAGCACCCGGGGCTCCATCTGGTCGGCGTCCGCCACCACCAGCCGCCAGCCGTCGTCGGCGACGACCGCGCGCCGGATCACCTTCGGGATCTGGAGCGCCCCGCCGCCGTTCGTCGTCCAGCGGCCGCTGACCGTGCCGCCCGGCAGGTACTCAGGCCGGAAGCGGCCGTCGCGCACCCAGTCCGCCAGCCAGGACCAGCCGTGCGCGGTCCAGATCCGGTACAGCTTCTTGTAGGCGATGAGCGGCTCCACCGCCGGGTGGTCGATCTCCTGGAGCTCCCAGCGGCGGGTGGACCGCAGCCGGATGCCGGCCCGGGCGAACGCCTTCACCACGTCGGCGGGCAGATCGGGCCGGACCCTGCGGCCGAAGGCGGCCGACACCTCGTCCGCGAGCTCGGCGAGGCGACGCGGCTCGCCGCCGCCCGCGTACCGCTCGCCCAGCAGCTCGTGCAGCAGCTCCCGGTGCACGTCGGCCCGCCAGGGCAGTCCCGCCCGGTGCATCTCGGCGGCCACCAGCATCCCGGCCGACTCGGCGGCGGTCAGCAGCCGCATCCGGCCCGGGTGTTCGGCCCGGTCGTGCCGGCGCTGCTGCTCCGCGTAGACCGCGAGCAGGCCCTCGAAGGGGACGGAGGCGACGGGTCTCGGCTCGAAGAGGAAGTCCTGCGAGCCGGGCTCCGCGGTCCGCTGCGGCGGGTCGGGGGGCACCGGGCCGTTCCGCAGCCGGGCCCACGCGGCGGCGGCCGAGCGGGGCTCGCCGAGGCGGCCCTCGTGGCCGAGGAGCAGCTGCTCGGCGTCCTCGATGTCGTAGCACCGCTCGACGCGGACTCCGGCGGCGAGCAGCCGCGGATACACCTCGGCGGTCGACCGCCACACCCAGCGTGCCACCTCCGGCCGGGCCCGGACGGCCGCTGCCAGGTCGGGCTCGCGGCGCACCTCCCCGGCGGGCGCGCCGTCCGGCCCGAGCGGGACGAGGACCGCGCCCTCCCCCTCCGGCTCCGGGGCCAGCGCCCACCTCTCGCTCATGGGTGCGAGTCTGGCATCCGGCACTGACAGCGGCGGATCACGACATCCCGGATCCTCGGGACACCGTGTCCCACGGGGCTGTGCGCCGGCTCGCGGGACTCCGGGGCTCGGTCGGTGGTTCATGGCACCCCCTGACCTCGGCCGCCGGTTCGCGGGACTCCGGGGCTCGGTCGGCGCTTCGCGGCACTCCGGATCTCGGCACTCCGGGCCCCGGCCCGCGGATCGCGGCCGGTGCGCGTCGGCCCGTGGGCTACGCCGCCGCGTGGAAGAGGGCCGCCGCCTCGCCGCGGGAGCCGACGCCGAGCTTGCCGAGGATGTTCGCCACGTGGAACTTCACGGTGGACTCGCTGATGTGCAGCGCCTCGGCGATGCGGCGGTTGCGGTGGCCGAGCGCCAGGTGCCGCAGGACCTCGGTCTCCCGCTCGCCCAGGGTCGCCAGCGGGTGCGCGGGTCCGGCCGGGGCGTCCGGCGCGGCCAGCGGCAGCACGGCGGTCATGGTGGTGCCCCAGCGCGGCACGGTCTCGATCTCCAGCCGCCCCCCGAGGACGTCGAGCCGGTCCCGTACCGTCCCCGCGCCGATCTCGCAGGCTCCGATGACACCCGGCCCGTCGTCGCGGACGGTCGCCCGCAGCTCGTCCTCGGACAGCTGCCAGCCGACGTGGACCCGGCTCAGGTCCTCCTGTTCCAGGACGATGAGGAGCAGCGCCCGGACGATGGCCCGGGCGGCGTGGGCCACGTCGGCGGCGAGCGAGCGGGTGCCGTCCGGCGGCCCGAGTTCGAGCCGGACCGGGCTGTGGCGGAGCATCGGCCGGAGCTGGTCGGCCAGCCGGCGGAAGGCGTCGCCGGCCGGCTCCTCGGCGATCTCCCGGTCCCGCCGCCGCGCGGCCCGCACCTCCAGGAGCGCGGCGGCGGCGAGTTCCGTGGCGGCGGCCCGGGCCGCCGTGTCGTCCAGGGCGCCGCTGCGGAGCACCGAGAGCAGCCCGGAGAGGGCGGCGGCGTGGGCGGTGGTGAGTTCGGCGCCGACCCGGGCGCGGGTGTCGGCGGCGGTGCGGGAACGGGCCAGCGCCCCGGGCATCGCCTCGACGGCGAACCGGTCGAGGTGGCTGGTCACCAGATCCCACAGCGCCTGCGCCAGGGTGAGCGCGGCCGGTGCCGCCGGGGCCGCGCCGTCCTCCCGCACCAGCACGAGCAGCGAGTGCCGGGCGGTGGCGCCGCTGGTCACCGCGAGGACCGTCCGGGCCCGGCCGCCGAGCCGCGCCGTCCCCTGCCAGGGCTCGCCGGGCACGCCGGCCGCGAGCAGCGGAGCCAGCTCGGCGCCGGTGACACCGCCCGTCTCTCCGGCCGTCTTGAACGGCGAGTGGGCGCAGTGCGTGGAGAGTTCGGCTGCGCCGGTGTGCGGGACGACCGGCGCGAGCGTGGCGGAGAGCTGCGCGAGGACGCCGTCGAGCGGCCGGCTGAGGATCTCGTACGCGGTGGTCAGCGTCAGCGGGTCCATGACGCTCAGCCTAGGTGCCGAGAGGCGGCCGGCGGCTGGTCTTTCGGACAGGCGGTACTGGCCGGACGGAGGGCGGGGGAGGGGCCGGCCCGGCGCAGGCTTGACCGTGTCGAGAAGCGGTCACCCCGGGTCCGGGGCGGCGAACACGCTGATACGGAGGGCGACATGGCGACGGTGGAGTCGATGGAAGCGATCGTGTTCGAGGAGTTCGGCGGGTCCGAGGTGCTGCGGCACGTGACCTCGGCGGAGGTCCCGGAGCCGGGGCCCGGCGAGGTCCGGCTGCGGGTGGCGGCGGCCGGGGTCAACCCGATGGACTGGAAGGTGCGCAGGGGTCTGCTGGAGGAGTTCTTCCCCACGACCTTCCCCGCCGTGCCGGGCATCGAGGTGGCCGGCACGGTCGACGCGCTCGGCGAGGGCGTCACCGGACTCGCCGTCGGCGACGAGGTGTTCGGCTGGTCGAGGACCGGCGGCTACGCCCGGTACGCCGTCGGGGACCGGCTCCTGCCGAAGCCGGCCGGCCTCTCCTGGGAGGACGCGGTGGGCCTCCCGGTCGCCGGGGAGACGGCGGCGCGGGTCCTCGCGGAGCTCGGCGTACGGGAGGGCGAGACGCTCTTCCTGCACGGCGCGGCGGGGATCGTCGGCACCGTCGCCGTCCAGCTCGCGGTCGCCGCGGGCGTCACGGTCGTCGGTTCGGCCTCCGCGTCCAACCACGCCTATCTGCGCGGACTCGGCGCGATCCCGGTCGCGTACGGCGACGGCCTCGCCGAGCGGGTGCGGGCCGCGGCCCCGCAGGGCGTCGACGCGGTCTTCGACGCCGCGGGCCACGGCGTGCTGCCGGTCGCCATCGAGCTGCTCGGCGGCGAGGGCGCGGCCCGCAAGGAGCGGATCGCGACGATCGCCGCCACGGACGCGGCGGAGTTCGGGATCCCCTACAGCGTCCCCGAGCAGGACTTCTCCCGCGTACGGGAGTGGCTGACGGCGCAGGCGGCGGGCGTCGTCGCGGGCACGCTGAGGCTCCGCCTCGCCGACACGCTCCCCCTCAAGGAGGCGGCGCGGGCCCAGGACCTCAGCGAGACCGGGCACGTCCGGGGCAAGCTGGTCCTCCTGCCGTGACCCGCCGCTCCGGTCCGGTGCGCTCCGGTCCGCTCCGTCGAGGCGGGGAGGGGCGGGTCGGGGCGGGTCGGGGCGGTCGGCGGGGAGGGCGCCACCCTCGCGGAACGCGTGCCCGTACGGAGGACCACTGGAGGGTGCGGACCGGCGGGGGCCGCGGCGCGGCGCGCAGCCGGAGGGGCGGCGCGCGGGGCTGCCGTGGCGCGGCTCCGACCCCGGCCCACGCGCCGGGCGGCCGTGGCCCGGCGCCGGCATCGGCCTCGGCTCGCGTGTGGAGGGTGGTGGCCCGGCGTCGGCATCGGCCCCGACCCACGTGCGGAGGGTGGTGGCCCGGCTCCGGCATCGGTCCCGGCTCGCGCGTGGAGGGCGGTGGCCCGGCTCCGACCCCGGCCACCGCCCCGTCCCACCATCGCCGGTCAGCGGGAGAGCCGCCACGCGGGGAGGGCGGACGCGGCGACGGCGACCAGCGCGCAGACTCCCGCCGCCGCGCCCGTCGGGACCCACGGGACCGCCAGGACGACCGGCGCGGAGAGCGCGGCGAGACCCGCGCCGAGCGCGCCGAGGACGGCGGCCGTCACGCCGAGCCCGAGGGCCGTGCCGATGGCGACCGCGAGGACCGCCTCGCCCGTCACCGCCCGCAGGGCCTGCGCGCGGGTGGCGCCGGCCAGCCGGAGCGAGGCCAGTTCCCCGCCGCGTACCGACGTGGCCATGAGCAGGGTGCTCGCCAGCGCGATCACCGTATAGAGGAGCACGAGGACGAGGACCAGCCGCAGGCCGGTCGCGGCGGCCCGGTTCCCGGCCGCGGGGGCGGCGGAGGAGTCGCCCGCCGCCGGCAGCGGCCGGTCCGACTCCAGGCGATCGAGCACGGCGCCGGGCGCCTGGGCGCGGGTGACGTACGGCCCGTTGTCACCGGTCCCCCGCGCGAGGACGGCCGCGACCCGGAGCCGTACCGGACCGCTGCCGTCGGCCCGCCACACCTCCACCTCCTCGCCGACCCGCCGCCGCTCGAACTCCTCGTTCACGACGATCGACCGGTCGTCGAGGTCCCGCAGGTCCCCGGCGACCACGGGAAGCCGGGAGAGCTCCGCGATGGCCGCCGGGTCGGCGACGGCCCTGGCCCCGTACTTCACGACCGCCTCGGCCCCGTCCCGTACGAAGAGGGAGGTCGGCCCGGAGGCGGCGACGACCGCGCCGCCGTCCGTACGGGGAGGGAGCTTCACCGCCGGCCCCTCGGCCACGTACGCCGCCGCCGTCCGCTCCCGCGCCTCCGTCTCCTTCGCGCGCGCCACGCTCTCCGAGGCGCCGAAGAGCGTTCCCGCCAGCGCCACGGTCACCAGGACCGGCGCGGCGACGGCGGCGGTACGACGCACCGCGGCGGCGCCGTTCTCCCGGACGAGGAGCCCGACGGCCCCGCCCCGGGGGACCGGGAGCAGCCGGGCCACCGGCCGCACGAGCAGCGGTGCGAGCAGGGCCGCGCCGCCGGTCAGGAGCATCGGCAGGGTCGTGTACGTCTTCCGCTTGAGCAGCGCCTCCGGCTCGGTGGCGTACGTCCAGACCAGCAGCCCGAGCCCGGCCGCCAGCAGTCCCGCCCCGAGCAGCGCCCGGCCCGGCGGCAGCACGTCCCGGTCGACGTCGGCCTCGCGCAGCGCGTCCACCGGGCCGGTCCGCCCGGCGCGGTGGGCGGCGGCGACCGCGCCCGCCAGGGCGACGCAGAGGCCCGTCCAGAAGGCCAGGTGGTACGGCCATCCGGCGCTCCCGCCGGCGGCGTGGGCGAACCACTCCGGCGCCAGGCCCCGGTCCACCAGGGCCCGGGCCATCGGCGGCGCGGCCAGACCGCCGAGCGCGCAGCCCGCCGCGGACGCGGTCACGCCGAGGGCGGTCGCCTCGGCGAGCAGCAGCCGGCGGACCTGGCCGGGGGTGGCCCCGGAGGTGCGGAGCAGCCCGAACTCGCGGCGGCGCAGCGCCACGGAGAAGGCGAAGACGGAGGCGACGACGAAGACGGAGACGAAGGCGGCGACGCCGCCGGCGGTGCCGAGGAGGGCGTTCAGGCCGGTGAGTTCGTGACCGTCCCGTTCGTGGTCCGGGTCGGCGCGGCGGCGCTCGGCGCCGGTGAGCACCTGTGCCCGGTCGCCGACGACGGCCCGGACCAGGTCGGCGGGGGCGTCGAGCCCGACGGCGTCGGGGTGCCGCACGTCCGCCGGGTTCTCCGTCAGGGTCCACCGGGTGCGGAGTTCGCGCAGCAGAGCGGTGTCCACAGGCTGTGGACGGTCGAGCGGCCGGGAGACGAGCGCGGTCCCGGGACCGCGCCGGACCTCCACGGTGAGCCGGTCCTGGCCGAGGACGACGACGGGCGAGGACGCGAACCGCTCGGGCGCGCGGCCCGGCGGGTCGAGCACGGCGGCGAGCCCGAGCCCGGTGGCCGTCAGCATCCCCACGCCCAGCACGAGCGCGAGGAACCCGCCCAGGAAGGACGCCCAGCGCCCCCGCAGCCCACTCACGACGACGCTCAGCACGCCGCACCCCCGTCCCGCCCACCCGCACCGACGCGGCCCGGCCGTGCCCCGGCGTCGCCGCCGGCCCGCGCCTCCGGGCCGTCCGGCCGTGCCCCGGCGTCGCCGCCGGCCCCCACCCCGGGGCCGCCGTTCGACTGCGTCCTCGCGCCGCTGGACCGTGTCCCCGCGCCGCCGTACTGCGCCCCGACCCCTACGCCGTCTGATTGCGCACCCGCGCCGTCCGGCTGCGTCCCCGCGCCCCAGTCGGACCCCGCCCCCGCGCCGCCCGGCCTTGCCCCGGCCCGCGCCCCCGCCCTGCCGGCCCCCGCCACCGCCCCGTCCGGCCGCGCTCCCGCGCCGCCCGCTCCTGCGCCGCCCGTGCGGAGCCCCGCCAGTCGGGTCGCCACCTCGTGCGCGGTGGGGGCGGTGAGTTCGCCCGCCGGGCGGCCGTCGACCAGGAAGACGACGCGGTCCGCGCGGGCCGCGGCGAGCGGGTCGTGGGTCACCATGACGAGCGTGCGGGCCTCCTCGTCCACGAGGGCGCGGAGCAGGTCCATCACGTCCGCGCCGGTGGCGGAGTCGAGCGCGCCGGTCGGCTCGTCGCCGAAGAGGACGGCGGGGCGGGTGATCAGCGCCCGGGCGAGGGCGACCCGCTGGCACTGGCCGCCGGAGAGTTCGGCCGGCCGGTGCCGCTCGCGCCCGGCGAGCCCGACCCGGGCGAGCGCCGCCCGGACCTCGCCGCGCGCGGGTCGGCGGCCCGCGAGCCGGAGCGGGAGGGCCACGTTCTGCGCGGCCGTCAGCGTCGGCAGCAGGTTGAAGGACTGGAAGACGAAGCCGATCCGGTCCCGCCGCAGCAGCGTGAGCCGCCGCTCGCTCAGCCCCTCCAGGGCCGTGCCCGCCACCTCGACGCTGCCCGCGTCCGGGCGGTCGAGCCCGGCGGCGCACCGCAGCAGGGTCGACTTCCCGGAACCGGACGGGCCCATGACGGCCGTGAAGGTCCCGGCGGCGACGTCGAGGTCCACGCCGTCGAGGGCCCGGACCTCTCCGTGCCGCCGGACGAGCCCCCGGAGCCGTACGGCGACGGGGCCGAAGGCGGGGGCGGAAGGAGGAAGGGTGCTGGTCATGGCTCCAGCGAACCGTTTCGCCGGGTGCCGGGTCACGCCGTCTGACGGGCGTCCCGGGGTAGGGCCAGGCATACCGAAGGGCCCGGCATACCGAAGGGCCAGGCATACCGAAGGGCCAGGCATACCGTAGGGCCGGGCATACCCCCGCCGGGCTGAGACCATCGGGGGAGGAGGCCGGCGCGAGGTACGGAAGGGAACGGTCACGGTCATGCAGGAGGAGGCACGGGAGTCCACCGTCGAGCGGGCGCTGCGCGAGTCGCTGCACAGCCGCGACGACCGCTCCCTCGACACGGCGGCCTCCCTGCTCGCCGCCGACCCGGCCGCCGACGCCGGTCTCGCGCGGCGCGGCGAGGAGTTCGTACGGACGCTGTGGGAGCGCGGCTGGCAGCCCGCCGACCTGGCGCGCACGGTCCGGCGCGAACTGGGGGAGGAACACCTGCGGCTGCTCGGCGGCGTGGTGCGCGCCGAGACGGCGCGGTACGCGACGCTGCCGCGGCGCTGGAGCGAGCAGATCGGCGGACTCGACGACGGGGCGGGGGCCGGGCCGCCCGCCGACCGCTTCTCCTCGGCGACGGCCGTCCTCCAGCTGTACCGGCTGCTGGCACGGCTGCCCCGGCTCGACGCGGTGGGGCCCGTACCCGGCGAGGCGCTGCCGCCGGCGGCGGTCGGTGAGCCGCGGATGCTCACCCGGATCCGCGCGCTGCTCGCCAAGGCGGAGGCCACCGGCTACCCGGAGGAGGCGGAGGCCCTGACCGCGAAGGCGCAGGAGCTGATGGCCCGGCACAGCCTCGACGAGGCCGGGCTCGCGGCCGGGGCGCCGTCGCCGCGGACGCCGGGCGCGATCCGGATCGGGGTGGAGCCGCCGTACGAGCAGGCGAAGGCGATCCTGCTCGACGCGGTGGCGACCGCGAACCACTGCCGGGCGGTCTGGAACGAGACGTACGGCTTCTCGACGGTGGTCGGCTTCGAGGCCGACCTCGACCCGGTCGAGCTGCTGTACACCTCGCTCCTCGTGCAGGGGACGGCCGCGATGACCCGCGCGGAGGCGGAGCAGCGCAAGGGCGGCCGCAAACGCACCAAGTCCTTCCGGCAGTCCTTCCTGCTCGCGTACGCGAACCGGCTCGGCGCCCGTCTGGAGGCGACCTCCCGGCGGGTGGCCGCCGAGGCCCCGACGCTGCTTCCGGTCCTCGCCTCCCGGGAGGTCGCCGTGGCCGCCCGCACGGACGAGCTCTTCCCGGAGACGCGGGCCACCCGGGTCCGCGCGATGTGGGACGAGGACGGCTGGAACCACGGCGCCACCGCCGCCGAGACCGCCACCCTCACCCCGGACCGGGCCCGCCTGCGCGGCCGCGCCCCGGGCTAGGGGGTGTCCCGTCCGGCCGGACCGGGCCCGCCTGCACGGCCGCGCCCCGCGCTAGGGGTGTCCGTCCGGCGGATCCGCGCCGGACAGCCGCCGGATCGATGGGGTGAAATGTCGGGTTACGGGGTGATCGTCGCTACGCTCGGTCCATGAGCTGGCTCCGGGCGCTGAGGGAGACCGCGCGCTCGGGCCTCACCGTCGAGCGGCGGCGGCTCGCTCCGGTCATCGCCGCCCGGGGTGCCCTCGGACTCGCGCTCGTCGTCGGCTTCTCGCTGGCCGTCTTCGGTCCCGCGGTCGCCGCCTCGTCCGCGTTCGGCGCGTTCCAGGCCGCCATCGCGACCTTCCAGCGGTCGTGGCGTCCTCGCCCCACCCTCGCCCTCGCCTCCGGCGGCAGTCTCGCCGTCTCCACCTTCCTGGGGTATCTGACCGGCTCCCATCTGCTCCTCTTCCTCGCCCTCCTGCTGCTGTGGACCTTCCTCTCCGGGCTGGCCTGGGCGGCCGGGCCCACGGCCGGCATCATCGCCTCCTCCAACGTGGCGATCATGCTGGTCACCATCACGTTGCCCACCTCCGTCGCGACCGCCGCCGGGCACGCCGTCATGATCTTCGCGGGCGGGGTCGTCCAGGCCGCGCTGGTCGTGCTCCTGCCGGTACGGCCCTGGGGCGCCCAGCGCGACGCCCTCGCGGACGCGCTGGCCGCGGAGGCGGACTACGCCCGCAGGCTGCGCCACGACCCGGTCGCGCCCTTCGATCCGGTCCCGCTCATGACGGCCCGCAGCGCCGCGGCCGTCACCCCGCGCCAGGCCCGCCGCCGCCCCGCCGAACTGCACGGCCCCCGGCGGCTCGCCGAGCGGATCCGGCCCGTGCTCGCCTCGCTCGCGGATCCGGCGGTCGGCGTCCCCGCCGAGGGCCCGCAGCGCGACCGGGTCCGCGAACTGCTCGCCGCCGCGGGCGAGGTCCTCGACGCCGCCGCGCACGCCATCCGGCACGGCGAACCGGTCCGGCTGCCCCCCGCGGCCGTCGCCGCCCTCCGTACCCCGGACACCGGCACGATCCTCACCGACCGCGCCCACCGCGCCGCCCTCCGCCTCATCGCCCTCCTCGGGGACGTCGTCGAGACGGCGGAACCACGCACGGAGACGAGCCCCGGGGGCGCGGACGAGGAGACGGGCCGCGGAGGCGCGGACGAGAGGACGGGCCGCGGAGGCGCGGATGAGGAGACGGGCACGGGCACGGGAGACGGACGCGCCGATCCGCGGCGGGGCCCGGACCCGAGCCTCCTCGGCCCCCGCACCCGCCCCACCCTCCTCCGCCTCGCGCCGGTCGTCCTCGCGAAGATGCGGGCGGAGGTGCGGCCGGGTTCGGCCATCCTGCGGCACGCGCTCCGGGTCTCCGGGGTCACCGCCGCCGGCTATCTGCTCGGCCTGGCGCTGCCCTTCGGGCACGGGTACTGGGCGCCGATGACCTCCGTGATGGTGATGCGCCCGGACTTCTCCCAGACGTACGCCCGCTCGGTGGCCCGCTTCGGCGGCACGCTCGTCGGCGTCGCGCTCGCCACCGCCGTCGTGCGGACCGCGCACCCGGGGACGTACCTCTCCGCTGGTCTCGCCGTCCTCTGCGCCTTCGGCATGTACCTGCTGATGCGCACGGGGTACGCCGTCAGCCAGGTCTGCGTCGCCGCGTACGTCGTCTTCCTCCTCGGCATGGAGGGCTCGGGGGTGGGCCAGACCGTACGGGACCGGGTCCTGCTCACCCTCCTCGGCGGCCTCCTCGCGATGCTCGGCTACGCCCTCTACCCCGCCTGGGAGACGCCCCGGCTGCGCGGCCGGCTCGCCGACTGGCTCACCACCTCCGGACGGTACGCGGCCTCCGTCGCCGCCCGGTACGCCGACCCCGCCGGGCCCGGCAGCCCCGATGTGCGCGAGGCGCTGCTCTCCGCCCGCGCCGCCCGCGTGGCCTGGCACGACGCCCTGGGCCTGGCCGGCCACGAGCCGGTACGGCACCGGGGGCTCTCGCACGCGGCGGCCGAGGGCGCGGGCCACGCGCTCGCCGAGTTCGGCCGGGCCGCGATGCTCCTGGAGGCCCACCTCCCCGAGCGCGGCGCCCCGCCCCTCCCGGCCGCCGCCGGTCTCGCGGAGGCGCTGCGCAAGGCGACCGAGCGGGGTGCGAAGGCGGTCCGCGAGCGGAAGGTCCCCGTCTGGGACGACCTGCGCGAGACCGTCGCCGCCTGGGACACGGAGGTCGCCGACCCGCTGCTGCGGAAGGCGGCCCGGCTGCTCCTCGCCGCCCTGGACGAGCTCTCGACCGCCCTCGCCGACGCCTGAGACCGCCCGCGCCGACGCCTGAGACCGCGCGCGTCCGACCTCTCCCCGGAAATCTTCCGGAGAGGTGTCATCCGAAGCCGGGACGGCGGGAGTTGAGAAGGAGGGAAGACCGTACGGAACCAGGAGCGAACCCATGAAGAAGTACCTGCTCGCCGCGGGCGCCGCCGTCACGGCCGCGGCGGCCGCCGCCGCCCTCGCCACCCCGGCCACCGCCGCCCCCGCCGTCTCCTCCGCCACTTCGACCCCAGCCGTCTCCTCCGCCCCCACCGTCTCGTCCGCCCCCGCCCCCGCCACCGCCTCGGCCGCCGTGCGCACCGTCCGCTCCGGCGAGCGCGTCGACGCCGGTGGCGGCTACACCATCTGGCTCACCCGGCAGGGCAAGCACTGGACCGGCCCGGACGGCTTCGAGCAGTTCCGCAGCGTCGTCGACGGCAACCTCGACCTGACCCGGCCCGCCCTCAGCCACCAGGGCGAGGGCACCTTCCACTCGGGCGTGTACGGCGGCCCGGTCCGCCCCGGGCGGGTCGAGGTGACCGACTCCGAGGGCCGCGTCACCCGCGCGACCCTGCTCCAGCTGCCCGGCCGGCCCGGCTGGGGCGTCTGGTACGCCCACACCGCGCCGACCGGCCACGACGTCTCCGTCGCCTTCCACGCCAGGAACGGCCGGCTCCTCGTCGAGCTGCCCGCCCTGGACTTCTGACGGGCCGTCCACCACGCTCGGCGGGGCCCGGCACGGGGCGGGCCCCGCCGTACCACCTCCCGGAACGCGAGGTCCGCCACCGTGACCCACCCACCGGCTCCCGAGCCCGACGCCGACTTCGCCGACTTCGCCTCCGCCGCCTGGCCCCGGCTCGTCCGCACCGCCCAGCTGCTCACCGGCGACTTCCACGAGGCGGAGGACCTGGTGCAGACGACGCTGGCCAAGGTGTACGGCCGCTGGCACAAGGTCCCGCGCGAGGACATCGACCTCTATGTGCGCCGGGCCCTCGTCAACAACAACATCAGCCGCCTGCGCCGCCGCCGGGTCGCCCACCTCCTCATGCCGGTGCTCCCGGAGTCCGCCCGGCACCGGGACGCCGGCCACGCCGAGCACGTCGAGGAGCGTGCGGTGCTCCTGGAGGCGTTAGCCGACCTGAGCGTCCGCCAGCGCACGGTGATGGTCCTGCGGTACTGGGACGATCTGACCGAGCAGGAGATCGCGGACGTCCTCCGGTGCTCGATCGGCACCGTGAAGACCCACGCCCGGCGCGGTCTCGCCGCCCTGCGCGCCCACCCCCGGCTCGCCTCCGGCGCCCCGCCGCTGCCCGGCCCCTCCCTCCGCACCCCCTACGGAGCCCCCTCATGACCCCCGCCCCCGACGCCGGGCCCGACGCCGCCGAGGCGTGGGACGACCTGCTCCGCGCCGAGTTCACCCGCGCCGCCCACGACATGACCCCGGGGCCCGCGCCCGTCGCGGCGGTCGTCCGGGCGGGCCGCGTCCGCCGCCGGCGCCGTACCGTCGCCCTCTCCGTCCTCGCCGTCCTCGGCGTCTCGGCCGCCGTCGCGGCCGGTACGGCCCTGGCCGGCGACCCGCACCCCGCCGCCGGCCTCGCCGCCCCGCCCTTCGCGACCACCGCAAGCGCCTCCGCCGCCTCCGCCTCGGCCGCGTCCCCCACCACCCCCCGGACTCCCGGCACCCCCCGGACCTCCGCCACCGTCCCGCGGATCCCCACCCCGGTGCGGACCGTGGCGGCGGGGGAGCGGGTGGAGGCCGCGCCCGGATGGACGGTGTGGCTCACGGCCAGGGGCAAGTACTGGGAGGGCGGGGAGGACGGCATGAGGCAGTTCCGCCCGGTCGACGACGGCAACATCGACCTGCGCTCCCCCGGCGTCAGCTTCCAGGGCGAGGGAGCCTTCCGCTCCGGCCTCTACTACGGGACCCGGGACGTCGGCCGGGTCGACCTCGTGGACGCGAAGGGCCGAACCACCACCGCCGTCCTCCTCGAACTGGCGGGCCGCCCGGGATGGGGGGTCTGGTACGCCGTGACCCCCGACGCGTCCTCCATGGCCGTCCGGCTGTACGACCGCGCGGAGCGGCTCCTCTCCGACCTCCCCCGACTCTGACGCCGCCGGAGGGAACCACCGCCCCCGCGCTCCCGTCCACCCGGATGGGAAGATCGCGGGGGCTTCGCCGTGCGAGGCGGCCCCCTTCGCACGCTGAGTCGCGTAGCGACTACACCACGCCTCGTGCACGTGCATCTGCTCATGCATCGGCATATGAACGAAGCTATGATCCGGGGAAGTTGACACCTGTACGACGCAACTCGGGGAGCTCCCAGTGCATCACGCGCACCACGCGTACAACGGCATGGCGGCCACGGAGCTGCGGGGTGTCGTCTGGCAGAAGAGCAGGCACAGCAACTCCCAGGGCTCGTGCGTCGAGTTCGCCAAACTGCCCGGGGGAAACGTTGCCGTACGCAACTCCCGCCACCCGGACGGGCCCGCGCTCGTCTATACGCCGGCCGAGATAGAGGCGCTGCTGCTGGGGGTCAAGGACGGGGAGTTCGACCACCTCGTCTGATCCGCGCACGGCAGCCGGTCGCGGAACGAGCACGCGGCACGAGCACGCACGACAGCCGCGCGGCAAGCACGCGGAACGAGCACGCGCGACAGCCGCGCGACAAGCACGCCACAGGCATGCGACAGGCGCGGGTGCAGACGCGGGTGCAGGCACGGGAAAGGCCCCGGCGGTGTGTCGCCGGGGCCTTTCCCATGCCTGTCTCATGCCTGTCGCGCGTCCGTGTCCGGCACCCGTCCGTCCCGGACTACTCCTCCTCCGGGCCCACCCGGAAGAGCGCCCAGACCACCTTGCCCTGGAGCCGTCCGGCCAGCGGATGCCAGCCCCAGCTGTCGCTGAACGACTCGACCAGGAACAGGCCCCGGCCCGACTCCGCGGAGAAGTCCTCCTCGCCGCCGCGCGCCTCCGGGCTCTCCCGGCTGGGGTCGCGCACCGCGCACACCAGGCGGGAGGCCCAGCGCATCAGGTGCAGCCGCACCGGCGGTGCCTGCGGGTCGTCGGGACAGCCGCCGTCCGGGACGGCGTGCCGCAGCGCGTTCGTGACGAGCTCGGAGACCACGAGGGCCACGTCGTCGAAGCGGTCGCCGAGGTTCCAGCTGTCCAGCGTCGCGCTGGTGAACTTCCGGGCCCCGCGCACGGCGTCGTACCGGGCGGGCAGGGCACAGGAGGCGGAGGTGGAGACGGCGCCGGGATCGATCGGCGGGAGACCCTGCCGTAAAGGCTCGAGCACGGTCGATCCATTCGTCCCCATGCGAGGCACTCCCGGGAATCGCGGTGGTGGTGCGACAACGGTGCGAACAGTGCGAAACATTGCGACAACACGACAACGCGAACGAGTACGCGGCTGCGCGGGGTCCATGGTTCCGAATGCATCCACGGGATGCAAGGGCAGATGCACGTGCACGCGACCCTCGGGTGCCGGACCTGTCCGACCCTGTGGTGAATCTGTGGAAATCTTCTTGACGCGGACGTGACCGGGCCTCGTCCAGATCTCACCCCTCTGCCTCCCCTTCCGTAATCAGATGTGTACGCGCTGAAGCGTTTGGTGGCAGAATCCGGGGCTCGACGGGGGCTCGTCACCGTGAAGGGAAGGCTGGAGCCGTGACCGCAGGCGAAATGAACGGAGCGGGCGGGAGCGTCGTCCGGCGCATCCTGCTGGGCTCCCAGCTGAGGCGCCTGCGCGAATCGAGGGGCATCACCCGCGAGGCCGCCGGCTACTCGATCCGCGCCTCCGAATCCAAGATCAGCCGCATGGAGTTGGGAAGGGTGAGCTTCAAGGCCAGGGACATAGAGGATCTGCTCACTCTCTACGGAGTCACCGAGGAGACCGAGCGCGGCGCGCTCCTGGGTCTCGCCCGCGAGGCCAACCTCGCCGGCTGGTGGCACAGCTTCGGCGACGTCCTGCCGGGCTGGTTCCAGACGTACATCGGCCTGGAGGCCGCCGCCTCCCTCCTGCGCGTCTACGAAGTGCAGTTCGTGCACGGCCTGTTGCAGACAGAGGAGTACGCCCACGCGGTCGTCGCCCGGGGCATGCCCGGCGCCTCGCAGGCCGACATCGACCGCCGCGTCGCCCTCCGCGTCGAACGCCAGAAGGTCCTCGTCTCCGAGCGCGCCCCGCACTTCCACGTCATCCTCGACGAGGCCGCGCTCCGCCGCCCGTACGGCGACCGGGCCGTGATGCGCGGGCAGCTGAAGCACCTCATCGACGTCTCCGAGCACCCCGGGGTCACCCTCCAGGTGATGCCCTTCAGCTTCGGCGGGCACGCCGGCGAGAGCGGCTCCTTCACCATGCTCAGCTTCCCCGAGTCCGACCTCTCCGACGTCGTCTACCTGGAGCAGCTCACCGGCGCCCTCTATCTCGACAAGCGCGAGGAGGTCGCCCAGTACGGCGCCGTGATGGAGAAGCTGGCGAAGGACAGTCCCGATCCGGCCGAAAGCCGTGATCTTCTTCGTGGACTCCTTCAACTCTCCTGATGCATCAGTACGATGACGGCACATCAGTAGCCCCGGCGATCAGGCGCCCGCGCGCCTGACGACCGGCAGCCGGCAGAGGGGTTCTCCGTCCATGTCGCACTTCACCGACCTGGCCCACCAGTTCATCGACGGCGAGTGGAAGCCGGGCAGCGGCTCCTGGGACATCATCGACTTCAACCCGTACACCGGGGAGAAGCTCGCCTCGATCACGGTGGCCACCGCCGGGGAGGTGGACCGCGCCTACCGCGCCGCCGAGCGCGCGCAGACCGCCTGGGCGGAGACCAACCCGTACAGCCGCCGGCTCGTCTTCGAGCGCGCCCTGCGGATCGTCGAGGACCGCGAGGACGAGATAGCCGAGACGATCGTCGCCGAGCTCGGCGGCACCCGCCTCAAGGCCGCCTTCGAGCTCCACCTCGCCAAGGAGTTCCTGCGCGAGGCGATCCAGCTGGCGCTGCGCCCCGAGGGCCGCATCCTGCCGTCCCCGGTGGACGGCAAGGAGAACCGCGTCTACCGCCTCCCGGTCGGTGTCGTCGGCGTCATCTCGCCCTTCAACTTCCCCTTCCTCCTCTCCATCAAGTCGGTCGCCCCGGCCCTCGCGCTCGGCAACGCGGTCGTCCTCAAGCCGCACCAGAACACCCCGATCTGCGGCGGCACCCTGGTCGCGAAGATCCTGGAGGAGGCGGGCCTGCCCGCCGGTCTGCTCAACGTCGTCGTCACCGACATCGCCGAGATCGGCGACGCGCTGCTGACCCACCCGGTGCCGAAGGTCATCTCCTTCACCGGCTCCGACCGGGTCGGCCGCCACGTGGCCACCGTCTGCGCCCAGAACTTCAAGCACGCCGTCCTCGAACTCGGCGGCAACAGCGCCCTGATCGTCCTCGACGACGCCGACCTCGACTACGCGGTCGACGCCGCCGTCTTCAGCCGCTTCGTCCATCAGGGCCAGGTCTGCATGGCCGCCAACCGCATCCTGGTCGACCGCCGCCTGGAGGCGGAGTTCACCGAGAAGTTCGTGGCCAAGGTGCGGACCCTCCGCGTCGGGGACCCGGCCGACCCCGGCACCCACATCGGCCCGCTCATCAACTCCCAGCAGGCCGAGTCCGTCGCCGGAGCGGTCGAGCAGGCCGTGGCGGCCGGCGCCACGGCGCTGCTCCACGGCACGGTCGAGGGCAACGTCGTCTCGCCGTCCGTCCTGACCGGCATCCCCGCCGACGCCCCCGTCCTCGCCCAGGAGATCTTCGGCCCGGTCGCCCTGATCCTCCCCTTCGACGGCGAGGACGAGGCCGTACGGATCGCCAACGACACTCCGTACGGGCTCAGCGGCGCCGTCCACACCGCCGACGTCGAGCGGGGCGTCCGGGTGGCGAAGCGGATCCACACCGGCATGATCCACATCAACGACGGCACCGTTCACGACGAGCCGATCGTCCCCTTCGGAGGCGAGAAGCACTCGGGCATCGGGCGGCTCAACGGCGAGGCGATGATCGAGGCGTTCACCACCCAGAAGTGGATCTCGATCCAGCACGGACGCAGCCGGTTCCCCTTCTAGCCGTTCCCCAGCCGGCTCCGGCCGGCTCCGGCCGGTCCGGTCCCGGTTTCGGCCGGTCCGGTCCCGGTTTCGGCCGGTCCGGTCCCGGTTTCGGCCGGTCCGGTCCCGGTTTCGGCCTCGGTTTCGGCCTCGGCTTTCGCTCCGGCCGGTCCGGTGCGGTCCGGTGCGGTCCGGTGCAATCCGGTCGAAGAATCTTCTCCCGAGTGGGAACCCGAAGGCTGTTCGCGGTGTACCAGAAGCAGACGGTTCACCGCGAACCGCCCGACGGACAGGGGGAAGTCCGATGCGTGTACCCGCTTCCCGGGCGCCGGCTCCGCTCCGCGCGCTCGTGGCCCTGCTGCTCGCCTGGCTCCTGGCCGCCTGTACGGGCGGGAGCGAACCGGTACGGGGAAGCGAAAGGCCCTCCACGGACGGGGAGTTCGGCGCGCCCCCGGCAATCGGAGACGGTGCCGGTCTGCCCGGCCGGGTGGCCGACGTGGGGCTCGCCGCCGACGGCAGTGGCTTCGCGCTGCTCGCGGAGTGCTTCAGCGACCCGGCCCGGCCGGAGAACGGCTTCTGTCGCCAGCGCGTGGCGGTGCTCGCCCGGGGCGCCGGTCAATGGCGGCTCGGCACCTCCCCGCTGCCCGAACTGCGCGGCGACGAAGGCGTGTCGGCGCAGCTGAGGGTGCTCGGGTCGGGGCGGGCGCTGGTCGAGGACGGCGGCGGGGAGGAGCCGCTGCGGGGCTGGTTCACCGCGGACGGCGGGAGGAGCTGGCGGAGCGTCGACCAGCGGCCGGCGGGGCGGACCCCGGAGATACCCGCGGGGGCGGTGCTCACCACCGAGTGCGCCACGGACCCGGGTGCGGCGCCGGAGGAGTGCGAGCGGGAGCGGCTGGTCGTGGTCTCGCCGCGGGACGGGCGGCGGCGGGCCCTGGTGACGCAACCGCCGCTGGGCGCGCACCCGTGGCCCGCGGGCATGGCGGAGCCGGACGGGTCCTGGTGGGTGTCGGGTGTGGAGCCGCTGACCGGGCGGGCGGCGGTCGCGGTCTCCCGGGACGCGGGCCGGAGCTGGTCCCTGAGCAGACCGTCGAGCCCGACGGAGGCGCCCGGGCGGTACATCGGGGTCGTGGTGGGTCCGGACTCCGTGTACGCGGCGGAGATGGGCGAGCTGAAGGGCGGCGAGCCGGTGAAGAACCCGCTGCGGGCGCTCCACCGCTCGCGCGACGGCGGCAGGACCTGGCAGCGGGTGTGGACCACGGGCGCCGTGACCGAGCCGCGCTCGCTGCTCGGGGTGCCGGTGCCGGGGCCGGACGGACGGGTGGAGATCGGCGCCGAGCGCTCCGGGTACCGCAGCCTGGACGGCGGCCGGACCTTCCGGGAGCTGGACGACGGCACCTCGTACGTCCGCCGGACCGGCGCCGGCCTGCTCCGGGAGGGCTCGCGCTGCCGGTACGAGCTGACGAGGGACGGGATCCGCTGGTCGGAGTTCCCGCTGGCCTGCGGCGCCGACGCCTCCGTCGGAGGGCCCTAGGAGGAGCCCGGTTCAGTGGTGGAAGGAGGTCGCGGCGTCCTTGTCGCGGGTGAGGGGGGCGGGCTGGCTGCGCAGTTCGGGCAGGAGCCGGTTCAGGTCCTCGACGAGGAGGCCCGCGAGGTCGGCGGAGAAGGCGTTGCGGCAGACGATCCGCAGGACGGACAGGTCCTCGCGGTTCGCGGGAAAGGTGTAGGCCGGGACGAGCCAGCCGTTCTCGCGGAGCCGGCGGGAGACGTCGAAGACGTCGTAGGAGGTGACGTCGGGGGTGGTGGTGAAGGCGAAGACGGGCAGCTGGTCGCCCCGGGTGAGGAGGCGGAAGTCGCCCATGGCCTCGATGCGTTCGGCGAGGCCCCGGGCGACGTCCCGGCTGGTCTGCTGGACGGCCCGGTAGCCCTCTCTGCCGAGCCGGAGGAAGGTGTAGTACTGGGCGACGACCTGGGCTCCGGGGCGGGAGAAGTTGAGGGCGAAGGTCGGCATGTCGCCGCCGAGGTAGTTGACCCGGAAGACCAGTTCCTCGGGCAGCTCCTCGGCGCTGCGCCAGAGGGCCCAGCCGACGCCCGGGTAGACGAGTCCGTACTTGTGTCCGGAGGTGTTGATCGAGGAGACCCGGGGGAGGCGGAAGTCCCAGACCAGGTCCTCGTCGAGGAAGGGGGCGACCATGGCGCCGGAGGCGCCGTCGGCGTGGACGGGGACGTCGAGGCCGGTGCGCGCCTGGAGGTCGTCGAGGGCGGCGCAGATCTCGGCGACGGGCTCGTAGGAGCCGTCGAAGGTGGAGCCGAGGACGGCGACGACGCCGATCGTGTTCTCGTCGCACAGGGCGGCGGCGGACGCGGCGTCGAGGTGGAAGCGGTCGCCCTCCATGGGGACGAGCCGGGGCTCGACCTCCCAGAACGTGCAGAACTTCTCCCAGCAGACCTGCACGTTGACGCCCATCACCAGGTTGGGGCGGGCGGTGGCCGGGTAGCGGTCGGCGTTCCGCTTCGCCCAGCGGCGCTTGAGGGCCATGCCGGCGAGCATGCACGCCTCGCTGGAGCCGGTCGTGGAACAGCCGACGGCGGCGCCCGGGTCGGGGGCGTGCCAGAGGTCGGCGAGCATGGCGACGCAGCGGCGTTCCAGTTCGGCGGTGCGCGGGTACTCGTCCTTGTCGATCATGTTCTTGTCGCGGCACTCGGCCATGAGGACACCTGCCTGGGGCTCCATCCAGGTGGTGACGAAGGTGGCGAGGTTGAGCCGGGAGTTCCCGTCCAGCATCAGTTCGTCGTGGACCAGCTGGTAGGCGCTGGACGGCGGCAGCGGCCGCTCGGGCATCCGGTGGCGGGGCGGGGCCTCCGTCATCCCGCCGACCGGGTCGGCCTCGCCGTAGAAGGGGTTGAGGGCGAGCCTGGGGAAGGACTCGGAGTCGGTGTCGTCGGATCCCTTGTGGAGGGGGGCCATCGGGGGCTCCTTCTGCGGACGGGCGAGCGAGTGGGGGAGGGGTCAGCGGAGGGCGTTGCCCTGGTGGTCGAGTTCGAGCTGCGGGCGGCCGGTGACGACCAGCCAGGCGGGCAGGGTGGCCAGGCAGAGCAGCGTGAGCATGGCGGGGGAGGCGGCGATCACGGCGGCGATGAAGAGGCTCACCCACCCCTGCCGGGTGGTCGCGAGGAGGACGCCGAGGACGGCGGAGGAGACGGCGACCGCCGGGTGGATCTCCGGCACGAGGGCCTGGGCGACGAGGCCGAGGGCGGCGCCGATGAAGACCGCGGGGAAGACCCGGCCGCCCCGGAAGCCGCAGGCGGCGGCCACCAGCAGGGCGGCGAGCTTCACGACGGCCAGCCGGGCCAGCTCGCCGGAGGAGTACACCCCGATCGATTCGACGAGCTCCTCGGTCTCGTGGAGGCCCTTGAAGAGGGTCAGATGGCCGCCGAGGGCCCCCAGCAGGCCCAGGACGAGGCCGCCGGCGGGCAGCATGAGCATGGGGTGCCGGAGTCGGCCGAAGACCCGGTGGAGGTGGGGGAAGGCGTAGCAGCCGAGGAGGCCGAAGAGGGCGCCGAGGGTGGCGACCGCGAGCGCGGCGAGCAGGTCCTGCCACCCGGGGTCGGTCAGCGGCGGCAGGCCCATCGCGAAGCTGGGGTCCGAGAGGAGCTGGGTGGTCATCGCGCCCGCCCCGGCGGCGACCAGCGGGGCGAAGAGCCGGTCCCACAGCGAGCCGCGGCCGGGTTTCCCGGCGAGCGCCTCGGAGAGGACGAGGGCGGCGGCGACGGGGGTGCCGAAGAGGGCGCCGAAGGTGCCCGCGACGGCGAGGGAGCCCCAGAAGGCGCCCGGTACGTTCGGCGCGGCCTTCAGGCCCAGCCAGGCGGCCAGGGCGATCGCGGAGGCGATCGTCGGCTGCTCGGGGCCGAGGCTGACGCCGCCCGCGAGGGCGAGGGCGCTGGCGAGGAGCAGACCGGGCACGACCACCGGCGGCTGCGGCGGACCGCCGAGCCCTTCGGAGGCCGGGTCGGGTCCGGCGTGCCCGGGCACCTTCCAGACGACGAGTCCGACGGCGACGCCGGTGGCGGTGAGGACGCAGATCATCCAGAGCGAGGAGTACCGGCCGATGTCCAGGGCGTCGGGCAGGGTCTCCCAGAGCACCGCCTGCAGTCCCTCGGCGGCCTCGCTGATGCCGAGGAACAGCAGGGCCGATCCGACGCCCACCACGAGGGCGGGCAGCACCTGCGGGAGCAGGACTCGTACCGGGGCTTCGGCAGGGGCGGTCGCGTCATGATCGGTGGCCACCGCCCCACCATAGGTGAGCAAATGCCCCATAACACTTCGAAAGGCCGGGGTATTCGTCCCCTCCGGACCCGTGGCCCGGCCGACCGGGGCTCAGGTGCGGGGCGCGATGACGACGGCGGTGCCGTACGCGCAGACCTCGGTTCCCACGTCCGCGGCCTCGCACACGTCGAACCGGAACATCAGCACGGCGTTTGCGCCGCGCGCCCTCGCCTGCTCCACCAGGCGCTCCATCGCCTGGTTCCGGGTCTCCACCAGGGTCTTCGTCAGCCCCTTCAGCTCACCGCCGATCATCGACTTCAGACCGGCGCCGATCTGGCTGCCCAGATGGCGCGACCGGACCGTCAGTCCGAAGACCTCGCCGATCACCTGGCGTACCTCGAATCCGGGGACGTCGTTCGTCGTCACGACCAGTACGTCGGGGTGCGGTCCCTGACCGCCTCCGTAGTCCTCGATGCCCATCGGCACTCACCTCCTGGACTCCCAGCGTCGGCTCGGCCGGGCCGCTCCGCAATCCCACGGCGTCCAGGTGGAACCGGGGCACCCCCCGCCACGTTGATAGCTTGGGGCGCGCCGTCGGCATGTCCCCCTCCGACATGCCCCCCACCCCACCCGCAGGAGCCCGGAACCGTGAACACGCTTGCCCTCGGACCGAGCTGGTTGGATCCGGACTACCTGATCCAGACCTTCGGCCTGATCGGTGTCCTCGTCATCGTCTTCGCCGAGTCCGGCCTGCTCATCGGGTTCTTCCTGCCCGGTGACTCGCTGCTCTTCACGACCGGTCTTCTGGTCACCACCGGCAAGCTCGACTCGCCTCTCTGGCTGGTCTGCACGCTGATCGTCGCCGCGGCGATCATCGGCGACCAGGTGGGGTACCTCTTCGGACGGAAAGTCGGCCCGGCGCTTTTCAAGCGCCCCGACTCCAAGCTCTTCAAGCAGGAGAACGTCGAGAAGGCGCACGAGTTCTTCGAGAAGCACGGCCCCAAGTCGCTGATCCTGGCCCGCTTCGTGCCGATCATCCGCACCTTCACGCCGATCATCGCGGGCGTCAGCCGGATGAACTACCGCTCGTTCATCACCTTCAACATCATCGGCGGTGTGCTCTGGGGCGCCGGCGTGACCCTGCTGGGCGCCTCCCTCGGCAAGATCGACTTCGTGCACGAGCACATCGAGGCGATCCTCATCGGCATCGTGCTCCTCTCGGTCGTCCCGATCGTGATCGAGTACCTCAAGGCCCGCTCCCAGTCGAAGAAGGCCGCCGCCGCCCGGGCCGCGGCCCCCGCCGACCCGGCGGCCCCCGCGGACCAGGACACCCCCGGCGGGGGGCAGGGCCAGGCCGTCTACGGCGAGCAGCCCGGCGGCCACGGCCACCAGGGCGGCCAGAACGGTCCCGGCGGTCAGCCGGACCAGGGCGGCCACGGCGCCCAGGACGGCTACGCCGGTCAGGCCGGCGGCTACACCGGCTACGGCGACCAGGGCGGGTACGACCAGCAGAGCGGCTACGCCGGCCAGGGGGGCTACGCGGGCCAGGGCGGTTACGGCGCTCAGGGGGGCTACGCGGGTCAGGGCGGTTACGGGGCCCAGGACGGTTACGCGGGTCAGGCCGGGTACGGCCGGCAGGGCGGCTACGAGGCTCAGGCCGGGTACGGCGGGCAGGGTGGCTACGGCGGTCAGGCCGGATACGGCCAGCAGGGCGGATACGCGGGCCAGGCCGGACAGGCGGGCTACGGAGGCGGCCAGGCCGGACAGGCGGGCTACGGCGGCCGGCCCGGCCACGGCTACGGGGACCAGCCCGGCTACGGCGCGCAGACCCCCCAGCCCGGCTACGGCGGCCACCAGGGCCAGGGCCAGCCCGGCTACGGCGGCTACGACGCCCAGGGGGCTCAGGGCGCTCAGAGCGGCTACGACGCCCAAGGCGGTTACGACGGCCAGGGCCACCAGGGCCACCAGGGCCACCAGAGCCGCCCGCCGTACGGCGAGGACGGCGGCAGGCCCACCCAGCGCTAGGACACCACCACGAAGCCCCGCCCCGGCCGGAAGGCCGGGGCGGGGCTTCGTCGTGGAACGGCCCCGCCAAAACTCGGCCCCGTAAAAATCCGGGCCCGGCCCCGCCTCAGAACCCCCGGGTCCGCTTCGCCGCGCTCCGGGAGACCGCACCCGGGGCCCGCATGAAGAGCCGGGCCAGCTCCCCGCCCAGGTTCACGCCGATCGCGATCGCCAGCGCCAGCGCCGCCGCCTTCGCCAGGTACGCGAACCCCCCGTCCAGGTTGTTCTGGGCGATCGCGAGCACCCCGAAGTACGTCGCCGAACCGGGCAGCAGCGCGCCGATCGCCGCCGTCACGTACGGCAGCGACGACGTGTGGTGGTAGCGGGCCATCAGCTGCCCGAAGAGACCCACCAGGCCCGCCGCCAGGGCCGTCGCCATCACCGTGGACCCCTCCGCCGTCACCGCGATCGACGCGTAGACCACCCAGGCGACCCCGCCGTTGAGCGTCGCGAAGAGCACGGTCGCCCGTGACTGCTGCAGAAGGATGGCGAAGGTCGCGCACAGCACCATCGCGGCCACGGTCTGCGTCACCGGCCGCTCCACGGCCTGCAGCGCACCCTCCGGGTTGAGATTCGCGCCGAACTGCACCGCCAGGTACAGCACCGACAGCACGCCCACCACGATCGCCACGAAGAAGTACGCGACCTCCAGGAGCCGGGCCGAGGCCGTGATGTAAAAACCGGTCAGACCGTCCTGCACCGCCGCCACCAGCGCCCGCCCCGGGATCAGCGCGAACAGGCCACCCGTGATCACCGCCGAGGGCCGCAGATCCGCGTGGAGCAGCGTGAGGAGCACCCCCATCGCCGCCGGCGGCATCGCCGCCACCAGGAACTGGTAGAACTCCGGCAGCCCGCGCCCCGCGCACAGCCACGCCAGCCGGTCGCCCAGCACCGCGCCCAGCGCCGCCACGAAGAACACCGTCGCCCCGCCGCCCAGCAGCGTCGACGCCGCGCCCGCGAGCACACCCGCCGCCGCCGTCAGCACCCAGCCGGGGTACGGATGCCGGTTGCGCCGTATCTCCGCGAGCCGCCGGTACGCCTCCTCCGGCGACACCTCGTGCGCCGGCGCGTTGATGTCCGCGAGCAGCTGGTAGACGGCCGCCAGCCGGGTGTAGTCCGTGCCCCGGCGCCGTACCGTCCGGTTCGCCGTCACCGGATCGTCCACCAGCGACGGCTGGTACGTGATCGACAGCAGCGTGAAGGTCACCGTCGGCTCGCAGCGGTCGAGCCCGTACGACCGGCAGATCGCGAACATCGCCGCCTCGACGTCCTCCGCGCCCTCACCGCCCGCGAGCAGCAGCTCGCCGATACGGAGGGTCAGGTCGAGCACACGCGGCACCGAGGGGCCCGTCTCGCCCTTCGCGGCGGCCGCCTCCGGCACCGGCCGGTCACCGACCGGCAGCCGCAGCATCGTCCGCATCCGGTCCTGCCACGGCGCGTTGTGCGGCAGCCGCGCCAGCGGCACCCCGTACGCCGGGGTGAAGGCGGGCGGCGAGTCCTTCGAGGAGTACGTCGAGGGGGGCGCGAAGGCCGACCCCTCGGGCTCCGGCGGAGGCTCGGGCTCCAGCCCCTCCGGCACCACGAACGCCGACCCCTCCGGCTCCGCGGGCGGCGGCTCCGGCACCAGTCCCTCCGGCAGCGCGAACTCCGAGGTCGCCTCGTCCGACAGGGGCTTCCGGTCCTCCGGAGCCTCCTCGGGGCCCTCCGGCTCCGCCACCACGCGCTCTCCGCCTCACACCCAGGGAATCTTGGATTCCAGTATGAGCGTCAGACGGGTGTGTGAAACGTGGAGGGGCGAAAGGCGGTACGGACGCGGAGGCGGGCTCACGGACACGCGGAAGGCGGCGCACCCCGAAGGGCACGCCGCCTTCCACGACGATCGGGCGTCAGTGAGCGCCCTGCTCCTTGGCGCGCGCGATCGACTTCTCGATCTCGGCCTCGGCCTCCTCGCGGCCGACCCAGTCGGCGCCCTCGACCGACTTGCCCGGCTCCAGGTCCTTGTAGACCTCGAAGAAGTGCTGGATCTCCAGGCGGTCGAACTCCGGCACGTGGTGGATGTCGCGCAGGTGCTCCATGCGCGGGTCCGTCGCCGGGACGCACAGCAGCTTGTCGTCGCCGCCGGCCTCGTCCGTCATACGGAACATGCCGATGGCGCGGCACTTGATGACGCAGCCCGGGAACGTCGGCTCGTCGAGGATGACCAGCGCGTCCAGCGGGTCACCGTCCTCGCCGAGGGTGTTCTCCACGTAGCCGTAGTCGGTCGGGTAGGCCGTCGACGTGAAGAGGCGACGGTCAAGACGGATACGACCGGTCTCGTGGTCGACCTCGTACTTGTTCCGCGATCCCTTGGGGATCTCGATGAGAACGTCGAACTCCACGGGTGGCTCCTCCTGAATCAACACAAGTGAATGCTCGCGACGACGCGCGGTGATTAAGTGTCTCTCACGCAGGTACGTGATCGCGAAAGGGGCTGGTCAGCAATGCCGGAGCCGAGGGTGTGGCAGCTCACGGCGGGCTCCGCCGTGCTCGGTCTGGCTCTCGCCGCCGCGGCGGTGACCGCGGCAGGCCCCTGGGACGGAGGCCAGCGTACGGCCGAGCGGGCCCGCGCCGCCGCCCCCGCGGCGGGTGGTGAGCGTCACCCCGCCCCGGCCGCCGCCCCCGCGGCCCCGCGCCGCACCGAGCCCGCCCCGGCCCCCAGCGCCCCCGGCGTCCTCACCGCCCTCGCGGCCCCCGCCCCCGGCACCCGCCCGGCGGACCTCGCCCGCACCCTCGTCCCCCTCCTGGCCGACCCCGGCCTCGGCACCTCGCGCACCGCCTCCGTCGTGGACACCGCCACCGGCGAGCAGCTGTACGGGGAGGGCGCCGCCACCCCCATGACCCCGGCCTCCACCGTCAAGATCGCCACCGCCGCCGCGGCCCTCTCCGCCCTCGGCCCCGACCACCGGATCGCCACCACCGTCACCGCCGCCCCCGACGGCAAGGCGGTCACCCTCACCGGCGGCGGCGACCCCACCCTCGACGAGGCCCGGCTGAAGAAGCTCGCCGCCGACACCGCCCGCGCCCTGGAGAAGCGCGGCCTCGCCTCCGTACGCCTCGCCTACGACACCGCCCTCTACCGGGGCCCCGCCCTCCACCCCATCGGCCCCAACGAGAACATCGCCCCCGTCACCGCCCTGATGACCGCCGAAGGACGCCTCGACGGAAGCACGTCCGGACCCGCCCCCCGCTCCGGCGACCCGGCCCGCGACACCGCCACCGCCTTCGCCGGCCACCTCGCCGCCGCCGGCCTGAAGGTCACCGGCGACCCCGCCCCCGGCCGCACCCCGAAGGGCGCCCCGCTCGCCCGTACGCACTCCGCCCCCCTCGCCGACCTCGTCGAGCGCACCCTCACGAACAGCGACAACGACCTCGCCGAGGCCCTCGCCCGGCAGACCGCCCTCGCCCGTGAACAGCCCGCCTCCTTCCTCGGCGCCGAGAAGGCCGTCCGCGACGAACTCGGCGAGCTCGGCCTCCCCCTCGCCGGCGCCCGCTTCGCCGACGGCAGCGGCCTCGACCGCCGCGACCGCGTCTCCGCCGGCCTCCTGACCGGCCTCCTCGCCCGCGCCGCCGACCCCGCCCGCCCCGAGCTCCGCCCGCTCCTCACCGGCCTCCCCGTCGGCGGCTTCACCGGCACCCTCGCCGGCCGCTACGGCCAGGCCCCGGCCGGCGCCGGACTCGTCCGCGCCAAGACCGGCACCCTCACCGGCGTCAACACCCTCGCCGGCACCGTCGTCACCACCGACGGGCGCCTCCTCGCCTTCGCGTTCCTCGCCTCCCGCACTCCCTCGCCCGATCTCGCCCAGCCCGCCCTCGACCGCCTCTCCGCCGCCCTCACCGGCCAGAAGTAGCCATCTGACCCACCCTCCGGACAGGGCACCGACCGGCCGGGACCCCGTACCGTTGACGCATGACGAGCATCGGTGGTGCAGGCACGTCCGGAATGGTCGACTGGAACCTCGCGGTCGCGACCGCGACCAGGCTGGTCCGCCCCGGCCCCGACGTCGGGCGCGACGAGGCACGGGCCGTCGTCGCCGAACTCCGCAGGCACGCCAAGGCCGCCGAGGAACACGTCCGCGCCTACACCCGGATGCTCCCCGAAGGCGCCGAACCGCACGACACACCCGTCCTCGTCGTCGACCGCACCGGCTGGATCAAGGCCAACGTCGCCGGCTTCCGCGAACTCCTCACCCCGCTCCTCGGCAAGATGCAGGAGCGCCGCACCACCACCCCCGGCGGCACCGTCCTCGGCGCCGTCGGCGGCAAGGTCACCGGCGTCGAGCTCGGCATGCTGCTCTCCTTCCTGGCCTCCCGCATCCTCGGCCAGTACGAGACCTTCGCCCCCGTCACCCGCGACCTCCCCGGCGCCCCCCAGGGCGGCGGCCGGCTCCTCCTCGTCGCCCCCAACATCGTCCACGTCGAGCGCGAACTGGCCGTCTCCCCCCACGACTTCCGCCTCTGGGTCTGCCTCCACGAGGAGACCCACCGCACCCAGTTCACCGCCGTCCCCTGGCTCCGCGACCACCTCCAGGGCGAGATCCAGACATTCCTCGCCGCCACCGAGGTCGACCCCGGCACCTTCGTCGAACGCCTCCGCGAAGCCGCCCAGACCCTCGCCGGCGGCCGCCCCGAGGCCGAGGAGGGCGACCCGGCACCCTCCCTCGTCGAACTCGTCCAGACCCCCGAACAGCGCGAGATCCTCGGCCGCCTGACCGCCGTGATGTCGCTCCTCGAAGGCCACGCCGACTACGTCATGGACGGCGTCGGCCCCCAGGTCGTCCCCTCCGTCGCCGAGATCCGCGAGAAGTTCCAGCAGCGCCGCGCCCGCGGCGCCTCCCGCCTCGACCTCGCCCTGCGCAAGCTCCTCGGCCTCGACGCCAAGCTCCGCCAGTACCGCGACGGCGAACGCTTCGTCCGCGCCGTCGTCGACGAGGTCGGCATGGACGGCTTCAACCGCGTCTGGACCTCCCCCAACACGCTCCCCACCAAGAGCGAGATCTCCGCCCCCGCCGACTGGATCGCGCGCGTGCACCGCCGCGCCGACTCCTGAGCGCGGGACCGGGGCACCGCGCCCGAGGACGGACCGAGGAAGGGTGAACCGTACGGCAGACTCCTGGGGCGGAAGAGCCGTACGGCACGGCGACACCGGCGAAGACCCCGCCAATCACCCATCCGAGGGACCCTTCGGGTGGGGTGAGGCGTGCAATGCTCGGGTAAGGGCCACGTTTCTGTCACCATCGACGCACTCTGAGTGACCGAACACCCCATTCCGACCGTTAAGACTCCGACCGAGGCACCCCACCCCATTCACGAAGGGCACCGAACCATGGGTCCCCATCCTGCGGTCGCGGCGATACGCCTGGCGGTCCGCCGCGTACTCCACGACGTCCTCACCGAGCACCCCACCGACCCCGCCGCCCCCCGCGACACGCACCCTCTCGTGCTCGTCGCCTGCTCCGGCGGAGCCGACTCCATGGCGCTCGCCTCCGCCCTCGCCTTCGAGGCCCGCAAACTCCCCGTCCGCGCCGGAGGCATCACCGTCGACCACGGCCTCCAGGACGGCTCCGCCGGCCGCGCCGACGAGGTCGCCGGCCGCATGACCGCCCTCGGCCTCGACCCCGTCGAAGCCCTCACCGTCACCGTCGGGCGCGAAGGAGGACCCGAAGCCGCCGCCCGCGACGCCCGCTACGCGGCCCTCGACGCCGCCGCCGAACGCCACGACGCCACCGCGATCCTCCTCGGGCACACGCGCGACGACCAGGCGGAGACCGTCCTCCTCGGCCTCGCCCGCGGCTCCGGAATCCGCTCCCTCTCCGGCATGGCCGCCGTCTCCGGCGCCCGCGGCCGCTACCGCCGCCCCTTCCTCCAGCTCGACCGCCACACCGTCCGCAAGGCCTGCATCGCGCAGGAGCTCGCCGTCTGGGACGACCCCCACAACAGCGACCCCGCCTACACCCGCTCCCGCCTCCGCCACGAGGGCCTCCCCGCCCTGGAGAAGGCCCTCGGCAAGGGCGTCGTCGAAGCCCTCGCCCGAACGGCCCAGCTCTCCCGCGACGACGCCGACGCCCTCGACACCTGGGCCGCCGACGCCGAGACCACCGTGCGCGACGAGGCGGGCGCCCTCGAATGCGCCAAGCTCCACGGACTGCCCCCCGCCGTGCGCCGCCGCGTGCTGCGCCGCGCCGTGATCGCCGAGGGCGCCCCCGCCGGTTCCCTCTTCGCGCGCCACATCGAAGAACTCGACCGGCTCATCACCGGCTGGCGCGGCCAGGGCGCCATCAACCTGCCCGGCCGCGTCGAAGCCCGCCGCCAGGGTGGCAGACTGGTCATCCGGCAAGGCTGACGCACGCTGCAACGAAAGTGACCCGGGTGAACGAGAAGGACATGGGCACCGACCTCCAGTCGGTGCTCATCACCAAGGAAGAGATCGACGCGAAGCTGGCCGAGCTGGCCGCGAAGATCGACGCGGAATACGCGGGCAAGGACCTGCTCATCGTCGGAGTCCTCAAGGGCGCCGTGATGGTGATGGCGGACCTGGCGCGCGCCCTGTCCACCCCCGTCACCATGGACTGGATGGCCGTCTCCTCGTACGGCGCCGGCACCCAGTCCTCGGGCGTCGTCCGCATCCTCAAGGACCTCGACACCGACATCAAGGGCAAGCACGTCCTGATCGTCGAGGACATCATCGACTCCGGCCTGACGCTCTCCTGGCTCCTGTCGAACCTCGGCTCGCGCGAGCCGGCCTCCCTGGAGGTCTGCACCCTGCTGCGCAAGCCGGAGGCCGCCAAGGTCGCCATCGACGTCAAGTGGATCGGCTTCGACATCCCCAACGAGTTCGTCGTCGGCTACGGCCTCGACTACGCGGAGAAGTACCGGAACCTCCCCTTCGTGGGCACGCTCGCCCCGCACGTCTACGGCGGCTGAGCGGCTTCACACGTTCGGGGAACCCGCACCGCCTTCCCCCCGTTGAACCACGGGAAGGCGGTCGCGGGCGACGATGCTGAGGTACCGTCCGAAGAACAGCTTTTCTCACACCGCGTTTTCCGCACAGCTTTCTCGATACAGCTTTCTCACACAGAGGCATTTACCTACGGGCAGGAGGGACGGGGCGTTCTCGCTCCGTATGGATGGACGTGAAGCGATACTTCCGTGGGCCGGTCATGTGGATCGTGCTGGCCGTCCTCGCCGTGGTCGTGCTGATGCAGGTCGTCGGCTCGTCCGAGGGCTACAAGACGGTGGACACCGGCCAGGTCGTCCAGGCGATCGACAAGAACCAGGTCAAGCAGGTCAAGCTCACCACCGGTGACGAACAGATCATCAAGGCCGAGCTCGTCGACGGCCAGAAGATCGACAACAGCAGCAAGATCCAGGCCAGCTACATCGGCACCCAGGGCGCAGACCTGGCCGACAAGCTCCAGGAGAAGTTCGAGGCCGGGCAGATCGAGAAGGGCTACACCGTCTCCCCGACGAAGCAGTCGCCCTTCGTCTCGATCCTGCTCTCGCTCCTCCCCTTCGTCCTCATCGTGGTCGTCTTCCTGTTCCTGATGAACCAGATGCAGGGCGGCGGCTCCCGCGTCATGCAGTTCGGCAAGTCCAAGGCGAAGCTCATCACCAAGGACACGCCCAAGACGACCTTCGCCGACGTCGCCGGCTCGGACGAGGCCGTCGAGGAGCTCCACGAGATCAAGGAGTTCCTCCAGGAGCCCGCGAAGTTCCAGGCGGTCGGCGCCAAGATCCCCAAGGGCGTCCTGCTCTACGGCCCGCCCGGAACCGGCAAGACGCTCCTCGCGCGCGCCGTCGCCGGCGAGGCCGGGGTGCCCTTCTACTCGATCTCCGGCTCCGACTTCGTCGAGATGTTCGTCGGTGTCGGCGCCAGCCGGGTCCGCGACCTCTTCGAGCAGGCCAAGGCCAACGCCCCGGCCATCGTCTTCGTCGACGAGATCGACGCGGTCGGCCGCCACCGCGGCGCCGGCCTCGGCGGCGGTCACGACGAGCGCGAGCAGACCCTCAACCAGCTGCTCGTCGAGATGGACGGCTTCGACGTGAAGGGCGGCGTCATCCTGATCGCCGCCACGAACCGCCCCGACATCCTCGACCCCGCCCTCCTGCGGCCGGGCCGCTTCGACCGCCAGATCGCGGTCGACCGCCCCGACATGCAGGGCCGTCTGGAGATCCTCAAGGTCCACCAGAAGGGCAAGCCGGTCGCGCCCGACGTCGACCTCGGCGCCGTCGCCCGCCGCACCCCCGGCTTCACGGGTGCCGATCTCTCCAACGTCCTGAACGAGGCGGCGCTGCTGACCGCCCGCTCGGACAAGAAGCTGATCGACAACCACATGCTGGACGAGGCGATCGACCGCGTGGTCGCGGGCCCGCAGAAGCGGACCCGGATCATGTCGGACAAGGAGAAGAAGATCACCGCGTACCACGAGGGCGGCCACGCCCTGGTCGCGGCGGCCTCCCCCAACGCCGACCCCGTCCACAAGATCACCATCCTGTCCCGCGGCCGCGCCCTGGGCTACACGATGGTCCTCCCGGACGAGGACAAGTACTCCACCACCCGCAACGAGATGCTCGACCAGCTCGCCTACATGCTGGGCGGGCGCGCGGCGGAGGAGCTCGTCTTCCACGACCCGACCACGGGTGCCGCGAACGACATCGAGAAGGCCACGGCCACCGCCCGCGCGATGGTCACCCAGTACGGCATGACCGAGCGGCTCGGCGCCATCAAGTTCGGCGGCGACAACACCGAGCCCTTCCTCGGCCGTGAGATGTCGCACCAGCGCGACTACTCGGAAGAGGTCGCCGCGCTCGTCGACGAAGAGGTCAAGAAGCTCATCGAGACCGCGCACAACGAGGCGTGGGAGATCCTGGTCGAGAACCGCGACGTCCTCGACAACCTGGTCCTGGCCCTCCTGGAGAAGGAGACCCTGGGCAAGGAGGAGATCGCCGAGATCTTCCGGCCGATCGTCAAGCGCCCGGCCCGTCCGGCCTGGACCGGCTCGTCCCGCCGCACCCCGTCCACGCGTCCGCCGGTCCTCTCCCCCAAGGAGCTGGCCCTGACGAACACGGCGAACGGCACCTCGGCGAACGGCACGACCCCGGTGGACACCACCAAGGGCATCGACATCGCCCCCGAGGACACCCCGGAGCCCTGAGCCCCGGCCCCCCGGAATGGAAGCCGCGCCCCCACAGGTTTTAGCCTGTGGGGGCGCGGCCTTTTTCGCGCCATGTCAGACCAGACGGAACGAGGCACAGATGACCGACCCGGTGACGCTGGACGGCGAGGGCACGATCGGCGAGTTCGACGAGAAGCGCGCGGAGAACGCCGTACGAGAGCTCCTCATCGCGGTCGGCGAGAACCCGGACCGCGAGGGTTTGCGTGAGACGCCCGCGCGCGTTGCGCGTGCGTACAAGGAGCTGCTCTCGGGGATGCGGCAGGCTCCGGAGGATGTCCTGACCACTACTTTCGACCTCGGTCACGACGAGATGGTCCTCGTGAAGGACATCGAGCTCGTTAGCTTCTGCGAACATCATCTCCTCCCGTTCCATGGTGTGGCCCATGTGGGCTACATCCCGGCGGAGAGCGGCAAGATCACGGGCCTGTCGAAGCTCGCCCGCCTGGTGGACGTCTTCGCCCGCCGTCCGCAGGTGCAGGAACGTCTCACCACCCAGGTGGCGGACTCCCTGATGCGCATCCTCGACGCGCGCGGCGCGATCGTGGTGATCGAGGCCGAGCACATGTGCATGTCGGTGCGAGGCATTCGCAAGCCGGGGGCGAAGACGACGACCTCGGCGGTGCGCGGGCAACTGCGCGACGCTACCACCAGGGCCGAGGCCATGTCCCTGATTCTGTCCCGTTAGGGGCGGACCACCCGCCGTGCTCCCTACCTTCCTCGGTATGGGATACGGCCTCGCGAGCAAGATGCTCGTCAATCTGGTGGGGGGCTGCGTTCAGGCGAAGAACGTGGCCCCCGGGAACCTCCTGTGGACGCTGGACGGCGACCGTACGGTGCGGACCACCGTCACGGCCGTGACCGCGGCCAAGGCGCGGCCCGCCGTCGAAGTGGTCACCGACCACATGGCGTTCCTCGTCAGCCCGGACCTGCTGCTGCTCACACCGGACGGGTGGACGCACGCGATGGACGCGGCAGGGGCGGTGATCGCCTGGACCCCCGCGCGGAAGCTGTGCCGCGAGCGGCTGACGATCCGGCCCGGGTACGAGTTCGGCTACCTGGTCGGTGCCACGTGCGCCGACGGCACGGTCGGCAGGAACTACGTCTCCCTCGTGGTGAACGAGGAGTCCTTCGCCCAGCGGTACGCGACCGCGCTGACGGCCTGCACGGGTCTCAGGGCCCGCCCGGAGGCGGTCAGCCGGCCCTCGGGCTTCCTGAAGCGGGACCTGCCCGGCTTCCGGGTCCGGGTGGTCTCCTCGTACCTCTCCGACGCCCTGCGCCACTACGTCGGTGGGGACGCCCACCACCTGCGCCAGGGATTCCCCCGGGTGGTGCTCCGAGACATGGACACCTTCAACGGATTCCTCGACGGGTACGCCGAAGGCGACGGCTGCCGCATCAAGCGGTGGCCGGCCCGGATGATCGTGAGCGCCAACGCACCTTTCCTGGCCGAGGTCGCCCGTGTCATCGGGGCGCGGTTCACTCCGAGGCCCAAGGGCGTCTCCCAGCTCGTGATCTCCGACCGCTGGCGGTCCCGCGGCACCTTCACCCCCGAGACCCATCCCCTTGACCCGCCCGAGTCGTCCTGGGTCCAGGTCCACGAGGTCCGCCCCCGCCCGGCCCTCGGCACGAAGCCCTTCACCTTCTACGCCTACCGCCTCGCCCCGCACCCCACCTTCCTGGTCAACGGACACCTCGCCCGCGAGGCCTGGTGATGTCGGTGGGGGCGGATAGCGTGCGCAGGTGATCGAGACGAGCTGTGAAGACCGACGTTTCCCGCCCGCGCTGGCCGCTGTCGCCCGGGTCCGGTTCGATTACGACGAGGGGCGGGGGATCGACTTCGAGCCGTACGACGTCTTCGACTCCGCCGAGGAGACGACGGACTGGTTCCGGCACTGGAGCGGTAACCATGAGCTGGACGGGGACGCTTACCGGGTCTTCGGCCAGGACGGTACCGGGGGCCTCGCCGCGATCTGGTGCGTGCGGCCGGGGCGGCCGCTTGCGGAGCAGCCCGTGGTGTTCCTGGGATCGGAAGGCGAGCGCGGGGTGATCGCGGGGAACCTGTCCGACTTCCTCTGGGTGCTGGCCGACGGTCTCGGCCCGGTGGAGGTCGTGATGTACGGGGCGGAGGAGCCCCGCCGCGACGCGGTCCTGGGGCGGCTCGCGGAGGAGTATGCGACGACTCCGCGGCGGACCGCGCGGGAGATCGTCGCCGGGGCCCGGGCCGAGTTCCCGTCCTTCTCCGACGAGCTGGACGGGCTCTGCCGCTGAGGCGCTCCTGCGGTGACGTCAGGCCCGGGCTCCGCCGCCCGGGCCTTCGTCGTCCTCCGGGAGTTTGCAGACGCGCTCCAGGAAGAGGGCGGCGGCGATGACGGCGAAGCCGGCCACCACGGAGGCGGCGGCGTAGAGGGCCTGGTCGCGGCGGGCGGGGACGTCGAGGGAGCCGAGGAGGAAGACGCCCACGCCGCCGTAGAGACCGGCGACGAGGGCGGCGACCAGGGCGCTGGCCTGGCCGAAGACGACCGCGCGGGCGGCCATCAGGGGCTCGACGCCCTTGGCGCCGGGGCGGCGCTCCCGCTGGGCCTTGAGACGGGCCCGGATGGAGAGCGCGGTGGCCGTGAGGACCACCGCGATCACGGCGAGGACGATGGGCGCGGCGAGCGGCACGCTGGGGAGCGTGCCGACCGAGTCCCAGAGGCGGGCGCCGCCCCAGGAGAGGATGCCGGCGACCAGGAAGAGTCCGGCGAGCACCTTGAGCCGCAGTTGTTTCACCGGGTGTCCTTCACGTGGTCGCGGGTGGTCTGCCACGTAGCGTAACGACTACTCGGGGAGACGGAGTTCCAGGTCGGTCCGGGGCGTCACGCCGGCGCGGTCCGAGGCGGCCAGGAGGGCCGCCACCGGGCCGTGCCCGGGGAGCTGGGCCTCCGGGTCCATGTCGTGCCAGGGGGCGAGCACGAAGGCGCGCTGGTGGGCACGGGGGTGCGGGAGGGTGAGGACGGGGTCGTCGGAGACGGTGTCCGCGTACGTGATGATGTCGACGTCCAGCGTGCGGGCGCCCCAGCGCTCCTCCCGTACGCGGAGGAAGGCCTCCTCGACGGCCTGGGCGCGCTCCAGGAGGGAGGAGGGCGGGAGGGTCGTCTTCACGAGGGCGACGGCGTTGAGGTACGCGGGCTGGCTGCCGGGCTCGACGCCCCAGGGCGCGGTCTCGTAGACCGGGGAGACGGCTTTGACGCGGAGGCCGGGGGTGTCGGCGAGGGCGTCGAGGGCCCCCTGGAGGGTCTCCAGGCGGTTGCCGAGGTTGGCTCCGAGGGCGATGACCGCCCAGCGCGGGTTGGACAGGGTGGTGTCCGCGGCGTCGACGGCGGCGACCACCGCGGCCGGTACGGGCTGGACGGTGGGGTCGCTCTGGTTCGGCTTCATCGACGGCTCCGGGTGATCGTGATGGTGACGTCGTCGAAGGGCACGGTGATGGGGGCGTCCGGCTTGTGGACGACCACCTCCACCTCCTGGACGCCGGCGTGGCTCAGACACTGCTGGGCGATGCGCTCGGCGAGGGTCTCGATCAGGTCGACGGGCTCGCCCTGGACGACGTCGACGACCTCTTCGGCGACGACGCCGTAGTGGACGGTCTTGGTGAGGTCGTCGTCTGCGGCCGCCGGGCGGGTGTCGAGGCCGAGGACCAGGTCCACGATGAAGGTCTGCCCCTCCTCGCGCTCCTTGGGGAAGACGCCGTGGTGACCTCGGGCCTTGAGGCCGCGCAGCGCGACACGATCCACGCGAATCACTCCTGCTGTCGTAGTTGCGGGGGCACACAGCCGGGTGCGGACGGCCGGGTGTCCTCCATCGAATCTACCTGCGGGCACCGACAGCGCTTGCTGTCGGGGCCGTCAGGCGGCGGGTCCGGCGTCGTCGGCGGTGGCCGCGGGGGGTGTGTCGTCGTCGGGTCCGGCGATGACGGGGGAGGCGTGGTGGGACCAGATCCGCCAGCCCTCGGGGGTCCGGCGGAAGGTGTTGGTGGCGACGACGAGCTGTCCGACGAGGGGGCCGAGCTCGGCGCCGTCCTCGGCGGGGCCGCCGCTGAGGATGTTCTCGGTGCAGGTGACGAGTGCGGTGTCGCCGCCGATCGAGGTGCGGACGTCGGTGAGGAAGAACTGGATGTAGTCGGTGTGCGCCATGATCAGCGCGTACGAGCGGAGCACCTCGCCGCGGCCGGTGAGGACGGGCCAGCCGGGGTGGACGCAGGAGATCTCGGTGGCGCCGTCGTCGAGCCAGAGGTCTTCGAGCCGGTCGAAGTCGCCCTCCTCCATCGCCGCGTAGAAGGCGGTGTTGGCGGCTTCCACGGCGGCCCGGTCCGCGGCCCGGTCGGCCTCGCGCCCGCCGGTCACCGGGCTCCTTCGACGGCGCGGGCGACGCGGACGGCGTCGGCGCTGGCCCGGACCTCGTGGACGCGGACGGCCCAGGCGCCCTCGTGGGCGGCGAGGGCGGAGACGGCGGCGGTGGCGGCGTCGCGCTCGCGGGCGGGCGGCGGGGTGGCGCCGGGCTCGCGGGTGAGGACGTGGCCGAGGAAGCGTTTGCGGGAGGCGGCGACCAGGAGGGGCCGGCCGAGGGCGCGCAGCTCGGGGAGGCGGGCGACGAGGGCGAGGTCGTGCGGGGCGAGCTTGGCGAAGCCGAGTCCGGGGTCGATGACGATCCGCTCGGGGGCGACGCCGCCGTCGACGACGGCCTCCATCCGGGTGCGGAGTTCGGTGACGACCTCGGCGACGACGTCCTCGTAGACGGCGAGGCTGTTCATGTTGTCGCTGAAGCCGCGCCAGTGCATGACGACGAAGGGGACCTCGGCGGCGGCGACGGCGGGGACCATGCCGGGGTCGGCGAGGCCGCCGCTGACGTCGTTGACGAGTACGGCGCCGGCCGCGACGGCCGCGGCGGCGACGGAGGCCCGCATGGTGTCGACGGAGACGGTGACGCCTTCGGCGGTGAGGCCGCGGACGACGGGGACGACGCGGCGGAGCTCCTCGTCCTCGTCGACGCGGCTGGCGCCGGGCCGGGTGGACTCGCCGCCGACGTCGACGAGGTCGGCGCCCTGGGCGACGAGGTCGAGGCCGTGCTTGACGGCGGCCGTGGTGTCGAACCAGCGGCCGCCGTCGGAGAAGGAGTCCGGGGTCACGTTGACCACGCCCATGACCGCGCAGCGGTCCCACTCGGGGAGGCCGAGGGGGGCGCCCCGGTCGATCGTCGTACTCATACGACCAGCGTAGGGCCCGGCGGGGCCGTGGGCGGTTTCAGGCCGCACTGACCTCGTGCTCCCGGCCGGTGCGCGCGGGGACGACGTGGGCGCAGGGGCGGGGGGCGCGGGGGCGGCGGCGGGCGAAGGGGCGGGGCAGGGCGAGGGAGAGGAAGCCTTCGGCCTGCATGGCGGCGAGGCCGATGCGGGGCAGGTCGCGGCCGGCGCGGTAGACGACGAAGCGGGGTTCCCAGCGGGGCTGGAACTTGGCGTTGAACTTGTAGAGCGACTCGATCTGGAACCAGCGGGAGAGGAAGAGGAGCAGGCCGCGCCAGAGGCGGAGGACGGGGCCGGCGCCGATCCGTTCGCCGCGGGCGAGGGTGGAGCGGAACATGGCGAAGTTGAGGGAGACGCGGCGGATGCCGAGGCCGGGGGCGGCCTGGAGGGCGGCGACGATGAGGAGTTCGTTCATGCCGGGGTCGGCGGAGCGGTCGCGGCGCATGAGCTCCAGGGACATGCCGTCGGGGCCCCAGGGCACGAAGTGGATCATGGCTTTGAGGTCGCCGTAGGGGGAGGCGCCGCCGGGGTCGTCCGGGTCGGTGAGGTGGGCGGTCGCTATGACGGCGTCGCCGTCGCCGGGGGCGCCGATGCGGCCGAGGGCCATGGAGAAGCCGCGTTCGGTGTCGGTGCCGCGCCAGTCGGCGGCGGCCCGGCGGACGAGTTCGAGTTCGGCGTCGTCGAGGTCGCGGACCCGGCGCACGCGCGTGGTGTAGCCGTTGCGCTCGATCCGCTTGACCATCTGGCGGACGTTGCGCATGGAGCGCCCGGAGAGGGAGAAGGCGTCGACGTCGATGACGGCCTCGTCCCCGAGTTCGAGGGCGTCGAGGCCGGTCTCGCGGGTCCAGACCTGGCCGCCGGTCTCGGAGCAGCCCATGACGGCGGGGGTCCAGGAGTGGGCGCGGGCCTCGTCCATGAAGCGTTCGATGGCGCCGGGCCAGGCTTCGACGTCGCCGATGGGGTCGCCGCTGGCGAGCATGACGCCGGAGACGACGCGGTAGCAGACGGCGGCCTTGCCGCTGGGGGAGAAGACGACGCCCTTGTCGTGGCGGAGGGCGAAGTGGCCGAGGGAGTCGCGGCCGCCGTGGCGTTCGAGGAGGGCGCGGAGGCGGGTCTCGTCGTCGGCGGTGAGGCGGGCGGCGGGGTGTTCGGGGCGGAGCGCGAGGTAGAGCGTGGTGAGGGCGGTGAGCATGCCGAGGGCGCCCAGGGAGTAGCCGACGGTCCAGTCGACGCCGCGGGTGTAGGCGACGGGGCCTTCGACGCCGAAGAGTCCGAGGAGGACGTGTTCGAGCCGGTCGGTGAGGCTGGGGTCGCCGACGACGCGGCGGGGGTGGGCGCTGACGACGACGAGGCCGAGGGCGAGCGAGCCGGCGCCCATGACGACGAAGTTGGCGAGGGCGCGCCAGCGGCTGCGGGGGTCGGGGAGGGCGGCGAACTGGTCGCGGTGGCGCAGCAGCAGGGCGAGGAGGGCGAGCGAGAGCAGCGAGCCGAGGATCGAGTGGCGCCAGACGAACTGGGCGGCGGCGCCGAGGGGGAGGAGCAGGACGACGGCCCGCCAGGCGCGGCGCTTGTGGCGCTTGAGGCCGTGGGCGAGGAGGAGCAGGAGGACGCCGGCGCTGAGCGAGACGGCGGCGGAGAGCGGGCCGAGGGTGCCGGGGAGGACCTCCGCGAGGGCGTGGACCCGGCTGGCGCGGAAGCGGGGGAAGACCCCGGCCGCGATGTCGAGGAGTCCGATGAGGGTGCAGGCCGTACCGACGAGGGCGGGGACCTTCTCGGGGGCCGGGCCGCTGAGAATTCGGCGGACCCGAGCCGGAACCGATGATGTTTTGTCCCCATCTACCGTGACAGACATCGCTTCCCGCGCTCCCCGTGCGTTCGTGGTCGTTTTCGGCCCCGTTCGGGGCTCCCCTTAGGACGGGGCTGTACGCGGGCGGGTTCATCCGGTCACAGGAAATTCTCAGGAAGTCGTCGGGACGTCCGGGAAGTCGTACGCAGGAAGGTTCGGACGTCTCATGGGTCTCACCAGCGGCAATGCCCTCGTCACGGCGGTGGCGGTGGCCGTCGCGCTCTTCTCGGTCACGGTGGTGCTGTGGCCCCGGCTGGCCCGGCGGGGGTGGCGGCCGGTCTTCGCCAGGGTGGGGCTGCTGCTGGCGACGCAGCTGGCGCTGTTCGCGGCGGTGGGGCTCGCGGCGAACCGTTCCTTCCTCTTCTACGGTTCCTGGGCGGACCTGTTCGGCCAGGAGCAGGAGATGGGGGTGGTCGTCGACCACGGCGCCGGCTCCGAGGACGTGCGGGTGGTGGGGACGCGGGCCCTGGACGTGCCGGGTGGAGCGCGGCCGTCCGTCGGCGGGCAGATCCAGGAGGTGGTGGTCCGCGGGGACCGGTCGGGGATCACCTCGCCGGCCTTCGTCTACCTGCCGCCGGAGTACTTCCAGGAGCGGTACGCGAAGCAGTCGTTCCCGGCGGCGGTGGTGCTGACGGGGTATCCGGGCACCGCGGAGAACCTGATCAAGGGGCTGAATTACCCGCGGACGGCGTACCTCCAGGCGAAGGAGGGGCGGATGCAGCCGATGGTCCTGGTGATGCTGCGGCCGACCGTGGCGCCGCCGCGGGACACCGAGTGCGTGGACGTGCCGGGCGGTCCGCGCACGGAGACCTTCTTCGCCGAGGATCTGCCGAGGGCCGTGTCGGGGTCGTACCGGGTGGGGACGAAGCCGCGGAACTGGGGGTTCATGGGGAACTCGACGGGTGGGTACTGCGCGCTGAAGATCGCGCTGAACCATCCGGACCGGTTCGTGGCGGGGGCGGGCTTCTCCGCGTACTACAAGGCGGCGGAGGACGTGACGACGGGTGACCTCTTCCACGGCGACCAGGCGCTGCGGCAGCGGGCCGACCTGCTGTGGAGCCTGGACCACCGGCCGCAGCCGAAGTCGTCGTTCCTGGTGACGACGTCGAAGTCCGGCGAGGGCAACCGGAAGGGGACCGAGGAGTTCGTCCGGAAGGTGAAGAGCCCGGCGCGGGTCTCCTCGATCACGCTGGAGAGCGGCGGGCACAACTTCACCACCTGGAACCGGGAGATCCCGCCCGGCCTGGTGTGGATGAGCGGGAAGCTCCGGGCGGACTAGGCGACGTCTTCCGGGCAGGCCGGGCTGCCGGGCAGGCCTGGCGGGGAGGTCTGCCCCGGCCTGACCTGCGGCCCGGTCGGGTCGGTCGGCCCTGGTCAGTCCGGTCGGGTCGGTCGGCCCCGGTCAGCCCGCGCGGCGCAGGGCCCGGTGCACCCCGGCGGGGGTGAGGGTGCCGAGCGGCCGGCCGTCGGCGCCGGTGACGGTGAGATGCCCGGAGTCGTCCTGGAGGAGCAGCGCGAGCGCGTCCTTGAGGGTTCCGCCGAGGGGTACGGAGCGGGGTGCGTGGCCCGCTTCGGCACGCGCGCGCGTGGCGGGCGTCCCGTCGGGGCCGGCGGGCGTGGCGGGCGTCCCGTCGGAGCCGGCGGGCAGCGGGTCCAGGTCTTCCGCCGTGACGGGGGTGACCGCCAGCCGCTTGAGGGCGCGGTCGCCTCCGACGAAGTCGGCCACGTACGGGGTGGCGGGGGAGGCGAGCACGGTGGCCGGGGTGTCGAACTGCTCGATGCGGCCCTGCCCGTAGACGGCCATGCGGTCGCCCATCCGGACGGCCTCCTCGATGTCGTGGGTGACGAGGAGGACAGTCTTGCGGACGGTGGCCTGGAGGGCGAGGAACTCGTTCTGGAGCCGTTCGCGGACGACCGGGTCGACGGCGCCGAAGGGCTCGTCCATGAGGAGGACCGGCGGGTCGGCGGCGAGCGCGCGGGCCACGCCGACGCGCTGACGCTGGCCGCCGGAGAGCTGCGCGGGGTAGCGGGGGCCGTGCACGGCGGGGTCGAGGCCGACGAGTTCGAGGAGTTCGGCGGCACGCGCGCGTGCCGCCGCCTTCTTCCAGCCGAGCAGGGCGGGGACGGTGGCGGTGTTGTCGAGGACCGTGCGGTGCGGGAAGAGCCCGACCTGCTGGATGACGTAGCCGATCTTGCGGCGCAGGGCGACCGGGTCCACCCCGGCGATGTCCCGGCCGTCGACGAGGACGCGCCCCGCGGTCGGCTCGACCAGCCGGTTCACCATCATCATCGTGGTCGTCTTGCCGCAGCCCGAGGGGCCGACGAGCGTGACGAGCTCGCCCTCGGCGACCTCGAAGGAGAGGTCGTCGACCGCCGTGGTGCCGTCCGGATAGCGCTTGGTCACCTGTTCGAACCGGATCATGTGCCCATTCTGGCCCCTCGTCATCGGGCATGTGTGAAGGCGGTGTTGCGGCGACGTGGCGGATCGGCGGCACGGGCTCCGGATCGGCCGGATTGTCGGTGGCGGCGGTTAGGGTCGTCCAGACACACGTTCTAGTGACGGCGACCTGGGGGGAGGTCCGGATGAGCTCGTCGAACTGCCTGGTCGCCAACGACTGGATCTGCGCGGAGTATCTGCGCACCCGTCGCGAGGAGCTGACCGACGCCCTGGTCCAGCACATCGGCATCACCGCCGCCTCGGTGGTGATCGCCCTGCTGGTCGCCGTGCCGCTGGCCCTCCTCGTGCGGGCCCGGCCCCGGCTGGCCACTCCGGTCCTCGGGCTGACCACCCTGCTCTACACGGTGCCGTCGCTCGCCATGTTCTCGCTGCTGCTCCCCGTCTTCGGGCTCTCCTCCGCGCTCGTCGTCACCGGCCTGGTGCTGTACGCGCTGACGATCCTGGTGCGCAACACCCTGGCCGGCCTCGAAGCCGTCCCGGCGGAGACCCGGGAGGCCGCCCGCGGACTCGGCTTCGGCCCCTGGCGGCTGCTCTGGCAGGTCGAACTGCCCCTCGCGCTGCCGGTCCTGATGGCCGGTGTCCGGATGGCCACCGTCTCCACGATCGCGCTCACCACCATCGGCTCGGTCGTCGGCCGCGGCGGCCTCGGCAATCTCATCGAGGACGCCCTGCCGACCTTCTTCAAGGCGCAGGTGCTTGCCGCCTCCGTGCTGTGCGTGCTGCTCGCCGTCGTCGCCGACCTGCTCCTCCTGGGTGCCCAGCGGCTGCTCACGCCCTGGTCCCGGGACCGAAGCGCGCTGGGAGGCGGGTGAGGTGGGGATCGTGACGGACGCGTGGGCCTGGCTCACCACCGGTGCGCACTGGAGCGGCGAGGAGGGCATCGCCGCGCGCCTCGCCGAGCACGCGTACGTGAGCGTGCTGGCGCTGCTGATCGCCGGCGCGGTCGCGCTGCCGCTCGGGCTCTGGCTCGGCCACGTCGGCCGCGGCGGCGCGCTGGCGGTCAACGTGTCGAACGTGGGGCGGGCGGTCCCGGTCTTCGCCGTCCTCGCCCTCTTCATGGTCTCCCCGCTGCGGAACGCGGGCTATGTGCCGACCGTCTCGGCCCTGGTCCTCTTCGCGATCCCGCCGCTGCTGACCAACGCCTACGTGGGCGTGCGCGAGGTGGACCGGGCGGCGGTCCGCGCGGCCCGGGGCATGGGCATGACGGGCGGCCAGGTCTTCCGCCGGGTCGAGCTGCCGCTGGCCGCCCCGGTCGTGATGACCGGGGTCCGCTCCGCCGCCGTGCAGGTGGTCGCCACGGCGACCATCGCCGCCATGGTCGGCCAGGGCGGGCTCGGCCGGATCATCACGGCCGGCTTCGCGCTCTACGACACCGCCCAGGTGGTCGCGGGCGCCGTCCTGGTGGCCCTGCTCGCGCTCGTGGTCGAGGGCCTGCTGATCGGCCTGGACCGGCTCCTCGTCCCCCGGCCGCCCCGGACTTGACGTATCAGGACACCGAGAGAGCGAAGGACTGAATCCGTGAACAGGATCTCGCGCGCCACCGGCGCGCTGCTGGGTGCCGCCGCGCTGGCCGTCTCGCTCGCCGCGTGCGGCGGCGACAGCCTGGAGCAGGGCAAGGAGAAGTCGTCCGGGGGCTCCGGCGGCGACAAGGGCTCGCTGGTCGTCGGCGCGGCCGCCTTCACCGAGTCGAAGGTGCTCGCCGAGCTGTACGCGCAGCTGCTGCGCGACGAGGGGTACGCGGTCTCGATCACCACCGTGAAGAACCGGGAGCTGTACGAGCCCGCCCTGGAGAAGGGCGAGATCGACGTCGTACCGGAATACGCGGCGACGCTCGCGGAATTCCTCAACGCGAAGGTCAACGGTCCGAAGGCGCCCGAGGAGAAGCCGGTCGCCTCCGGTGACGCGAAGGCCACCGTGGACGCGCTGCGGAAGCTCGCGGAACCGCGCGGGCTGAAGGTCCTGGACGCCGGGGAGGCCGTCGACCAGAACGCCTTCGCGGTGTCGAAGGAATTCGCCGAGAAGAACAAGCTGAAGACCCTTTCCGATCTCGGTGCGGCGAAGCTGAAGGTGAAGATCGCGGCGGGCGACGAATGCGCGGTCCGCCCCTTCTGCGCCCCCGGTCTGAAGAAGACCTACGGCATCGACGTGACGGGCGTCGACCCGAAGGGCGTCGGCACCCCGCAGGCCAAGCAGGCCGTCAAGGACGGCGTGGACCAGCTGGTCCTGACCACCACCACGGACGCCACCGTGGACAGCTTCGGCCTGGTCTTCCTGGAGGACGACAAGCAGCTGCAGAACGCCGACAACGTGCTGCCGGTGGTGAACGCGAAGGAGGCCGGGGCTCCCGAGGTGACCGCCGCGCTCGACAAGATCACCAAGGTGCTCACCACAGCGGATCTCGCCGAACTCAACCGCAAGGTCGACGCCGAGCGGGCGAAGCCCGAGGACGTGGCCGCCGCCTATCTGAAGGAGAAGGAGCTGGTCGGCAAGTAGGCGCCGAAGAGGGGATGTCGGCCCGAAGCGGAAGCGGAACGCTCCCTCTCCGATTCCGTCGGCGAGAAGTGGCCAAGAGATTACCGGGCCGACCCCCCACACCACGCCTACGCACGGTAAATTTCAGGCCATGCCACGTGGACGCCACCGCCATTCCCCGCCTCTGCACAAGCTGATGCCGCCCTCCGCGGTCGCCGGCGCCGCGGCCGTGTGCGCCGCGGCGGCCTGGATCCCCGGGGAACTCGTGGTCGTGCGGCTGCTGGCCGTCGCGGCGGCGGCCGCCGCCGTCACCGGTGCCGTCCTCATGCGCGGCTGGGACCGCAGCGCCGGCCGCCAGGTCGCCGAGCTGACCCGCGCCCGCACCGCCGACCAGTGGAAGGCCGACGAGCGCCTCGCCGAACTGGAAGCGGATCTGGAGGAGTCCCGCGCCCTGCGCATCCGCCTCGACGCCAAGCTCCGCGCCAAGCGCGTCGAACTGGCCGGACTGCGCGGCGAGCACGCCGACCTGCTGCGCCGCTACGCGACCGCCGAGACCGAGCGCGCCAGCGCCCTGGAGGGCCGCCGCGTCCTGGCCCAGGCGAGCGCCGAGGCCCCCAAGGAGCTGCCCGCCGGAGGCTCCACGCCGACCCCGGAGGCGTACCGCCGCGCCGCCCAGGCCCTGCGCGACCTGTCCCGCAACGCCGCGGCGCAGCAGGCCCGCCGCACCGCCGAGGCGGCCCGCGCCCGCGACCTCGCCGAGCGCGCCGCCGAGACGGACGAGCCGCGCGGCCGGCACGCCGCCGAGCAGCACACCCGCCCGGCCGCCCAGGACGACCGGGCCGCCGAGGTCACGGAGGACGCCCCGGCGGGACCGGCCGCCCTCGCCCCCGCGGCCACCGCGAAGGCGCTGCCCCCGGCGGCCCCGGCCCAGGACCGCACCCCGGCCGTCCCGGCGGCCAGCGCGATCGTCCCGTACGCGGCCCGCCGGCCCGTCCAGCGCACCGAGGGCGGCTTCGACTTCTTCGGTACGCAGAAGGCGGCGGCGATCGAGGCCGTCCAGGACACCGACCTCGCCGACGTGGTGGGTGAGGAGGTCCTGGAGGAGGCCCGCGCGGCCGCCGGCCTCCCGGACCGCGGCCCCGCCCTCACCCCGGTCCCGGCCGCGGCCGCCACCGGGCGGCGCGAGGAGCCCGCGGTCGCGGAGCCCGGCACCGAGCAGCCGGCCGGCGACGAGCCGGTCGTCGTCCGGCCCTCCGCCACCGGTCCGATCGGCCAGGTCATCGACCTGACCGCACACGACGAGACCGAGCAGCTCGACCTCGCCGAACTGCGCGGCGCCGTCAACCAGTGACCCACCGCCCCGGCCTCCTCCTCCCGGAGGAGGCCCCGGCCCGCCGCGACGAGCTGATCGCCCTGTGCGCCCAGGCGTTCGCCGGAGCCCCCTGGCACGAACCGCCGCTCGGCGCCGTCCGGACCGTGGACCGGCTCTGCGACTCCGCCGCCCGGCGCCCCGACTTCCGGGCGGTGACGGCCCTCGGCCCCGACGGCGAACTCCTCGGCCTCGCCGCGGGCTGGACCGACACCGCCCTCTCCGGAGCGGAACCCGCCTTCGAGCTCGCCGAACTCCTCGTCGCCCCCGCCCACCAGGGCCGCGGCATCGGCCGTGCCCTCCACGACGCCCTGCTGGCCGTCGCCGGGGCGGGCCCCGCGCTCCTCATGACCCTCGACGTCCCGGAGCTGACGGAGCGGTACGCGCGCTGGGGCTGGACGGTCGTCGACCGCCGCCGCCCCGAGCGCGAGGAACGCGACTACGTGGTGATGCGCCTGGCCCGGTCGGACCGGGCCTGAACGGCCCCGGCCGTCACTTGTCGATGTCGCCGACGACGAAGAAGAACGACCCCAGGATCGCGACCATGTCCGCGACCAGCGTCCCCGGCAGCAGCTCCACCAGCGCCTGGATGTTGTTGTACGAGGCCGAGCGCAGCTTCAGCCGGTACGGGGTCTTCTCGCCCTTCGACACCAGGTAGTAGCCGTTGAGCCCGAGCGGGTTCTCCGTCCAGGTGTACGTGTGCCCCTCCGGCGCCTTCAGGACCTTCGGCAGCCGCTGGTTGACCGGCCCGCCCGGCAGCCCGGCCAGCCGGTCCAGGCAGGCGTCCGCCAGCTCCAGGGAGTTGTGCGTCTGCTCCAGCAGGCACTCGAAGCGGGCCAGGCAGTCGCCCTCCTCACGGACCACCACCCGCAGGGTGTCCTGGAGCTCCCCGTAGGCCAGGTACGGCTCGTCCCGCCGCAGGTCGAAGTCGACGCCCGAGGCCCGGGCGATCGGCCCCGACACCCCGAAGGCGTGCACCGTCTCCGGGGCCAGCACGCCGACCCCGCGGGTGCGGGCGCGGAAGATCTCGTTGCCGAGGACCAGCCGGTCGTACACGTCCATCCGCGACCGCACGTCCGCGACCGCCTGCCGGGCCCGGCCGAGCCAGCCCGCCGGCAGGTCCTCCTTGAGGCCGCCGACCCGGTTGAACATGTAGTGCATCCGGCCGCCGGAGACCTCCTCCATCACCGTCTGGAGCTCCTCGCGCTCCCGGAAGGCGTGGAAGACCGGCGTGATCCCGCCCAGCTCCAGCGGGTACGAGCCCAGGAACATCAGGTGGTTGAGCACCCGGTTCAGCTCCGCGAGGAGCGTGCGCAGCCACACCGCCCGCTCCGGCACCTCCATGCCGAGCATCCGCTCGACGCCCATCACCACACCGAGCTCGTTGGAGAAGGCGGACAGCCAGTCGTGCCGGTTCGCCAGCATGACGATCTGGCGGTAGTCACGCGCCTCGAAGAGCTTCTCGGCGCCCCGGTGCATATAGCCCACGACCGGCTCCGCGTGCCGGATCACCTCGCCGTCGAGCACGAGCCGCAGCCGGAGCACGCCGTGCGTGGAGGGGTGCTGCGGGCCGATGTTCAGCACCATGTCGGTGCTCTCCGCCGCGCCGCCGATGCCGACCGTGGTCTCCGTCATGCCGGACAGTATCCCCCGCCGGGCACCCCTCCCACGGGCCAGGCCCCGGCCTGTGGACAACCAGCCCGCACGCCTTCGGCCTGTGGACGACCGGCCCCACGCCTCCCGCCAGTGGACGACCGGCCCCCACGCCGCCCGCCTGTGGACGACCGGCCCGCACGACCTCGGCCGGCGGACGACCGGCCCCCACGGCCCCCGCCCGTCCACAGACCGGCCAGCACGCCCCCGCCCGTCCACAGACCGGCCAGCACGCCCCCGGCCTGTGGACGACACCCGACCTCACCGCCACCGGCCACAGCCCCCCCGGCCGGCCACGGAGCCGGCGCTGAAGCCCTCAGACCCGCTGGCTCAGCCACAGGAAGTCGCCCAGGCCGCCGCGCGCGGTCAGCTCCGCCGCCTCCCCTGCGGCGGAGAGCGCCCGCACGTACGCCACCGGGTCGGTCGAGGCCAGCTCCAGCGGCGGCCGGCCGCCGGAGACCCCGAGCCGGCGCAGCGCCTCCCGCTGGGTCGTCAGTTCCGCCGCCACGCGCGCGTGGACCGCCGCCGCGCACGCGTCCATGGCCACATGGGCGGTGAGGTCGCCGCTGCCGTCCGGGACCGGCGCGACCTCGCGGCCCGCCCGGAAGCCGGTCAGCGTCCCGAAGGGCGGCCGGGAGCCCCGTACGTGCCCGTAGTCCACCGCCACCGCCGCGCCCGCCGCCAGCGAACCGACCGCCGCCGCCCACGCCTCGTCCCGGGGCCGGCCGATCTCGGCCCGCTCGCCGGGACCGGACAGCGGCCACCACCGGGTCAGCCACTCCGCGTCCGGGCCCTCGACCGGGGCGCCCAGCCGCTCCGTACCGTCGCCGCGCACCTCCACGTACCGGACCGTGCCGTCCTCGGCCGCCTCGGCGACGTCCACCGGCACGTTGTCCAGCCACTCGTTCGCGAAGAGGAGCCCGCGCACCCCCTCCGGCGGCCGCCCGGTCCACTCCACCCGGGGGTCGAGCCCGTCGGGACGGGCCGCCCGCTCCACCGCGTACGCCCGTACCCGCAGCCCCGCCGGGACCGCCGCCAGCACCCCGGTCACCAGCTCGCCCCGGCCCGCGCCCATGTCCACCAGGGCGATCTCGTCGGTGGCCAGGTCCTCCGCCGTGGCGACGAGCAGCCGGGCGACCGCCGCCGCGAAGAGCGGCGAGGCGTGCACCGAGGTGCGGAAGTGGCCCGCGGGGCCCTCCGGGCGAAGGAAGAAACCCCCGGGTCCGTACAGCGCCCGCTCCGCGGCTTCCCGCCAGCCCCGCCACTCCCGCCCGTCGCCCGCCGGCGGTTCCGTCCCGTCCGTCACGTCATCCGTCACGGGCCCCAGTCTCCACCCCCGGTCGTACGGGTCCCGCCGCAAGGATCGACCGCACGGTTGATCCCCCGCCCGCACCCGTTCCCTACTCTGGGTTACGTGCAGCGCCTCTACGACTTCATCCGCAGCCACCCGACGGGCGTCGACGTCTTCTGGGCCGTCGTCCTCCTCGGGATGTCCGTGCTGTGGATCGGGTCGGTGTCCCCGCCCGTCGGCCACCCCGTCGCCTCCGGGGCGGTCGCCGTGCTCTACTCCCTGGTCGTCGCCCTGCGGCGGCGGGCGCCGGAGCGGATGCTGGTGCTCACCGTCGCCCTCGGCCTCGTCCAGCTGGTCCTCGACATCGACCCCTTCGTGGCGAACTTCGCCATGCTCGTCATGATCTTCACCGTCGCCGCCCACGACGGCCCCCGGTGGGCCTCCCGGCTCGCCCTCGCCGGCGGGATCGCCGCCGCCCCGGTCTCCCAGCTGAGATGGCCGCTGGAGGGCGACGTCTCGGTGCCGGGACAGGTCTTCTTCACGGTGATCATGGCCGTGCCGTTCGCCCTCGCCTGGGTCCTCGGCGACTCGCTCCGCACCCGCCGCGCCTACTTCGCCCAGCTGGAGGAGAAGGCCGCCCGGCTGGAGCGGGAGCGGGAGGCGCAGGCCAAGGTCGCGGTCGCCGCCGAGCGGGCCCGGATCGCCCGCGAGCTCCACGACGTCGTCGCGCACAACGTCTCGGTGATGGTGGTGCAGGCCGACGGCGCCGCCTACGTCATGGACTCCTCCCCGGAGACCGCCAAGCAGGCCCTGGAGACCATCTCCACCACCGGCCGGCAGGCGCTCGCCGAGATGCGCCGGCTGCTCGGCATCCTGCGCACCGGTGAGCACAAGGAGGCCGGGGAGTACGTGCCCCAGCCCGACGTGGAGCAGATCGAGGAGCTGGTCGAGCAGGTCAGGGGCGCCGGTCTCACGGTCGACCTCACCGTCGAGGGCACCCCGCGCGAGCTGCCCACCGGCGTCGGCCTGACCGCCTACCGGATCGTCCAGGAAGCCCTCACCAACACCCGCAAGCACGGCGGCCCCGAGGCCGGCGCCCGTGTCCGGCTCGTCTACTTCGACGACGGCCTCGGCCTGCTCGTCGAGGACGACGGCCGGGGAGCCCCCCAGGAGATGTACGAGGACGGCGGCGCCGACGGGCGCGGCCACGGCCTCATCGGCATGCGGGAGCGGGTCGGCATGGTGGGCGGCACCCTGGACGCGGGACCCCGCCCGGGCGGCGGTTTCCGGATCAGCGCGCTGCTTCCGCTCAAGCCAGCACACTGAGAACCCGAGCTTCGTCCCCACTCACCGAAGGAACCGCATGTCCATCCGCGTGATGCTCGTCGACGACCAGGTGCTCCTCCGCACCGGTTTCCGCATGGTGCTGGCCGCCCAGCCGGACATGGAGGTCGTGGCGGAGGCGGGCGACGGGGCGGAGGCCCTGGAGGTGCTGCGGGCCACCCGGGTCGACGTGGTCCTCATGGACGTGCGGATGCCGCGCCTCGACGGCGTGGAGGCGACCCGCAGGATCTGCGCCGAGCCCGACGCCCCGAAGGTGCTCATCCTGACCACCTTCGACCTGGACGAGTACGCGTTCTCCGGCCTGAAGGCGGGCGCGAGCGGCTTCATGCTGAAGGACGTGCCGCCGGCCGAACTGCTCGGGGCGATCCGCTCCGTGCACAGCGGCGACGCCGTCGTCGCCCCCTCGACCACCCGCCGCCTCCTGGACCGCTTCTCCCCGATGCTGCCGGCCTCCGGCCGCGAGCCCGAGCACCGCGAGGTGGAGAAGCTGACCGACCGCGAGCGCGAGGTCATGCTCCTGGTCGCCCAGGGTCTCTCCAACGGCGAGATCGCCGCCCGTCTGGTCCTCTCCGAGGCGACGGTCAAGACCCACGTGGGCCGCATCCTCACCAAGCTGGGCCTCCGCGACCGCGTCCAGGTCGTCGTCCTCGCGTACGAGACGGGCCTGGTCCGCGCGGGCGGCGGCGCCAAGGGCTGACGGCCGGGCCGCCGCGGCGCCCGCCGCGGGAGTCGCCGCGGCCCGGTGCGGGAACGGCTTCGGGAGCTCCCCCCGGCTCAGCGCAGCACCGACTCCAGGAAGTCGCTGCCCAGGCGGGCGACGACCGAGAAGTCGAGCTGGTGGAGGACGTAACGGCCCCGGCGGCGGGTGGTGAGGAGCCCGGCCTTCCGGAGCACCGCCAGATGCCGGGAGACCTCCGGCGCGGTGATTCCGTACGTGTCGGCCAGCTCGCTCGTCGAGTACGGGCCGCGCGCCAGGCTGCGGCACATCCGCATCCGCACCGGGTGGGCGAGCGCGTCGAGGCGGAGCCGCACCGTCTCGACCGACTCCAGGCCGCCGACCTCGCGGCTCGCCGCCGGGTACATGATCACCGGCTGCCAGCCCGGCGCGTACAGCGCCATCAGATGCGGCCGGCCGAAGACGCTCGGCACCAGCGTCACGGCTCCGGCCCGGGCGTCCGCCCGGGCCTCCATCAGCTTGTCGACCACGATCCGGGCGCTCTCGCCGTCCTCCTCCAGGCTCAGCGCCGGCGAGGCGTCCGCGAGGGCCTCGGCAAGACCCTTGCGGCGCATCAGCTCCGTCTTGTGGCGGGCGTCGGCGGCCAGCTGCACCCGGATCCGCCGCCATGCCTCGGCGAAGAACGCCTCGTCGCAGTCCTCCAGCAGACGCCGGATCCACGCGCGCGTGGCGGTCGGCGCGGCGAGCATCCGCTCCACGAACGCCGCCTGCAGCGGACCGCGCGCGGCGGCCAGGTCCAGCGCCCGGCGCGCGGACCGCTCGTCGACCAGCGGCGACGGGATGCCGCCGCGGGCGTAGAGCGGGCTGCACGAGATCTCCAGGGCGGCGCCGACGAACTTCTCGTCGTCCAGCCGGTCCAGGTCGTCGAGCTCCTCGGCCAGCGTCTCCCGGGGCTGCGCGGGCAGCAGGAAGTCCGAGCGGGTCGACCGCCACATGAAGTCGGCCTCCAGGAGCCGGTCGGCGAGGCCGGGCTCCAGGGCGGCGGTGGTCGCCGTCGCCCACGCGTGGTGGCCGGGGTGGTGGCCCGGCTCCGCCAGGACGTGGACGGCGTTGCCGAGCTCGGCCAGCGGAGAGGGGCAGAAGACGATCCGCTCGGGCGGCACTCCGGTGATGTCGATGGTCACGCTCACGCCCCCCATCCTGCGGGACGCACCGGGCGGTCCGTCGCTCCGATTGACGAGGGCCGTCAATCGGAGCGCGCGGCGGCGGCCGGCGGACCCAGGGTGAGCCCATGGACGCGCTGCAACAGCACCTCTTCGACAGCTACCGGGCCGCGCGGCGGGGCGAGCCCGCGCCGCCCGCGCCCGGCACCCACGACCTGGCCGTGCTGCGCGAGCTGCGCGACCACCGCCGCTTCGCGCGCGTGGTGGCCGGCCGACCGGCCACCGGCCGGCTCACCGCGGCCCTGCGCCGGCTGGTGCGGGGCCGCGGTCGGCGACGAGCGCCAGGAAGTCCCGTACGGCCGTCCTGACGTCCTCCGCCGTCCACTCCAGCCCGTCCGAGGCCACCGTCACCTCGGTGACGGCGGTGCCCGGCGGGCCGGCCGCGCCCGGGGTGAACCACCGGCGGAAGAGACAGGTCCCGGTCCGCTCGGTCTGGGCGAGGGCGGCCGCCGTGAGGACGTCCGGCTCGTACGGGAGCCACACCTGGAACTGGTGGGTGTGCGGCACCTCCGGGTGGATCCGGAACCAGCCCGGGCCGCCCGGCGCCGCGAGCTCCTCGCGCAGGACGTCGGCCACCACGCGCGCGTGGGCCACGTACGACGGCAGCCGCGGCAGCTCGGTGTCCAGGCCGCGCAGCGCCGCGAGCGCCACCGGGTACTGCTGGAAGACCCGGCCCCCGTACCGGTGGAGCCAGACCCGCGCCTCCGCCACCAGGTCCTCCGGTCCGGCGAGCGCCGCCCCGGACATCCCTTCGAGGGACTTGTAGAAGGAGACGTACACGCTGTCCGCGAGCCCGGCGATCTCCGCGAGCGGACGGCCGAAACGCGTCGGGCACTCCCACAGCCGGGCACCGTCGAAGTGGACCACCGCGTCCCGCTCCCGGGCCGCGTCGACCGTCGCGGTCAGCTCCTCCCAGGTCGGCAGCACGAAGCCCGCGTCCCGCAGCGGCAGCTCCAGCATCAGCGTCCCGAAGGGCTCCGGGTGGTCCCGCACCTCCTCGGCCGTCGGCAGCCGGGGCGCGTCCGTCGGGTGCACCGTCCGCAGCCCCGACACCGCCGCCAGGGCCCCGCCCTCGTGGACCTCGGGGTGGGCCAGCGGGTGGAGCGCGACGACCGGGCTCCCGGTCCGCCCGGCCCAGCACCGCAGCGCCACCTGCTGGGCCATCGTGCCGGTCGGGAAGAAGACGGCCGCGGGCATGCCCAGCTCCGCCGCGATCCGCTCCTCCAGGACCTCCACCAGCCCGTCGCCGTACACGTCGAGGGCCGCGTCGGCGAGCCCCGCGGCGTCCGCCCAGTCGGCCAGCGCGCGCAGCCGGCCGCCGACCGTGCCCTCCACGGAGGGGCGCCACAGCGAACGCGCGGCCCCGCCCCACACCTGGGCCCGGTACCGCCGCGCCGCACCCTCGTCGGGCGCCTCCCCGACGGCATCGCCCGCCGTCCCGCCGGCGGCTTCGCCCCTCGTCTCCACGGCGGTCCCGCCGGTCACCTCACCGGGCGTCTCCGGTGGCAGCTCATCCACATCCATGGGCAGATCATCACACCGTCGCCCACGCCCCCGCTCACGACTTTCGGGCGACCGGGGGAGGGACGAAACGCTGGCGTAGCATGACCAGAAATCGTCCGGTACCCGCCGAGGACTGGAACGGAAGGCCGTACCCACCGTGAACGCACCAGCAGCGCCAGAGCCCAGGGCCGAGGACCGACCCGCCCGGCTCACCGTAGGAGTCGTCGGCGCCGGCCGCGTCGGCCCCGCCCTCGCCGCCTCCCTCCAGCTCGCCGGGCACCGCCCGGTCGCCGTCTCCGCGGTCTCCGACGCCTCCCGGCGCCGGGCCGCCGAGCTGCTGCCGGACGTGCCCGTGGTGGAGCCCGCGCGCGTGCTCGCCCTCGCCGACCTCGTCCTGCTCACCGTCCCGGACGACGCCCTGCCGGGCCTCGTCGAGGGACTCGCGGGCACCGGCGCCGTCCGGCCCGGGCAGCTGATCGTCCACACCTCCGGGCGGTACGGCGCCCGCGTCCTGGACCCGGCCCGCCGCGCGGGCGCCCTCCCGCTCGCCCTGCACCCGGCGATGACCTTCACCGGCACCGCCGTCGACGTGCAGCGGCTGGCCGGCTGCTCCTTCGGGGTGACCGCGCCGGAGGAGCTGCGGCTCGCCGCCGAGGCGCTGGTCATCGAGATGGGCGGGGAGCCCGAGTGGATCGCCGAGGAGGCCCGGCCGCTGTACCACGCGGCCCTCGCCCTCGGCGCGAACCACCTGGTCACCCTGGTGGCCCAGTCGATGGAGCTGCTCCGCACGGCCGGCGTCGCCGCCCCCGACCGGATGCTCGGCCCCCTCCTCGGCGCCGCCCTCGACAACGCGCTGCGGTCCGGCGACGCCGCCCTGACCGGCCCCGTCGCCCGCGGCGACGCCGGCACGGTCGCCGCGCACGTGGCCGAACTCCGCAAGCACGCGCCCGGCACCGTCTCCGGCTACCTCGCGATGGCCCGTACGACGGCCGACCGGGCGCTGGCGCACGGCCTGCTCAAGCCGGAGCTGGCCCAGGACCTGCTGGGCGTCCTCGCCGCCGACCCGGCCCCCGACACGACGGGCCCCGCCGACGGGCCGCGAGGAGACGACCGATGAGCCTGTTCGACCGGAACGGCCCCGGACGCCGCGGGCCGGCGGAGCTGGTCCCCACGGTCGACGACCTGGAGTACGTGCGCGCCCACTTCGGCAAGCCGGGGCGCAACGCCGTCGTCATGACCATGGGCGCCCTCCACGAGGGCCACGCCACCCTGATCCGGGCCGCCCGCGAACGCGTCGGCAAGGACGGCTTCGTCGTCGTCACCGTCTTCGTCAACCCGCTCCAGTTCGGCGCGGGCGAGGACCTCGACCGCTACCCGCGCACCCTCGACGCCGACCTGGAGCTGGCCTCCGCCAACGGCGCGAATGCCGTCTTCGCCCCCTCCGCGGACGAGGTCTACCCGGGCGGGCAGCCCCAGGTCCGGATCACCGCGGGCCCCATGGGCGACCTCCTGGAGGGCGCCTCCCGGCCCGGACACTTCGACGGCGTCCTCACCGTCGTCGCCAAGCTGCTCCACCTCACCCAGCCCGACCTGGCCTTCTTCGGGGAGAAGGACGCCCAGCAGCTGGCCGTCATCCGCCGCATGGCGCGCGACCTGAACTTCCCGGTCGAGATCGTCGGCGTGCCGACCGTCCGCGAGACCGACGGCCTCGCCCTGTCGAGCCGCAACCGCTACCTGTCGGCCCGTGAACGGCAGACCGCCCTCGCCCTGTCCCGGGCCCTGTTCGCCGCCCGCGACCGGCTCGCCGCCCAGGAGGCCCTGCACGCGCGTGCCGCCGCCCTGCCCGGCGCCCAGGGGCGGGCCGAGACCCGCGCGGAGGCGCTCTCCCGGCTCGGCGAGGCCCGGGCCGCCGCCGACGCGCACGCGGTCGCGCAGGCATCCGACGGCGGCGGCGCCGAGGCCGTACGGGCCGCCGCGCGGACGGTCCTGGACGTGGCCGCCAAGGCCGAGCCGCCACTGGTCCTCGACTACCTGGCCCTGATCGACCCGGCCGACTTCACCGAGGTCGAGGACACCCACCGGGGCGACGCGATCCTCGCGCTCGCCGCGCGCGTGGGCACCACCCGACTCATCGACAACATCCCGCTGACCTTCGGAGCCCAGGGAGCCGCCACGTGACCGGAATACGGCTGCACGCCCCCGAGCCGGGCTGGGCCATCGACGCCGACGTCGTCGTGGTCGGCTCCGGCGTCGCCGGACTGACGGCCGCCCTGCGCTGCACGGCCGCCGGGCTCCGTACCGTCGTCGTCACCAAGGCCAACCTGGACGACGGCTCGACCCGCTGGGCCCAGGGCGGCATCGCCGCCGCGCTCGGCGAGGGCGACACCCCCGGCCAGCACCTGGACGACACCCTCGTCGCCGGCGCCGGGCTCTGCGACGAGCCGGCCGTCCGCCTCCTCGTCACCGAGGGCCCGGACGCCGTCCGCCGGCTGATGGCCACCGGCGCCGACTTCGACCGCACCGACGACGGCGAGATCGCCCTCACCCGCGAGGGCGGCCACCACCGCCGCCGGATCGCCCACGCGGGCGGCGACGCCACCGGCGCGGAGATCTCCCGCGCCCTGGTCGAGGCCATCCGCGCGCAGGGGGTCCGCACCATCGAGCACGCGCTCGTCCTCGACCTCCTCAAGGACGACGAGGGCCGCACCGCCGGCGTCACCCTCCACGTCATGGGCGAGGGCCAGCACGACGGCGTCGGCGCTGTCCGCGCCCCCGCCGTGGTCCTGGCCACCGGCGGCATGGGGCAGGTCTACTCGGCCACCACCAACCCGTCCGTCTCCACCGGCGACGGTGTCGCCCTCGCGCTGCGGGCCGGCGCCGAGGTCTCCGACCTGGAGTTCGTCCAGTTCCACCCGACCGTGCTCTTCCTCGGCGCCGGCGCCGAGGGCCAGCAGCCGCTGGTCTCCGAGGCGGTACGAGGCGAGGGCGCCCACCTGGTCGACGCCGACGGCGTCCGCTTCATGCTCGGGCAGCACGAGCTGGCCGAGCTGGCGCCCCGGGACATCGTCGCCAAGGCGATCACCCGCCGCATGCAGGAGCAGGGCGCCGAGCACATGTACCTCGACGCCCGGCACTTCGGCGCCGAGATGTGGGAGCAGCGCTTCCCGACGATCCTGGCCGCCTGCCGGGCGCACGGCATCGACCCGGTCACCGACCCGATCCCGGTCGCCCCGGCCGCCCACTACGCCTCCGGCGGCATCCGCACCGACCTGCTCGGCCGCACCACCGTCCCCGGCCTGTACGCGTGCGGGGAGGTCGCCTGCACGGGCGTGCACGGCGCCAACCGGCTCGCCTCGAACTCGCTCCTGGAGGGCCTGGTCTTCGCCGAGCGGATCGCCGAGGACATCGCCGAGCACGGCCCGCACCGCGAGGGCGTGGTCCGGACCGAGCCCGCCGCGACGGTGCTGACGCTGCTCGCCCCCGAGGTCCGCCGGGAGATCCAGCGGATCATGACCCGGGACGCGGGCGTGCTGCGCTCGGCCGCCTCCCTGACCGCCGCCGCCGACGCCCTGGAAGCGCTCCGGCAGGACGCCGAGGAGGAGCGCAAGGCCGCCGAGCCGGGCGTCGACTCCTGGGAGACCACCAACCTGCTCTGCGTGGCCCGGGTCCTCGCCGCCGCCGCCCTGGCGCGCGAGGAGACCCGTGGCTGCCACTGGCGCGAGGACCGCCCGGACCGGGACGACGAGCGGTGGCGCCGCCATCTGGTCGTCCGCCTCACGCCCGACCGCCGCCCGGTGGTGCGCACCACCGCGACCGCGGACTTTCCGCCCGTAACCCCCGAAGCCCCCAGGGAGCCGCAGCCGTGAGCACGCCCGAGGAAGCCCGTCCCGAGCCCGTGGACGTCCCTCTCATCCAGATCAGCTCGTACGAGGAGACCGGCGGCTGCGGCGACGGCTGCGGCTGCGGCGGCGAGGAGGAGTACGAGTGCGGGCTCGACCCCGCGCTCGCCCAGCTGCTCGCCGACGCCGGCCTCGACCCCGTCCAGGTCGAGGACATCGCCCACCTGGCGATCGCCGAGGACCTCGACGGCGGCGTGGACGTGACGACCGTCGCGACCGTCCCCGAGGACGCCGTGGCGACCGCCGACTTCGTGGCCCGGGAGGCCGGCGTCGTCGCCGGTCTGCGGGTGGCCGAGGCGGTCCTGTCGATCGTCTGCACCGAGGAGTTCGAGGTCGAGCGGCACCGCGAGGACGGCGAGCGCGTCGAGCCCGGCGACCTGCTGCTGAGCGTCACCGCCCGCACCCGCGACCTGCTGACCGGCGAGCGCAGCGCGCTGAACATCCTGTGCCGCCTCTCCGGCATCGCCACCGCCACGCGCGCGTGGGCGGACGCCCTGGAGGGCACGAAGGCCAAGGTCCGCGACACCCGCAAGACGACGCCGGGCCTGCGCGCCCTGGAGAAGTACGCCGTCCGCTGCGGCGGCGGCGTCAACCACCGGATGTCGCTCTCGGACGCGGCCCTGGTGAAGGACAACCACGTGGTCGCGGCCGGCGGCGTCGCCGAGGCGTTCAAGGCCGTGCGGGAGGCGTTCCCGGAGGTGCCGATCGAGGTCGAGGTCGACACCATGCACCAGGTCCGCGAGGTGCTGGACGCGGGCGCCGACCTGATCCTGCTGGACAACTTCACCCCGGACGAGACCGAGGAGGCCGTGGCCCTGGTCGGCGGCCGCGCGGTCCTGGAGTCCTCCGGCCGGCTGACCCTGGAGAACGCCGCCGCCTACGCGTCGACCGGCGTCGACTACCTGGCGGTCGGCGGCCTCACGCACTCCTCCCCGATCCTCGACATCGGCCTGGACCTGCGCGAGGTGCGCGGCTGATGCTGCTCACCATCGACGTCGGCAACACGCACACGGTCCTCGGGCTCTTCGACGGCGAGGAGATCGTCGAGCACTGGCGGATCTCCACGGATCCCAGCCGGACCGCCGACGAGATGGCGGTCCTGCTCCAGGGCCTGATGGGGATGCACCCGCTGCTCGGCGCGGAGCTGAGCGACGGCATCGAGGGGATCGCGATCTGCGCGACGGTCCCCTCGGTGCTGCACGAGCTGCGCGAGGTGACCCGCCGCTACTACGGCGACGTGCCGGCGGTCCTCGTGGAGCCCGGTGTGAAGACGGGCGTCCCGATCCTCACCGACAACCCGAAGGAGGTCGGCGCGGACCGCATCATCAACGCGGTCGCCGCCGTCGAGCTCTACGGCGGCCCGGCGATCGTGGTCGACTTCGGCACGGCGACCACGTACGACGCGGTCACCGCGCGCGGGGAGTACGCGGGCGGCGCGATCGCCCCCGGCATCGAGATCTCGGTCGAGGCGCTCGGCGTGAAGGGCGCGATGCTCCGCAAGATCGAGCTGGTCCGGCCGCGCGGGGTGATCGGCAAGAACACCGTCGAGGCGATGCAGTCCGGCATCGTCTTCGGTTACGCGGGCCAGGTGGACGGCGTCGTCGCCCGGATGAAGCGCGAGCTGGTCGGCCCGAAGGGCGACCCCTCGGCCGTCACGGTGATCGCCACCGGAGGTCTGGCGCCGATGGTCCTGCGGGACTCGGCGGAGATCGACCGGCACGAACCGTGGCTGACGCTGATCGGCCTGCGTCTGGTCTACGAGCGGAACGTCTCCCGCATGTGACCGCGCGGGCGCACGCCCCCCGTGAGCCGCCCCACGCGCGCGTGGGGCGGGAACCCGCAGGTGGAGGGGGTCCGGCGCCGACGCGCCGGATGATCGCTAAGAGAAAATTGTCCGATTAGCGCGTATCGTCGGCCCATGCCCACGCCATACGGATCCCGCGGCGGCATGGCGTTCAGCGCGGACGAGCTGCGTGTGCTCCGACGCGCCCTCGCCAACGCCCTCCACCCCGCCCCCCTTCCGGACGAGGACGTCCGGAACGCCCTCCGCCTGGCGCGTTCCGTGGACGAGGCCGTGCGCGAGGCCGGCCGGCTGCGCGCCTTCCTCCTCGACGACCTCGCCCGCTACCGCGAGGCCCTCCCCGGCTCCCTCGCCGGCTATCTGGACCTCCTGGGGGACGCCCTGGCCGACGGGTACGACCCGCAGGCCGACGACCTCGCCGCCCTGCGCACGCTGCGCGACCACCCGGCCGCGGACCGCCTGCTCACCCGCTGCCAGATCCTCGCCGAGCGTTCCGTACGGGCGCGCCTCGCCCGCGTCTCGCAGGCCACCGCGAGCGCCCCCGCCGCCTCCCGGGCCCGGCTGCTCGCCCTCCCCGGCGGCCGCGCGGCCGAGGAGCCCCGGCCCAAGCCGCCCACCCCTGCTCCCGCCGAGCGCCCGGTGCCCAAGCCCTCCGAGGTCTTCCCGCCGCGCCGCCGGCCCGTGCCGCCGCCCCCGCCCGAGGAGCGGGTCGCGGGCTAGCTACTCTGGTCGCCATGGACTACGTATCCGCGCTTTTGCCCCCCGTCGTGATGGCTGCGTTCTTCATCGCCCTCATCGTCGTGATCGTCAAGTCCCAGGGCGGCCCGAACAAGGCCAAGGAGGACGCGGCGGTCGACGCCGCGCTCGCCCGCGCGGAGGCCGCCCGCCAGCCGGACGCCTCCGACGCGTAGTACCCGGGGAACCCCACAGGGGCGTCCGACCGAAACACGGTCGAGCGCCCCTTTTGTCTTGTTCTGGACGCGCTTCATGGTCCAATAACCGCTATTCCCGTTACCTCCCACTACTGTGAGCCTGTGCCCCGCCCCTTGGGAGAACTCGAAGACGCCGTCATGACGCGCATCTGGCAATGGAACCGCCCGGTGACCGTCCGGGAAGTCCTGGAAGACCTCCAGCAGGAACGCTCCATCGCCTACACCACCGTCATGACCGTCCTGGACAATCTCCATCAGAAGGGCTGGGTGCGCAGGGAAGTCGAAGGCCGCGCCTATCGATATACGGCGGTCTCCACCCGCGCCGCCTACTCGGCCGCACTGATGAACGAAGCCTGGGCGCAGAGCGACAACCCCGCGGCCGCCCTGGTCGCCTTCTTCGGGATGATGTCCCCGGAACAGCGGGAGGCTCTGAACGACGCCATCCGCATCGTCCAGCGGGACAACCCGATGGCTCCGCCCGTGGAGGGCGGGGGAGAACCGACGGCTTCGTAGCGGTACCGTCCCCCCATGTCGAAAGCCGTCACCGTTCGCCGCGCCCGCACCTCCGACGTCGCCGCCGTGCGACGCCTGGTCGATCCCTACGCGCGCCGCGGCATCCTCCTCGACAAGGCCACGGTGACGCTTTACGAGGACATCCAGGAGTTCTGGGTCGCGGAACGCGACGAGGACGCCGAGGTCGTCGGAGTCGGCGCTCTGCACGTCATGTGGGAAGACCTCGCGGAAGTCCGCACACTCGCCGTCGATCCCGGGTTCAAGGGCGCCGGCGTCGGACATCTGCTGCTCAACCAGTTGTTGCAGACCGCACGCTGGCTCGGTGTGCGCAGGGTTTTCTGCCTCACCTTCGAAGTCGAGTTCTTCGCGAAGCACGGCTTCGTCGAGATCGGTGAGACCCCGGTCGACGGAGATGTCTACAGCGAGCTCCTCCGTTCCTATGACGAGGGTGTCGCCGAGTTCCTCGGTCTCGAACGAGTGAAGCCGAACACCTTGGGCAACAGCCGGATGCTTCTGCACCTGTGACCGGAAGCCCGGCGGAACCCGACGGGAAGCCGGACTGAACGCCGGACGGAACCCGGCCGGAACGCCGGACTGAACACCGGGTGGAAGCCGGACGGAAGCCGGACTGAACGCCGGGCGGAACCCTATGTCCGAATCGCGCACGTTTCCCGCGTTGCCGGGGTTCTGAACCTCTGCCAGGGGTTTGTGTTTTTCCGGGAAAAGCGGTTTCCTTTCCGCGTACTGCATTTTCGATGAAAGGAAATCCGGTGGCACAGAAGGTTCAGGTCCTTCTTGTCGACGACCTCGACGGTGTCGAGGCGGACGAGACCGTGACGTTCGCGCTGGACGGCAAGACTTACGAGATCGACCTCACCACCGCCAACGCGGAAAAGCTCCGTGGCCTGCTCGAGCCGTACACCACGAACGGGCGTCGCACCGGTGGACGCACCGCCGCGGGCCGCGGCAAGGGGCGCCCCGCCGCCTCCGGCAGCCAGGACACGGCGAAGATCCGCGCCTGGGCCAAGGAGAACGGCTACGAGGTCAACGACCGCGGCCGCGTCCCGGCGCACGTCAAGACGGCCTACGAGGACGCGAACCGCTGAGGCGTCCCCCGCAGGGCCGCGGGTCCGCCGGCCCGGGCGCTCAGCAGCCGCAGCCGGTGGCACTCCACCGCGGCCGCGGCGACCAGGCGCGTCAGACACGGGGCCCCCGCACGGCCCCACGGCCCGGACCTCGTCGCCGGCAGCGAGGACTCCACCTCGCGCCCCGGCCCGGGAGCCCGCAGCCACACGGCGGCGCCCGGCGCGCCGGAGCCCCCCCGCCCCGGAGGCGGGGGAGCGGTCATCCGGCCGTCGGCGCCCAGCGCCACGAGATCCAGCGAGATCCCGCCCCACTCCAGCCACTCCAGCAGGCCGGGAAGCTCCTCGGCGCTCCCCGCGGCCACCAGGAGCCGCATCCGGCGCCCCAGTAGCGCCACCGGCCCCGTCGCGGCGCCCACCCGGCGCAGCACCGCGCGGCCGGCCGTCGCGGGCAGCTCCAGGACGTCGAAGCGGAGCCCCGTCACCAGCTGCACCGGCGGGCCCGGCACCGTCGCCCAGCCGAGCTCCCGCTCGTACCAGAGCGAGAGCGCCCGTCCGCCGTCGAGCGGCGAGCGGGGAAGCGGGACGGTGAGGGCCATGCCCGGGGAACTCCCGGGAAGCCGGGGAGGTTACGGCCCCGGGCGCCACAGGTGACGTAACGTTCCGGTCCGGGGACCCGAGGTGTCCGGTAATGAGACGTACGAGTGCATTCGACGGCGCCACCTTGTTCGCTGGTAGCGGAGGGACCCCGGGTGCGCCGCATGGAGTGTCGGACCCTACGGGTAAGACATTCCTAGTGGAGAGGGGTGACTCCGCGGGTCGGGCCGTCTCACGTTCGCCATCGGCGTACTCAAGGCGTGGGTAACTGCTTGGCCTGCGGGAACATCGTCTCGCACCATCGAGTTGGAGCATTTGTCGGCTGTTCGGCAGTGGGCTACCCCAAGGACAAGGGGGTGATCCGGACGGATGTCGGCAGTTGGAATGAGCGGTCCCCGCTTGCGGGACTAAGCTGCGGAAGGACAGGGAGGGGATCGACCCCTAACTGACTGACCGCTCTGAGGAGCGATTAACGATGTTCGAGAGGTTCACCGACCGCGCGCGGCGGGTTGTCGTCCTGGCTCAGGAAGAAGCCCGGATGCTCAACCACAACTACATCGGCACCGAGCACATCCTTCTGGGCCTTATCCACGAGGGTGAGGGTGTCGCCGCTAAGGCCCTGGAGAGCCTCGGGATTTCGCTCGAGGCGGTCCGCCAGCAGGTGGAGGAGATCATCGGTCAGGGCCAGCAGGCCCCGTCCGGCCACATCCCCTTCACCCCTCGTGCCAAGAAGGTCCTGGAGCTCTCGCTCCGCGAGGCCCTCCAGCTCGGCCACAACTACATCGGCACCGAGCACATCCTGCTCGGCCTGATCCGCGAGGGCGAGGGCGTCGCCGCCCAGGTCCTCGTGAAGCTGGGCGCCGACCTCAACCGGGTGCGGCAGCAGGTCATCCAGCTGCTCTCCGGCTACCAGGGCAAGGAAGCCGCCACCGCAGGCGGTCCTGCCGAGGGCACCCCCTCGACGTCCCTGGTCCTCGACCAGTTCGGCCGCAACCTCACCCAGGCGGCCCGCGAGTCCAAGCTCGACCCGGTCATCGGGCGCGAGAAGGAGATCGAGCGGGTCATGCAGGTGCTGTCCCGCCGCACCAAGAACAACCCGGTCCTCATCGGCGAGCCCGGCGTCGGCAAGACCGCCGTCGTCGAGGGCCTGGCGCAGGCCATCGTCAAGGGCGAGGTGCCCGAGACCCTCAAGGACAAGCACCTCTACACCCTGGACCTCGGCGCGCTGGTCGCCGGCTCCCGCTACCGCGGTGACTTCGAGGAGCGCCTGAAGAAGGTCCTCAAGGAGATCCGCACCCGCGGCGACATCATCCTGTTCATCGACGAGCTCCACACCCTCGTGGGTGCGGGTGCCGCCGAGGGCGCGATCGACGCCGCCAGCATCCTCAAGCCGATGCTGGCCCGCGGTGAGCTCCAGACCATCGGTGCCACCACGCTCGACGAGTACCGCAAGTACCTGGAGAAGGACGCCGCCCTCGAGCGCCGCTTCCAGCCCATCCAGGTCGCCGAGCCGTCGCTGCCGCACACCATCGAGATCCTCAAGGGTCTCCGCGACCGGTACGAGGCGCACCACCGCGTCTCCATCACCGACGAGGCCCTCGTCCAGGCCGCGACGCTGGCCGACCGGTACATCTCGGACCGCTTCCTCCCGGACAAGGCGATCGACCTGATCGACGAGGCCGGCTCCCGGATGCGCATCCGCCGGATGACCGCGCCGCCGGACCTCCGCGAGTTCGACGAGAAGATCGCCGGCGTCCGCCGCGACAAGGAGTCCGCGATCGACTCGCAGGACTTCGAGAAGGCCGCGTCCCTGCGCGACAAGGAGAAGCAGCTCCTCGCCGCGAAGGCCAAGCGGGAGAAGGAGTGGAAGGCCGGCGACATGGACGTCGTCGCCGAGGTCGACGGCGAGCTGATCGCCGAGGTCCTCGCGACCGCCACCGGCATCCCGGTCTTCAAGCTGACCGAGGAGGAGTCCTCGCGTCTGCTCCGTATGGAGGACGAGCTCCACAAGCGCGTCATCGGCCAGAAGGACGCCGTCATCGGCCTCTCGCGCGCCATCCGGCGTACGCGTGCCGGCCTGAAGGACCCGAAGCGTCCCGGCGGCTCGTTCATCTTCGCCGGTCCGTCCGGTGTCGGTAAGACCGAGCTTTCCAAGGCGCTCGCCGAATTCCTCTTCGGCGACGAGGACGCGATGATCTCCCTCGACATGTCGGAGTTCAGCGAGAAGCACACGGTTTCCCGCCTCTTCGGTTCGCCGCCCGGATACGTCGGCTACGAAGAGGGCGGTCAGCTCACCGAGAAGGTGCGCCGCAAGCCGTTCTCCGTCGTCCTCTTCGACGAGGTCGAGAAGGCCCACCCCGATATCTTCAATTCCCTGCTCCAGATCCTGGAGGACGGTCGCCTGACCGACTCCCAGGGCCGGGTCGTGGACTTCAAGAACACGGTCATCATCATGACGACCAACCTCGGGACCAGGGACATCTCGAAGGGCTTCAACCTGGGCTTCGCCGCCCAGGGCGACACGAAGTCCAACTACGAGCGGATGAAGGCGAAGGTCAGCGAGGAGCTGAAGCAGCACTTCCGCCCCGAGTTCCTCAACCGTGTCGACGACGTCATCGTCTTCCCGCAGCTGACCCAGGACGACATCCTCCAGATCGTCGACCTGATGATCGGCCGCGTGGACGAGCGCCTGAAGGACCGGGACATGGGCATCGAGCTCTCCCAGTCCGCCAAGGAACTCCTGGCGAAGAAGGGCTACGACCCGGTCCTGGGTGCCCGCCCGCTCCGCCGGACGATCCAGCGCGAGATCGAGGACACCCTGTCCGAGAAGATCCTCTTCGGCGACCTCCGCCCCGGCCACATCGTGGTCGTGGACACGGAGGGCGAGGGCGAGGAGCGCAAGTTCACCTTCCGCGGCGAGGAGAAGGCGGCCCTGCCGGACGCCCCGCCGGTCGCGGCGGGCGAGACGGGCCCGAACCTGTCCAAGGACGCGTAAGGGCGGCAGCGCCTCAAGGGGCGGCCCCGGAACCACACGGTTCCGGGGCCGCCCCTTTTCGGTGTGCCTGAGGACCGGTGGCGTGCCCGCAGCGGCTTCCTGGCGCCTTCTGGCGGCGTACAGGCGGGCTCGGGCGGCGTACGGGCGGGCTCGGGTGGGTTCGGGTGGGCTTCGCGGGCCGCCTCCGGGCTCGGGCGGCTTGCGGGTGGGCTCCGTCCGGCTTCAGCGGGGGCTCCGTCCGGCTTCCGAGGGGGTCTCCTGGGGCCGCTCCCACCTGCTTCGGACGGCCCGGCGAGGGCTCGGGTTGCGTGACCCAGGTCCCAATGGCAGGGACCGCGCGGTGACAAGCGGCACAGGGGGATCAAGGGGTACTAGACGGGGTCGTAGTTCTTATATCGGTCAAAGCGGGATGTTCGGCGGTCAACCACCAGGACGAAGGTCCCGAGCGGGTCGAATAGGGCGCCAAGCGGCGTTTCTGGCCCTTCCGGGCCCCGTCGACATGCGGTTAAACCCAGAAACTTGGGCCGTTATGTCCGATTTCGGGGGTGGCGTCCGGTGGTGTCAAGAGCCGTATTCCTGCGGAGATCGCTACGACCTCGTGTCGTAGATGGGGTGTTTTGGGATGACCTGGGTGGCGGGTTACCAAGGAACGGCCAGCCCGGCGCAACGCACCGATCGCGTCGGGTCCCGTACTGCCCGGAGGTCTTCCCCCGTATGTCGAAGCGCGTCATGAACCCCACCGTCCGAGTCACCGCCGTCGCCCTTGCCACCGCCGGTCTGGGAGCGTCGCTGGTGGCCGGCGCCGGGTCCGCCTTCGCCGCCGAGAGCAAGGCCGCCCCGCTCGCCGGTACCGCGGCCGCCGCCGTCGAGGCGCAGGCCGAGACCCAGGCCAAGGTCGCCGCCCAGGTGAAGGCCGCTCAGGCCAAGGCCGCCCAGGCGAAGGCCGTGAAGGCCGCGCAGGTGAAGGCCGCGGCCAAGAAGGCCGCCGCCAAGCCGGTCGCCGCGAAGAAGGCCAAGGCGTGGGTCAAGCCGGTCACCTCGTACACCCTCTCCGCCAGCTACAACCAGGGCGGGGCCATGTGGGCCCACAAGCACTCCGGTCAGGACTTCGCCGTCCCGGTCGGCACCCCGGTCAAGGCCGCCGGCGCCGGCACCGTCGTGAAGGCCGGCCCGAACGGCGGCGGCGACGGCCCCGCGTACGGCAACGCCATCGTCGTGAAGCACGCCAACGGCACGTACTCCCAGTACGCCCACCTGTCGAAGATCCAGGTCCACGTCGGCCAGAAGGTCGGCGCCGGCCAGAAGATCGCGCTGTCGGGCAACACCGGAAACTCCTCCGGCCCGCACCTGCACTTCGAGATCCGTACGACCCCGAACTACGGCTCCGCCGTCAACCCGGCCGCGTTCCTGCGGACCCACGGCGTGTCCATCTGATCCACCCGCTAGCCGGCCCCGTGGGCCCGGTTCAGCAGATCGAGGGCGACCTCGAGGACGGCTTCGTGCTTCTCCTCGGGGTCGCCCTCGACGTTCTGCATGAAGAACGTGCCCGCGTGCAGGGTGAAGATCGCGCTCACGCAGCGGACCTGGTCCACCGTCGCGAAATCCGGCTCCTGGATCAGGCCGGTGAGCGTGATCATGCGCTCCTTGAAGGTGAGGCCGACGCTCAGCTCGCGGACCGTCGCCTGGTTCTCCTGCATGAAGCGGAAGAGCGGCGCGGCGGCGCGCAGCGCCACCTGGTAGCGGCGCAGCACCTCCTGCCGGGTCTCCAGGGTCCGGGGCTGGGCCTGGGCCCACTCGATCAGCTCGTCCATCGGCCGCGTGAGGTCCTCGAAGATCCCGACGAGGATGTCCTCCTTGGTCTTGAAGTGGTAGTAGAGCGCCGCCTTGGTGACGTCGAGGCGTTCCGCGATCTCCCGGAGCGAGGTCTTCTCGTACCCCTGCTCGGCGAAGAGATCGAGAGCCACATCCTGGATGCGCTGGCGGGTGTTGCCTCGGGCCACGGCTGTTCACTCCCACTTTCCACAAAACTTACTTGACGACCGGCAAGTGACGGGCCTACCGTCCCCAGTGTAGTAACTAGCCGGGCGGCAAGTAAGGTACGGTCATGACGGACACCGCGGCACCATCGAAGCAGGCGGAGGAGGGACAGGAGTCTCCGCGCAGCGTGCGCGTCGTCCTCCTCGCCCTCATGATCGCGATGCTCCTCGCGATGCTGGACAACATGATCATCGGCACCGCGATGCCGACGATCGTCGGCGAGCTCGGCGGGCTGGAGCACCTCTCCTGGGTCGTCACCGCCTATACCCTCGCCACCGCCGCCTCCACCCCCATCTGGGGCAAGCTCGGCGACATGTACGGCCGCAAGGGCGTCTTCCTCACCTCGATCGTCATCTTCCTGATCGGCTCCGCGCTCAGCGGCATGGCCCAGGACATGGGCCAGCTCATCGGCTTCCGCACCGTCCAGGGCCTCGGCGCCGGCGGCCTCATGGTCGGTGTGATGGCGATCATCGGCGACCTGATCCCGCCCCGGGAGCGGGGCAGGTACCAGGGCATGATGGCCGGCGTGATGGCCCTCGCCATGATCGGCGGCCCGCTGGTCGGCGGCACCATCACCGACCACTGGGGCTGGCGCTGGTCCTTCTACATCAACCTGCCGCTGGGCGCCGTCGCCCTCGCCATGGTCACCGCCGTCCTCCACCTGCCGAAGAAGCGGCGGGCGGCCGGCACCCGGATCGACTTCCTCGGCGCCGCGCTGCTGACCGTCGGCATCACCGCGATCGTCCTCGTCACCACCTGGGGCGGGACCGAGTACGCCTGGGGCTCGGCCACCATCGTCGGCCTCGCGGTCGGCGGAGCCGCCGCCCTCGCCGCCTTCCTGTACGTGGAGACCCGCGCGAGCGACCCGATCATGCCGCTGCACATCTTCCGCAGCCGCAACTTCACGCTCATGTCGCTGATCGGCTTCATCACCGGATTCGTCATGTTCGGCGCGGTCCTCTACCTGCCGATCTTCCAGCAGTCCGTGCAGGGCGCCTCGGCCACCAACTCCGGCCTGCTGCTCCTGCCGATGCTGCTGTCGATGATGGTCGTCTCGCTCGTCGTCGGCCGCTTCACCACCAGCACCGGCAAGTACAAGGTCTTCCCCATCGCGGGCGGCGCCCTGATGATCGCCGGCCTGTTCCTGCTCTCCACGATGGATACCGGCACGACCCGTCTGGTCTCCGGGGTCTACATGGCCCTGCTCGGCGCCGGCATGGGCTTCCTCATGCAGATCACCATGCTCGTCGCGCAGAACAGCGTCGAGATGAAGGACATGGGAGTGGCCTCCAGTTCCACCACCCTCTTCCGCACGCTCGGCTCCTCCTTCGGCGTCGCCATCATGGGCGCCCTCTTCACCAGCCGCGTCCAGGACGAGATGGCCGCCAACGGCGGCTCCGCCCTGACCGAGCGGACCGCCCAGCTCGACGCCGCGAGCCTGGCCAAGCTGCCGGAGGCGCTGCGCGAGGCGTACCAGCAGGCGGTCGCCGTCGGCACCCACTCCGCCTTCCTCGTCGGCTCGGCGGTCGCGGTCCTCGGCTTCGTCCTCGCCTTCTTCGTCAAGGAGGTGGCGCTCCGTGGCGCCGGCCCCGAGCCGGCCGGGAAGCAGGACGGCCAGGATGGCCAGGACGGTCAGGACGAACATGGCAGCGGCCGGGACGCCCTGGGCGGCCGGGACGGGAAGCCTGCCGCGGGCGACGGCCCGGCGAAGGTCGCCGAGACGGTCTGAGACCACCGGCACACGCGCGTGGGGCCCGGTTTCCAGGAAACCGGGCCCCACGCGCGTACGTGCCTCCGGGCCTACTCCGGCAGACGCAGGATCGGGAAGCTCCCCGTGTTCGTCGGCGCGTGGTCCGGCAGCCACAGCACCGCGACCGCACCCCCGACGCCCTCGGGCGCACCCTCGGAGGCCACGTTCCGGAAGGTCAGGCGGGCGCCGAGGACCCGTGCCTGACCGGCCGCGATCGTCAGGCCCAGGCCGTGGCCCTGACCCGCGCGGTCGCTCGTGCCGGTACGGAAGCGGCTCGGGCCCTCGTGGAGCAGTGCCTCCGGGAAGCCGGGGCCGTGGTCCCGCACCCGTACCACCCGGCCCTCGACGGTGACCTCCACCGGGCCCTTGCCGTGCTTGGCCGCGTTGGCCAGCAGATTGCCGAGGATCCGCTCCAGCCGGCGCGGATCGGTCGACACCCAGGACTCGTGCACCACCCGGATCTCCGCGTCCGGGAACATCGCCCGCACCCGGCGCTCCACGAACTCGCCGAGCGCGATCTCCTGGAGCTCCGCCCGCTCCGAGGCCCCGTCGAGCCGGGCCACCTCCAGGACGTCCTCGACCAGCGTCCGCATCGCCTGCGCCCGGTCCCGCACCAGCTCGGTGGGGCGCCCGGGCGGCAGCAGCTCGGCCGCCGTGAGCAGCCCGGTCACCGGGGTGCGCAGCTCGTGCGCGATGTCCGCGGTGACCCGCCGCTCGGCCTCGATCCGCTCGTGGAGGGCGTCGGTCAGCGCGTCGATCGCCCGCGCCAGGTCGTCGGTCTCGTCCCGTACGACCCCGCCGACGGCGTCCCTGACCCGCACGTCGCCGTTGCCCTGGGCGACCCGTCCGGCCGCCGCCGCGGCCTTCCTCAGCCTCCGGGAGAGCTGTCCGCCGACGAGGATGCCGAGCGCGCAGCCGCCGAACACCACGGAGACCGAGCCGATGACCAGGGCCCGGTCGAGGTCCTTCATGATCGTGGCGCTGCGGTCGGCGAAGGGGATGTGCAGCGAGAGCACGTCGCCGTTGGCCAGCGGCACCGCCGCCCACACGTCCGGCGGCCCGCCGTGCCGGTGCTCCTGCACGTACGTGCCCCGCCGCTGGTCGCGCATCAGCTGGTCGAGCTGGTCCGGCAGCGCCGGGTCGTTGAGCTTGGCGCCGAAGCGCGGTTCCTTCGGCTTGGAGGTCTCGTACAGGCGCTGGGCGAAGAGCAGCCGCTCCATCTGGACCTCGCGCGCGTTGTCGAGCATCGAGATGCGCGCGGCGTTGTGCACGACCACACTGAGCGTGACCGCGATGAGCGCGCCGACCGCCGCGATGGCCAGGGCGATCTTCCAGCGGACGCCGGTGCGGAGCGGGAGCGCTCTCACCGATCAGCCCCTGAGCTTGTAGCCGAAGCCGCGGACCGTCTCGATCCGGTCCTGGCCGATCTTGGCCCGCAGCCGCTGCACGTGCACGTCGACGACGCGGGTGTCGCCGCCCCAGCCGTAGTCCCAGACCCGCTCCAGGAGCTTGTCGCGGGAGAGCACCGTGTTGGGCGCGGACGAGAACTCCAGCAGCAGCCGCATCTCGGTCGGCGTCAGTGCCACCGGCTCGCCGCTCCGGCGCACCTCCATGCCCTCGGTGTCGACCTCCAGGTCCCCGTCGCCGAAGACGAGCGGCCCGTCCACGGCCCCCTGCTCCGCGTCGCCGCCCGCCCCGTTCCCGGCCGCGTGGCCGAAACGGCGCAGCACCGCCCGGATCCGGGCCATGAGCACGGCGCCGTCGAAGGGCTTGGTCACGTAGTCGTCCGCTCCGGCCTCCAGGCCGAGGACGACGTCGATCGAGTCGGCCCGCGCCGACAGCATGATCACCGGAACGGTCGACTCGTCACGGATGCGGCGGCAGAGGCTGACCCCGTCCATGCCGGGCAGCATCACGTCGAGCAGCGCGATGTCCGGGCGGTGCGCGCGGAAGGCGTCGAGGCCGGAGAGGCCGTCGGGCATCGCGGTGACGCGGAAGCCGTCCCGCTCCAGGGCGAGCTGGGTGGCCTCACGGATGACGTCGTCGTCCTCGACGAACAGGACATGGGTCTCGGCCATCGTGCGGGGGTCCTTCGATCGGTGTGCGTGTCGGGGCGGGACGGACGGGACGGACGGAGCGGGGGACGTGGTGCGGCGGGCGGGCGGCCGGCGCGGCGGGGTTGCGGACCGCGCCGGGGCGTTCAGCCGGCGGCGGACGGCTCCGGCACGGGCTGCGACGGCTCGATGGCGCCGTCACCCTCGCCGACGGCCCGGCTGTAGTCGTTGTGCACCCAGTCGTGCTGGGTGAACCGGTTCCCCGACCAGCGGTACGTGATCACGTCCTCGCCCGACGGGTACGCGACCGGGTCGTCCTCCGCGTACACCTGCTTCGTCACGATCAGATCGCCGCGGTCGATGGTGCCGTAGACCGCCGCGTCCTCGGCCGTGAAGACGTTCTCGTACCCGTCCGCGGTGGCCGTGCCCGCCGTGGCGTTCCCCCCGGGCTGCTTGCGGTAGACGTACGTACCGATGCCGACCGCGTCCCCGCAGGTCATCACATTGACGACGACGTCGGGCGCGGTGCCGTTGGTGAGGTTTCCGTACGAGGTGTCCACCGGGTACGCGTCGGCCACGCACGGCTTCAGGTCGGCCTTCACCCTGGCGCCGATCTTCGGATCGCCCTTGAGCAGCGCGATCGGATCCACTCGCTCGGCCGCCTCCGCCGAGCCGGAGCCCGAGGCCGTGGAGGGCGGCGTGGGGGCCGCGGCGGCCGTCGCGTCGGCGCGGGCCGCGCCCTCGTCGCGCGAACCCGTCCCGCCCGTGGAGCACGCGGCCACGAACAGGCCGAGGGCGGCGAGTCCGGCCATCGCCGTGACACCCGCCGCCTTGGTACCTACCGCCCGGGGCATCCCGCCCCGCGCATCCGAACCTTCGCCCCCGCTCCTGGATCCGTTCCCGGCTGCGTTTCCGGATCCGTTCCTGGCTCCGTTCCTGGCTCCGGCGGAGCCAGACGTGAACCCGGACGTGAACCCGGTCCCGGCTCGGCCGTCGGTTCTTCCGTCGTCGACTTCGCCGTCGTCTAGGCCGCGCACCGCTGGTGCCCTCCCTCGTCACCTCGCACGGCCGCCGCAGCCGACCGCTGTCCTCCGGTCCGCTCCACGGGCCGCCCCAGGGCGAGGGCGTTCAGATCGCGGCTCTCCAGCTCCTGGCGGAGCCGGGCGAGCGCGCGGTGGAGCGTCGACTTCACGGTACCGGTCGACATACCCAGCGCCGCCGCCGTCTCCTCCGTGCTCATCTGCTCCCAGTGCCGCAGCACGACGACACTGCGCTGCTTGGGCGCCAGCACCCTCAGGATGTCCATGAGCAGGGCCCGGTCGGCGTGCTGCTCGGTCGGGTCCTCCACGCTCGCGTCCGGAAGCTGCTCGGTGGGCACCTCCTCAAGACGGCGTGCCCGCCACCACTCCGTCCGCGTGTTGATCATGACCCGCCGCAGATACGCGTCCGCCAGCGACTTGTCCGCGATCCCGTCCCAGCGGCCGTACGTACGGACCAGAGCGGTCTGCAGCAGGTCCTGCGCGTCGACCGGGTCCGGGACGAGACGGCGGGCGCTGCGCAGCAGCGCGTCCTGCCGTGTGCGGACGTACTCCTCGAAGTCGAGCACCTCGCCCTGGCTCATCCCAGCCGCCTCCACATCCCCGTGACCTGCTTGTTCTCCGTGTCGATGACGACGCTACGGAGCGGTTGTCACGGGGGTGTGCGGGGCAGCCGTCGGTGGACGCACGGCTACCCATCGGTTGTGTAACAGCCGGATCCTGGATCCACCATCCAGGATCTTGGATCCAGGCGGTCGGATCCAGGCGGTCGGATCCAACATCCCGGATCCAACATCTCGGATCCACCGTCCGGGATCTTGGATCCGATGTCCAAGATCCCGGATATCGGATCCAAGATCCCGTCGGCCTCAGGTCAGCGGCAGCCTGTACCGACCGCCGTCCAGCGGCTCCACCAGCCCGTCCGAGACCAACCCGTCCAGGGCTCGGCCGCGCTGGATCGGCTCGTCCCAGACGGCGTCGAGGGCGGACTGGGGGACGGGGCCGGGGGAGTCGCGGAGGACGGCGAGGAGCCGGCCGCGGACCTGACGGTCGGTGCCGGCGTAGGTCTGGCCGCGGCGAGGCGGGCCGTCGTGAGCGGGCTTGCCGGAGTTCAGCCAGGCGCAGCGGTCGGAGATGGGGCAGCGCCCGCAGTCCTCGTTCTTCGCGGTGCAGACCAGGGCGCCGAGCTCCATGGAGGCGGCGGCCCAGCGGGCCGCGGTGTCCTCGTCCTCGGGGAGCAGGGCACGGGCGAGGCGCCGCTCGGCGGCGGTGGTGGCGTTCGGCGGGTACTGGACGCCGCCGGCGGCGCGGGCGAAGACCCGGCGCACGTTGGTGTCGAGGACGGCGTGCCGCTGCCCGTAGGCGAAGGAGGCGACGGCGGCCGCGGTGTACTCGCCGATGCCGGGGAGGGCGAGGAGCTGTCCGTGGTCGTTCGGTACGTCGCCCCGGTGTCGGTCCCTTATCGCCACGGCCGCCGCGTGCAGGCGCAGGGCCCGGCGCGGGTAGCCGAGCCGGCCCCAGGCGCGGACGGCCTCACCGGGCGGCTCGGCGGCCAGGTCGGCCGGGCGCGGCCAGCGCGCCAGCCACTGCTCGTACACGGGGAGCACCCGGACGACGGGGGTCTGCTGGAGCATGAACTCGCTGACCATGACGCCCCAGGCACCGGCTTCGGGGCGGCGCCAGGGCAGGTCGCGGGCGTGCCGGTCGAACCAGGCGAGGACCGGCCCGTGCAGCTCCGCCGGAGCGACGGCGGTCGGAGCCGCACCGGTGGGGACGGACGCCGCACCGGTGGGGACGGACGCCGTTCCGGCGCGGTCGGGCCGGGAGGCGGCGGACAGGGAGGCGGGGGCATCGATGGAAGTCATGGCACCCCCGATCCTGGCACGTCCGGGGAGCGATCAGCGCGCGCCGTGGCGCGCCCGCGAACGGCGCTCGGGGCGCGCGGAGGCGTGCGCGGGGGTCGCGGGCCCCCGCCCCGCGCACCACACGACCGCCGCGCTCCGGCTGGAGCGGGCCGTTTCGACCAGTGCCGTCATCGGCCGGCGGGCGGCGTACATGAAGAGGAAGGCGACGAGGCCGCCCAGGAGCAGGCCCGCGGTGACGTCGTGCGGGTAGTGGACACCGACGAAGACGCGGGAGAAGGCCATGAGGATCGCCATGGGCGCGGTCAGCCAGATCATCCCGCGCCAGGAGAGGGCGAGGGCGATGGCGGCGGCACCGGCGATGGCGGAGTGGTTGCTGGGGAAGGACCAGTCGCCGTAGGCGGGGCAGTCGATGAGCGCGGCGGGTGCCCCGGCGACGGCCCGGCACGGGCGTTCCTCGTCGATCAGCGACTTCAGGCCCTCGCTCACCACGTACCCGAAGGCGGTGGCGAGCGGGGCGAGGAGCGCGAGCGTCATCGCCTGGCTCGATCCGGTCCGCGAGCGCCACCACCCGGCCAGGAACAGCGCGCCGAAGAGCAGCAGTCCGAGCTCGGTCCAGACCTCGGCGAGCCACTGGAACCAGTGCGGTGTGGAGTGCGCGAAGTCGAGGACGTCGAGGTAGAGACGATCGGAGAGGTCGAGGAGGTTGTCCATGGTGCATGACGCTAACCGGAATTTCGGGTGTCGCGCCCCGGGCCAAGGAAGGATCCGACCCCTGACGAAAGTGGGGGATGGGGAGAGGGAGGGGTGTTTTCCCGCCATCCCGGCGAGAGTTCCCGTGGCCGGAGGATGTGATCATCGGCAAAACTTGGGCTCTGGAGCGGCGGGTGGGGCGGGAGTTGGGCCGGATCTCTCGTAAGGTTCGGGGCGTGGGATCTTTGCGCAATCCGGTCGGGCCGCTTCCCTCCACCATCTACTGGCGACGGAGGGCGGCCGCACTGTGTCTCATCGCACTTCTCGCCCTGCTGACCGTATGGGCCGTCACCTCCGGTGACGGAGGCGGGAAGAAGGCGAACGACGCCGCCAACGGTTCGGCCCCCGCGCCCTCCATCACCCCGGGACCCGCCGGGACGGGACCGGCCATCAGCCAACAGCCGGGCGGGCGCGACGAGTCGGGAGACTCCGGCGACGCGGGCGAGTCCGGCTCGGGCGGCGGTTCCGGCTCGGGCTCCGGCTCAGGTTCCGGCTCGGGCGGGGGATCCGACACCGGTTCCGGTACGGACGCGGGCGCGGGCTCCGGAGACGGTTCCGCTTCGGCCGGTTCCGATACGCCGGGCAAGAACGGCGACACCGACGGCGCGGGCGGCGACGGCGGGGCCGGCACCGGCGCGGGCCAGCAGCTCCCGGCCGGCTCCCAGCTTCCGAACTGCCCGGCGGGGACTCTGGAGTTGACGCTGCGCAGCGCCAAGCTCACCTACGAGCCCGGAGAGAAGCCCCGCTTCCACCTGGTCGTCGAGAACACCTCGGGCTCCGACTGCAAGGCCGACCTCGGCCCCCGTACCGCCGTGCTGAAGATCAGCGACGCGCAGAACGACCGGCTGTGGGCCTCCGACGACTGCCCGAGCCCCGGGGACCCGGTGCTGCTGAAGGTTCCCGCGCGCTCCACGGTCACCCACACCGTGGAGTGGGACCTGAGCCGCAGCGCCCCGCGGTGCGCCACGGCTCCCGCGGGCGAGGCCGGTCCGGGCAACTACCTGGTCGAGGCGACCGTGCCCGGCGAGAAGGCGGTCGCGGCACCGTTCGCCCTCGCCAAGGACTGACGGACCCCGGGACCGGGTCCAAGGACTGACGGATCCCGGGACCGGGCTTTCCCGGGCGCTCGCCCCGGAAGGCCGGGCCCCCGGTCTGTCCCGGCTCAGCCGTACCGCCCCGGCCGTACAGCTCAGACGTACCGTCCCAGCCACACCGCCAGCCGCGCCGGCTCAGACGTACCGCTCCAGGATCGACGACTCCGCCAGCCGCGACAGCCCCTCGCGGACGCTGCGCGCCCGCGCCTCGCCGACGCCGTCCACGGTCTGGAGGTCGTCCACGCTCGCCGCGAGCAGCTTCTGCAGCCCGCCGAAGTGCTCCACCAGACGCTCGATGATCGCGCCGGGCAGCCGCGGCACCTTGGCGAGAAGCCGGTAGCCGCGCGGCGAGACCGCCGAGTCGAGGGTCTCGGGCGAGCCGCTGTAGCCGAGGGCCCGCGCGACGACGGGCAGTTCCAGGAGCTCGGTGTGGGTGAGCGCGTCCAGCTCGGTCAGCGCCTCCGCGACCGTGCGGGAACGCTTCGCCGTGGGCTCCGGCACGTAGTCCCGGATCACCAGTTCGCGCTCCGGCTCCACGCCCGCGATCAGCTCGTCGAGCTGGAGCGAGAGCAGGCGGCCGTCGGTGCCGAGCTCGACCACGTACTCCGCGATCTCGGTGGCGATCCGGCGGACCATCTCCAGGCGCTGGGCGACGGCGGTGACGTCCCGGACGGTCACCAGGTCCTCGATCTCCAGGGCGGAGAGGGTGCCGGCCACCTCGTCGAGGCGGAGCTTGTACCGCTCCAGCGTCGCGAGCGCCTGGTTGGCCCGGGACAGAATGGCCGCCGACTCCTCCAGGACCCGCCGCTCGCCGTTCACGTACAGCGCGATCAGCCGCATCGACTGCGACACGGAGACGACGGGGAAGTTGCACTGCTTGGAGACCCGGTCGGCGGTGCGGTGGCGGGTGCCGGTCTCCTCGGTCGGGATGGAGGCGTCCGGGACCAGCTGCACACCGGCCCGGTGGATCTTGGTGATGTCCTTGTCGAGGACGATCGCCCCGTCGAGCTTGCACAGCTCGCGGAGGCGGGTGGCGGCGAACTCGACGTCGATCACGAAGCCGCCGGTGCACATCGAGTCGACCGTCTTGTCCATGCCGAGGACGATCAGGCCACCGGTGTTCCCGCGGAGGATCCGCTCCAGGCCGTCGCGCAGGGCGGTGCCGGGCGCGACGGCGCTCAGGGCCGCGCGCATGAGCGCTTCGTTGCCGGAGCCCGCGCCGGACTTTCCGGGAGCTGCTGCCCCGTCCTTGGCTGCCACTGCACTCCTCCGGCTCGTACGGATGGGCGAGACCAGGGCAAAGTCTAGCGACACCACCCCGCCGCCCTGGGCCGCACGCCGGTCCAGGGCGCTCCGGACGGGCGCCCGCCGGGGCGGCCCGGTCGCGATCCGCCCTACCCGTTCGGCCGTGCGCCTACCCCTCCGCGCCCCGCCGGAGTACCCCGACAGGGGATCGGGGCCGGCCCGCGTCGCCCGAACCCGGGCAGGTCGAGGCCGTCGAGCAGGCCGTCGAGCAGGCCGTCGATCGGCCCGCCGGGCAGGCCGCCGGGCCAGCCGCCAGGCAGGGTGCGGCAGGTCCGGTCCCCGCCGTCGGCTCTCCACCGCTCCCACCGGCCGGCTCTCCGCTTCCCCGGCTGCCGGCTCTCCGCCGCCCCCGTCGCCCGGCTCTCCGCCGCCCCGCAGACGGCTCTCCGCCCGCCCGCCGTCAGCCCGCCGTCTCCTCCGTCTTCCGGGCCGCGCGGCGGCTCTGCGGCAGCACCCGCAGCGCGTCCCCCATGTCCGCGACCTCTGTCACCTTCATGCCCGGCGGCACCTTCCCCGGATCCCCGGGGACCAGGGCGTGGGTGAAGCCCAACCGGTGCGCCTCGGCGAGGCGGCGCTGTACGCCGGTGACCCGCCGCACCTCGCCGGCGAGGCCGACCTCGCCGATCGCCACGAGGTTCTTCGGCAGCGGGGTGTCGCTCGCGGCGGAGGCCAGCGCCAGCGCGATGGCCAGGTCGGCGGCCGGCTCGGAGAGCTTCACGCCGCCCACCGTGGCGCTGTAGATGTCCCGCTTGCCCAGGGCGCTGATCCGGCCCCGCTGCTCCAGGACGGCCAGCATCATCGAGACCCGGGAGGTCTCCAGGCCGGAGGTGGTCCGGCGCGGGGACGGGATCTGGGAGTCCACGGTCAGCGCCTGCACCTCGGCGACCAGCGGCCGGCGGCCCTCCAGGGTGACCGTGAGGCAGGTGCCCGGCACGGCCACGTCCCGGCGGGTCAGGAACAGCCCCGAGGGGTCGGCGAGCCCGGTGATCCCCTCGTCGTGCAGCTCGAAGCAGCCCACCTCGTCCGTCGCCCCGTACCGGTTCTTCACGCCCCGGACCAGGCGCAGGCGCGCGTGCCGATCGCCCTCGAAGTGCAGCACGACGTCCACCAGGTGCTCCAGGAGCCGGGGACCGGCGATCGCCCCGTCCTTCGTGACGTGGCCGACGAGCAGCGTGGACATCCCGCGGTCCTTGGAGGCCCGGATCAGCGCGCCCGCGACCTCGCGGACCTGCGCCATGCCACCGGGGGCGCCGTCGATCTCCGGCGAGGCGACCGTCTGCACCGAGTCCAGGATCAGCAGGGAGGGCTTCACCTCGTCCAGGTGGCCGAGGACCGCCGACAGGTCGGTCTCGGCGGCCAGATAGAGGTGGTCGCTGAGCGCGTTGATCCGGTCCGCGCGGAGCCGGACCTGGCTGGCGGACTCCTCGCCCGTCACGTACAGCGTGCGGTGCGCGTCGCTCGCCGCCTTCGCCGCCACGTCGAGCAGCAGGGTCGACTTGCCGACGCCGGGCTCGCCCGCGAGCAGCACGACCGCGCCGGGCACCAGGCCACCGCCGAGGACCCGGTCCAGCTCGTCGACACCGGTCGAGCGGGCGGTCGCCTGCCGGCCGTCGACCTGGCCGATGGGGAGCGCGGCCGTGGAGACCCGGCCGGCGGCGGTGGTCCGGACGGCGGGCGTGCCGTACTCCTCGACCGTCCCCCACGCCTGGCATTCGGGGCAGCGGCCGAGCCATTTGGCCGTCTGCCAGCCGCACTCGGTGCAGCGGTAGGACGGACGGTCCTTGGCGGATTTCGTACGGGCAGCCATGCCCCACACCGTAGCCGTCGCCACCGACAGCGGACCGCCGCCCGCCCCCGGCCTGTGGACGGACCCTTCACGACCTGTGGACAGTCCGCCCCCAGCCCGCCGCCTCGGCAGCGGAACACCCCGCTCGTGTCCCCTTTCGAGTGATGGGTTCACCCGTAAGGCTGAGAAGAGCGGATCCGGTATGAAGAGTGCCCCCTTGCGCGCCTACGGTCGCCCAGTGACGAGCAGCAGGCTGGACTCCTCCCGCACCCCGGGCGCCCACCGGGCGCGCCGCGGCCCGCAGCAGGGACCGCGCACGCTCGGCCAGCGTCCCCCCGCCCGCTACGAGGCCGCCCTCGACGGGCTCTTCACGTACTGCCTCTCGGTCCTCTGCGACCACGACACGGCGACCGCCGTCCTGGGTGACGTCCTCGCCGCCGCCGAGCGCCATCACGGCCGCTGTCCGTCCGACGAGGAGGGCCGCACGGCCTGGCTGTACGCGCTCGCCCGCTGGGCCTGCCTGCGCAGCCTGGGCGAGCAGCGCCGCCGGCGCCAGGGCGCGCACACCGGCCGCCCCGCCGTCACCCCGCCCGGGCCGCCGCCGGTCTCCGCCGAGACGGCCGACCGCCGCCGGGCCGAGCTGGCCACCCTCGCCTGGCCGGAGGCCGCCGGCACCACGCCCGAGCAGCGCGAGGCCCTCGAACTGGCCGTCCGGCACGGTCTGAGCCCGCGCCAGGTCGCCGCCGTCCTCGCCCTCGACCCACAGGCCGCCCGCGAGCTGCTCGCCACCGCCGGCTGCGAGGTGGAGCGCACCAGGGCCGCGCTCTCCGTCGTCTCGACCGGCAGCTGCCCCACGGTCGCCCAGCTCCTCACCGGCGACCGGCAGCTGATCCTCTCGGCCGCCCTGCGTGCCGAACTCGTCCGGCACGTGGACGACTGCCCGGTCTGCCGGCGCACCGCCGAGCGGGTCGGCGCGACCGCCCCCTGGCCCGGCGGCGGGCCGCGCGCCGTCCAGGACCGGCTGCCGCTCGTCGAGGCGCCCAGAGCCGCCGCGTACATGGCGATGCGGCACGTCCCACGCGCGCGTGCGGGCGCTCCGCGGTTCGCCCCGACCGGCTTCCCGATCGACCCGAAGGACCTCGTCGCCCGCCGGGACCGGATGCGGGCCCGCGCGGTCACCACCACCGTGGTCGCGGCCGTCGTCGCCGCACCGGTCCTCGCCCTGTGGACCTCCTACCGGGGCGTCCCCGTCGCCGCGGAGGCCGGCCGGGACGGCTCCCGGGTCAGCGCGGGCGAGCGGGGGGACGCGGACGCCGACGACCGGGCGTACGACCAGTACGAGAACGCCGGCAACGCCCGTACGACCCCCGACTCGCGCTCCACCCAGGGGAGCCGCACCCCCGACGTCTCCGTCGAGGTCGTCACCCCCGCCCGCCCCGCGGGCCCCACCGCCCCCGCGCGGCCCGGGGACCCGGTGCCGGGCTGGATCGGCGTCACCGCGCGCTGCCTCGGCGACGTCACCCTGATCACCCTCACCGGGGAGGGCGGCACCCCGGTCGACTGGTCGCTGTGGACGGACGCGCCCTGGCTGTACGTGAACCGGGCCTCCGGCACCCTGGGCCCGGGCGAGACCGCGACCGTCGCCGTCCGCGTCGACCGCGCCCGTGAACCGCGCGGTCCCTGGAGCGCCCGGATCGGCGTCGACCCCACGGGGGCGGTGCTGCGGATCAACGGCCAGGGGCCCGTCGCCCCCATCGACGACCGGGTGATCCCGCCCCCGCCGGTCACCACCGAGCCCACCACCCCGCCGACCTCGCCACCGCCCACCGGCGGACCGGTCGACCCGCCGACCCTGCCTCCGGAGCCCACCGAGCCCACGGAGCCGACGACCCCGCCTCCGACGACGGATCCGCCCACCACCCCGCCGCCGACGACGGAGCCCACGACCCCGCCCCCGACGACCGAGCCGACAACACCCCCGCCGACCACGGACGAACCGACCCCGGAACCGGCCTCCTGAAATCCCGGAACCAGGAGGCTCCTCCTGAAAGGAGGAGCTACGGCTTCGGGTCGGCCGGGTGCGGCGCCACCATCGGCAGCGTCGAGGCGAGCCGCGCCTCGCAGAGCCCGACCAGCACGTCGTACGCGTCCTTGCCCATCATCTCGATCAGCTCGGGCCGGTACGAGACGTAGACCGGCTCACCGCCGCCGTGGGCCGAGGTCGCCGAGGTGCACCACCAGTGCAGGTCGTGACCGCCGGGGCCCCAGCCCCGCCGGTCGTACTCGCCGATGGAGACCTGGAGCACGCGCGTGTCGTCGGGCCGGTCGATCCAGTCGTACGTCCGGCGCACCGGAAGCTGCCAGCACACGTCCGGCTTGGTCTCCAGCGGCTCCCGGCCCTCCTTGAGGGCCAGGATGTGCAGCGAGCAGCCGGCGCCGCCCGCGAAGCCCGGCCGGTTCTGGAAGATGCACGAGCCCTTCCAGCGGCGGGTCTGCCGGTCGCCGTCCTCGTCGACCTGCGTCCACCCCGTCTCACTGCCCACGTCGTGGAACTGCCACAGCTCCGGCGTCAGCTTCGCCACGTGCTCCGCCACCCGCTTCTCGTCGTCCTCGTCGGAGAAGTGGGCGCCCAGCGTGCAGCAGCCGTCCGCCGCCCGGCCCGCCTGGATGCCCTGGCAGCCACTGCCGAAGACACAGGTCCAGCGCGAGGTCAGCCAGGTCAGGTCGCAGCGGAAGACCTGCTCCTCGTCGGCCGGATCCGCGAACTCCACCCACGCGCGCGGGAAGTCGAGCCCCTGCTCGTCCGGCTCCGCGCCCTTGCGCTGCTTCGTCACACCCTTGACGGGCGGCTTCGCGCCCTCCACATGGTGGGCGTACTTCACGTCGCGAACGTCCCGCGCGTCGATCGCGGCCTCGTCGCGCACGGCACCGTCGCCGGCGGCGGCACTGTCTTTGCCCGGCTTCGCCTTTTTCGTCTTTGGCACAACGCCAAGCGTATGCGGGCGGGCGCAGTAGCGTTTCCGCCATGAGACTCGGAGTCCTCGACGTCGGTTCGAACACTGTGCACCTGCTCGTGGTGGACGCCCACCCGGGCGCCCGCCCGCTGCCCGCCCACTCCCACAAGGCGGAGCTGCGGCTCGCCGAACTCCTCGATCCGCGCGGCGCCATCGCGCCCGGCGGCGTCGAGCGGCTCATCGGGACCGTCCGGGACGCGCTCCACGCGGCGGAGGACAAGGGCTGCGAGGAGGTCCTGCCGTTCGCGACCTCCGCCGTCCGCGAGGCGACCAACGCCGACGAGGTCCTCGCCCGGGTCAAGGGCGAGACCGGGGTGGACCTCCAGGTCCTCACCGGCGAGGAGGAGGCCCGGCTCACCTTCCTCGCCGCCCGCCGCTGGTTCGGCTGGTCCGCCGGCAAGCTCCTCCTCCTCGACATCGGCGGCGGCTCCCTGGAGGTCGCCTACGGCATCGACGAGGACCCCGACACGGCCGTCTCCCTGCCGCTCGGCGCGGGCCGGCTCACCGCAGGCTGGCTGCCCGGCGACCCGCCCGACACCGAGGACGTCAAGGCGCTGCGCCGCCATGTGCGCGCGCAGATCGCCCGGACGGTCGGCGAGTTCAGCCGCTTCGGCAAGCCCGACCACGTCGTCGCCACCTCCAAGACCTTCAAGCAGCTCGCCAGGATCGCCGGCGCGCCCGGCTCCGGCGAGGGCCTCTACGTGGAGCGGCTGCTGACCCGCGCCTCGCTGGAGGAGTGGGTGCCGAGGCTGTCAGCGATGACCGGCGGCGAGCGCGCCGCCCTGCCCGGCGTCTCCGAGGGCCGCGCCGCCCAGCTCCTGGCCGGCGCCCTGGTCGCGGAGGGCGCGATGGACCTGCTCGGCGTGGAGGAGCTGGAGATCTGCCCCTGGGCCCTGCGCGAGGGCGTCATCCTGCGCCGCCTCGACCACCTCCCCGAGGTGCTGGCCGGTCTGTGACGGCCGCACGCGCCCGCGTGGCGCCCGAAAACGCCTGAGCCGGACGCGTCGAGCCCGGCTGCGGGACCTGTGCCGGGAGCCGCACGATTCCCCGCTGCGAGTCCTGCGCCCGGGCCGTACGAGCCCCGCCCGCGGTCGTACGAGCCCGGCGCCGGACGCGTACGAGCCCCGCTGGGAGCCCTGTGCCGATCAGTACAGGCCCCCGCCCGCGGTCGTACGAGCCCCGCACCGGAGGCGTGCGGAGGGTGACCGGAACCACCCTCCCGCGCCCAGGTGCGCCCCGTACCCTGTCTGTCGTGGCAGAACCAGCGGTGCGCATCCCGGATGCGAAGGTCGCCCTGTCGACGGCCTCGGTCTATCCGGAGTCGACGGCGACGGCCTTCGAGGTCGCCGCGCGCCTCGGGTACGACGGCGTCGAGGTCATGGTGTGGACCGACCCGGTCAGCCAGGACATCGAGGCCCTGCGCAGGCTCTCCGACCACCACCGGGTGCCGATCCTCGCCGTCCACGCCCCCTGCCTCCTCATCACCCAGCGCGTCTGGTCCACCGATCCCTGGGTCAAGCTCCAGCGTGCCCAGGCGGCCGCGGAGAAGCTCGGCGCGTCCACGGTCGTCGTCCACCCGCCGTTCCGCTGGCAGCGCCAGTACGCCCGCGACTTCGTGACCGGAATCTGGCGGATGGCCGACGAGACCGACGTCCGCTTCGCCGTCGAGAACATGTACCCGTGGCGGTACAAGGACCGCGAGATGCTCGCGTACGCCCCCGAGTGGGACGTCACCAAAGACGACTACCGGCACTTCACCCTCGACCTCTCGCACACGGCCACCGCCCGCACCGACACCCTCGCGATGATCGACCGCATGGGCGACCGCCTCGGCCACCTCCACCTCGCCGACGGGCGCGGCTCCGCCAAGGACGAACACCTGGTGCCGGGCCGCGGCACCCAGCCCTGCGCCGAAATCCTGGAGCGGCTCGCCGTGACCGGCTTCGACGGGCACGTCGTCATCGAGGTCAACACCCGGCGCGCGATGTCCGCCGCCGAACGGGAGGCCGATCTCGCCGAGGCGCTCGCCTTCACCCGGCTCCACCTCGCCTCGGCGACCCGGGGCACGCGCACGTGAGCGAGCCGTCCCCCCGCCGCCGCGGCCGGCCCGCGCGCGCGGCCGCCGACGACAGCGGCCCCGGCGCCCGCGAGCGCATCCTGGCCGCGGCCCGGGCGCAGTTCGCCGACCACGGCTACGACAAGACCTCGGTCCGCGGCATCGCCAAGGCGGCCGGGGTCGACCCGGCGCTGGTGCACCACTACTTCGGGACCAAGGACGAGGTCTTCGCCGCGGCGATCGAGGTCTCCTTCGAGCCCGCGCTCGTCGTCCCGGCCATCATCGACGGCCCCCGGGAGGAGGTCGGCGAGCGGCTGGCCCGCTTCTTCATCGGGGTCTGGGAGAACCCGGCGACCCGCGCCCCGCTGCTCGCCGTGATCCGCTCGGCGGTCACCCACGAGGCGGCGGCGAAGGTCCTGCGGAGCTTCGTGCTGCGCCGGCTCCTGGAGCGGGTCGCCGCGGACCTGGCCGTACCGGAGCCGAAGTTCCGTGCCGAGCTGGCGGCCTCGCAGATGATCGGGATCGTGATCCTGCGCTACGTGATCCAGGTCGAGCCGCTGGCCTCGGCGGAACCGGAGCAGATCGTGGCCGAGGTGGCCCCGACACTCCAGCGCTACCTGACCGAAGCCTGACGGACCCTGGCGGGCCCTCACCGATCCCCATCACCCCCGTCCAGAGCCCGATCCCCATCGCCCCTCCCGAGCCCGACCCTCGACCGATCCCCGCCCCCGTCCAGAGCCCGATCCCCGACCGATCCCCGCTCCCCGTCCCGAGCCCAACCCCTGACCGATCCCCGACCGATCCCCCCACCCGCCCCGAGCCCGATCCCCGACCGCCCCCTGACCCGTCCCCGTCCGTCCCCCTGACCGATCCCTGAACATCGGTCCCGCATTCCGGACGGGCTGTCCAGATCTTGGAGCGTCGGCGTACGCTCGAATCAAGCACACCCATCACGAGGAGCGAGCGACGATGCCCGAGCTGAGGTCCCGCACAGTCACCCACGGCCGCAACATGGCGGGCGCCCGCGCCCTTATGCGCGCCTCCGGTGTACCGGGCGCGGACATCGGGCGGAAGCCGATCATCGCCGTGGCGAACTCGTTCACCGAGTTCGTCCCCGGCCACACCCACCTCCAGCCGGTCGGCCGGATCGTCTCGGAGGCCATCACCGCCGCCGGCGGCATCGCCCGCGAGTTCAACACGATCGCCGTCGACGACGGCATCGCCATGGGCCACGGCGGCATGCTCTACAGCCTGCCCTCCCGCGACCTGATCGCGGACAGCGTCGAGTACATGGTCGAGGCCCACTGCGCCGACGCCCTGATCTGCATCTCCAACTGCGACAAGATCACCCCCGGCATGCTGAACGCCGCGCTGCGCCTCAACATCCCGACGGTCTTCGTCTCCGGCGGCCCGATGGAGTCCGGCCGCGCCACGCTCGTCGACGGCACCGTCCGCACGCTCGACCTGGTCGACGCGATCTCCGACGCCGTGAACGACAAGATCTCCGACGAGGACATCCTCCGCATCGAGGAGAACGCCTGTCCGACCTGCGGCTCGTGTTCCGGCATGTTCACCGCCAACTCGATGAACTGCCTGACCGAGGCCATCGGCCTCTCCCTCCCGGGCAACGGCTCGATGCTCGCCACCCACACCGGCCGCCGCGCCCTCTACGAGAACGCGGCCCGCACGGTCGTCGAGATCACCCGCCGGTACTACGACGAGGACGACGCCTCCGTCCTGCCGCGCTCCATCGCCACCCGCGCGGCCTTCGAGAACGCCATGGCGCTGGACATCGCCATGGGCGGCTCGACCAACACGATCCTGCACCTGCTCGCCGCCGCCCAGGAGGCCGAGCTCGACTACGGCCTGTCCGACATGGACGAGGTCTCCCGCCGCGTCCCCTGCCTGGCCAAGGTCGCACCGAACGTCGCCCCGCGCGGCACCTACTACATGGAGGACGTGCACCGGGCCGGCGGCATCCCCGCCATCCTCGGCGAGCTGTACCGCGCCGGGCTGCTCAACGAGGACGTCCACTCCGTCCACTCCCGCTCCGTCAAGGAGTGGCTGGACGCCTGGGACGTGCGCGGCGGCTCGCCCACCGACGAGGCCGTCGAGCTGTTCCACGCGGCTCCCGGCTGTGTCCGCTCCGCGCAGGCGTTCTCGCAGTCCGAGCGCTGGGAGACCCTCGACCTGGACGCGGCCGGCGGCTGCATCCGCGACGCGGCCCACGCCTACTCCAAGGACGGCGGCCTCGCCGTCCTGCGCGGCAACATCGCCGTCGACGGCTGCGTGGTGAAGACCGCCGGCGTCGACGAGTCGATCTGGACCTTCGAGGGCCCGGCCGTCGTCTGCGAGTCGCAGGAGGAGGCCGTCGAGAAGATCCTCAACAAGCAGGTCAAGGACGGCGACGTGGTCGTCATCCGGTACGAGGGCCCCAAGGGCGGCCCGGGCATGCAGGAGATGCTCTACCCGACCTCCTTCCTGAAGGGCCGGGGCCTGGGCAAGACCTGCGCCCTGGTGACCGACGGCCGCTTCTCCGGCGGCACCTCCGGCCTCTCCATCGGCCACGCCTCCCCGGAGGCGGCCTCGGGCGGCACCATCGCCCTCGTCGAGGACGGCGACCGGATCCGCATCGACATCCCGGGCCGGTCGATCGACCTCCTCGTCGACGACGAGACCCTCGCCGCCCGCCGCGAGGCGCTCGGCGGCGTCTACGCGCCGAAGAACCGCGAGCGCAAGGTGTCGGCCGCCCTGCGCGCGTACGCGGCGATGGCGACCAGCGCCGACAAGGGCGCGGTCCGCGACGTGTCGAAGCTCGGCTGACACCGGGCCTCACCCACGCGCGTGGGGAGCGGATCGAAGGACCCGCTCCCCACGCGCGTACACCGGGCCGCACGGGACGCGGGGCTGCGTCAGCCCCGCGGACCGCGCACGGCTACCAGGTCTCCGCCACGCGCGCGTCCACCGCGAAGACCGAGCCGTCCGGGGCCGTGCCGAACACCCGGTCCCCGGCGACGAGCGGCGCCGGCACCTGCGTCGCGTACCCGAGCCGCCCGTTCCGCAGCCGCGGCCGGGTCTGTCCGACGACCGCCCCGCGCGCGGTGTCCACGGCGAACAGCCGCCCGTCCGCCCCGGAGAGGTAGAGCCGGTCGTCCGGGCCGAGGACCGGCTCGGAGACGTTCGACGCCCCCGTCTCCAGCTCCCACAGCCGGCCGCCCTTCTCGACCGCCGTGTCCAGGGCGAGCAGCCGCCCGTCCAGGGAGAGCAGGTACACGACCGCGCCCCGCACGGCGACACCGCTGAGCTGGATCCGCTCCTGCGTCTCGACCCGCCGCTCCGCCCCCTTGTCCGGCCCGCTCCCCGGATCGCCCGGGTCGCCCGGCGCGAGCAGCACCAGCGCGTCGACCAGGGAGCCCTGGTAGCGCGAGGCCAGGACCAGCGTCCCGTCCCCGGTGCGCCCCACCGGCGCGGCGTCCCCGGTCACCACCCGGCTCCACACGATCTCGCCCGTCGCCGGCCGCACGGCCGCGATCCGGCTGCTCCGCCCGTCCGCCGCCGTCTCGGAGACGCTGAGCAGCCCGGTCGGGGCGTCGTACGTGCCGAGGACCGGCGCGTCGAACCCGGCCAGGCGGTGCGCCCACCGCTCGGCGCCCGTCCGCGCGTCGACGGCCCGCAGCGCGCCGCGCCCGTCGGAGAGCACGACCACGGGGCCCGCCGGACGGTACGTCTCGGGCACGTCCGAGTCCGCCGCCCAGCCCGGCTTTCCGTCCGCGGCGCCGTACGCGCGCAGGGGGCCGGTCTTCGGGGCGGCGCCGACCAGCGGAGCCGTCCCGCCGGCGAGCGGCACCGGCGGGTCCGGCGGCTCGGGGGCGACCGGGCCGGTCCGCTTCCACAGGACCTCGCCGGTCCGAGGGTCGAGGCGGGCGAGCGCCACGCCCCGGGCCGCGCAGTACAGGGAGCCCGTCTCGTGGACGCACGCGGGCGCGGCGGAGGCGCCGTACTCCTGGAGCGGGGTGTGCCAGCCGTCGAAGGCGGTCGCCACCTCGGCGGGGTGGGCGGGCCCCTCGGCCACGGGCCGCGCCGGCGGGCGCAGCGCCGCGTACACCCCGGCGCCGGCGAGGACCAGCACGACCGCCGCGGAGACCGTCAGGCGTGGCGCGAGCCGGTGGCGCCGACGGCGCGCGGGCGGCGCGGCCACGGCGGCCCGGGTGGTGGTGTCGCCGCCGCCGAGGCCGTCGGTACGGGCTCCGGCGGAGCCGCCGGTACGCCCGTCCGGAGCGAACGGGTCCGGGGGCAGCACGGGCCGCCGCCGCTGGGACGGTATGAACGCCTCCGCCTCGTACGAGGGAGGCAGCAGGGCCGCCATGATCTCGGCGGGGGTGGGCCGGTCGGCCGGCTCCTTCGCGAGGCAGCGCGCGACCAGCGGCGCGAGCTCGGCGGGCACCCCGGCGAGGTCCGGCTCGTCGTGGACGACCTGGTAGGCCACGACGTACGGGCTGTCCGAGTCGAAGGGGCCGTGCCCGGTCGCCGCGTGCACCAGGACCGAGCCGAGCGCGAAGACGTCGGCGGACGGCCCGACCTCGCGCGGCCGCTGGAACTGCTCGGGCGCCATGAAGGGCGGCGAGCCGATCAGCTTCCCGGTCTCGGTGTGCAGATCGCTGTCGACGGGCCGGGAGATCCCGAAGTCGATGACCTTGGGGCCGGAGTCGGTGAGGAGCACATTGCTCGGCTTGAGGTCCCGGTGCACCACGCCGGCGCGGTGGATGTCGCGCAGCGCCTCGGCGAGACCCGCGGTCAGCCGGCGCAGCTCGGCGGGGGACAGCGGGCCGCGCTGGCGGACCTGGTCGGCGAGGGTGGGGCCGGGGACGTAGAGGGTGGCCATCCAGGGGCGCTCGGCGGCCGGGTCCGCGTCCACGACGGGGGCGGTGAAGGCGCCGCTGACCCGGCGGGCGGCGGCCACCTCCTGCCGGAACCGGGCCCGGAAGTCGGGATCCTCCGCGTAGCGCGCGTGCACCACCTTCACGGCGAGCCGCAGCCCCGAGGGCGAGGAGGCCAGGTGGACGACGCCCATGCCGCCCGCGCCGAGCACCGCCTGGAGCCGGTACTCCCCGGCGTACTCGGGCCCCTCGGCGCCCCTGTCGGCGTCGGTGCTGCTCAACGGCGGCATCTCCCACCCCCGTGTGGTTCCGCGTCCGTCCACGCGCGCGTGCGCGACGCGACGGAGCCTAGTCGATGGGCTCCGCGATGTCGGAGGAGCTTGCTAGCCTGCGCGCGTCGCACAGAGAGTGAAGCCAGGGGGAGAACATCATGGCGGTGAAGTACTACCCGGTCGCACCGGGCTACCGGGTCAACGTCCGCTCCGGTCCGAGCACGCAGCACCCGGTGGTCCGGGTGCTCTCCGAGGGCGTGACCGTCCCGATCCACTGCCAGAAGCCGGGCGAGTGGGTCTCCGGACCGTACGGCACCACCCGCATCTGGGACAGCATCGCGCCGGGGCAGTACGTCTCCGACGCCTACGTCAGGACCGGCAGCGACAGCTACGTCGCGCCGCGCTGCGCCTGAGGACCTTCGCCTCGACGCTCCGGGCACCGCACCGGGGATAATCGACCTCGTGAGCGAGGACAAGCAGACCCCCGGAACCGGCACGAGCGGACCCCAGCCCGAGGAGATCCGTTTCTTCGGGACGACCTGGGTCGACCACAGCGCCCACTACGGACTGCGGCGCGCCGGCCTCGCCGTCGGCGCGCTCGCCGCGGCGGTCGCCGGCGCCTTCGTCCTGCGCTTCGCCTACCAGGGACTCCAGGTCGCCGCCGTCGGCGGCATCGTGAACACCCTGGTCATCCTGATGTTCGCGATCTGCTCGGCCATCGCCTTCACCAAGACCTGGGAGGGCTTCGGCCGCCGGCCCGCCGACCAGGCCCGCGAGGACTCCCTCAAGAGCCTCAAGGCCATCGGCTTCATCGGAGTCCTCCTCGCCTACGCCCTCCGCTGTCTCATGGAGGCCCCCGGCGAGAAGCTCCGCCGGGCCGAGTACGAGACCGCCCGCACCCGCTACGAGAAGCGACGCGGCACCCGCACCGGCAACCCGGCCGCCCGCAAGAAGCCCAAGAGGACCTGAACCCGCCCCGGAACCCGGCCCGGAAGCCCGGCCCACCGAGGCCCACCCAGCGAGGCCCGGTTCACCGAGCCCGGGCGAGAACCCCCGGCGCCCGCCCATCAGAGCCCCGAAGCCCCCGCGGTCCTTGACGCGGGGGCTTCTCCGTCCCCACTATTCATCACATGATGAATTATGCCTCCGGGGAGCCCGCCGAACCCGTCGAACCCGAACCCCCCGACCCGGCCCCCGCGATCACCGCTCACACCCTCACCGCCGTACGCGGCGACCGCACCGTCCTGCGCGCCCTCGGCTTCACCGTCCCCACCGGCCGCGTCACCGGCCTCCTCGGCCCCTCCGGCTGCGGCAAGACCACCCTCATGCGAGCCATCGTCGGCACCCAGGCCAAGGTCACCGGCACCCTCACCGTCCTCGGCAGCCCCGCCGGCCACCCCGACCTCCGCCCCCGCATCGGCTACGTCACCCAGGCCCCCTCCGTCTACGACGACCTCACCGTCCGGCAGAACCTCGACTACTTCGCCGCCGTCCTCCTCCCCGGCCGCGCCCATCGCCCCGCCCGCCGCACCGCCGTCGACCAGGCCCTCGCCGACGTCGACCTCACCGGCCACGCCGACGCCCTCGCCGGACGCCTCTCCGGCGGCCAGCGCAGCCGCGTCTCCCTCGCCGTCGCCCTCCTCGGCACCCCCGACCTGCTCGTCCTCGACGAACCCACCGTCGGCCTCGACCCCGTCCTCCGCCGCGACCTCTGGGACCTCTTCCACCGCCTCGCCGCCGACCGGGGCACCACCCTCCTCGTCTCCTCCCACGTCATGGACGAGGCCGAGCGCTGCCACCGGCTCCTGCTCATGCGCGAAGGCGCGATCCTCGCCGAAGGCACCCCCGACACCCTCCGCCGGCAGAGCGGCACCCCCACCGTCGAAGCGGCCTTCCTGCACCTGGTCGACGCCGCCGCGGCCCGCGCCGCACACGAGGAGACCCGCCCATGACCACCGCACGCACCCTCGCCACCGCCGCCCGTGTGCTGCGCCAGCTCCGCCACGACCCCCGCTCCATCGCGCTGATGCTCCTCGTCCCCTGCGCGATGCTCTTCCTGCTGCGCTACGTCTTCGACGGCAGCCCCGGCACCTTCGACACCATCGGCGCCTCGCTGCTCGGCATCTTCCCCCTCATCACCATGTTCCTGGTGACCTCCATCGCCACCCTGCGCGAACGCACCTCCGGCACCCTCGAACGCCTCCTCGCCATGCCCCTCGGCAAGGCCGACCTCATCGCCGGCTACGCCCTCGCCTTCGGTCTCGTCGCCGTCGTCCAGTCCGTCCTCGCCACCGGCCTCGCCGTCGGACTCCTCGGCCTCGACGTCGTCGGCTCCCCCTGGCTCCTCCTCCTGGTCGCCCTCCTCGACGCCCTCCTCGGCACCGCCCTCGGCCTCTTCGTCTCCGCCTTCGCCGCCTCCGAGTTCCAGGCCGTCCAGTTCATGCCGGCCGTGATCTTCCCCCAGCTCCTCCTCTGCGGCCTCTTCACTCCGCGCGACAAGATGGCCCCCGCCCTCGAAGCGATCTCCAACGTCCTCCCCATGTCGTACGCCGTCGACGGCATGAACGAGGTCCTCCGCCACCCCGACATCACCAGCGCCTTCGTCCGCGACGCCCTCGTCGTGGCGGGCTGCGCCGTCCTCGTCCTCGCCCTCGGCGCCGCCACCCTCCGCCGTCGCACCGCGTGACCGGCACTCGGACACCCCGCGCACCCGCCTGCCCGCCGGTGCGAGGATGACGGCACGTACCCCCCCCTCCGGCGAGGTGAACAGAGCCATGACCCAGACCGTCGCAGTCCTCGGCACCGGCAAGATCGGTGAAGCCCTCCTCAGCGGCATGATCCGAGCCGGCTGGCGCCCCGCGCACCTGCTCGTCACCACCCGCCGCGCCGAACGAGCCGCCGAGCTCCGCGACCGCTACGGCGTCGAGACCGTCACCAACGCCGAGGCCGCCAAGCGCGCCGACACCCTGATCCTGGCGGTCAAGCCCCAGGACATGGGCCGCCTCCTCGACGAGCTCGGCCCCCACATCACCACCGACCGCCTCGTGATCAGCGCCGCGGCCGGCATCCCCACCTCCTTCATCGAGGAGCGCCTCGCCGCCGGCACCCCCGTCGTCCGCGTCATGCCCAACACCCCCGTCCTCGTCGACGAGGGCATGTCCGTGATCTCCGGCGGCAGCCACGCCACCTCCGCGCACCTCGCCCACACCGAGGAGATCTTCGGCGGCGTCGGCAAGACCCTCCGCGTCCCCGAGTCCCAGCAGGACGCGGCCACCGCCCTCTCCGGCTCCGGCCCCGCGTACTTCTACTTCCTGGTCGAGGCCATGACCGACGCCGGCATCCTCCTGGGCCTGCCCCGCGCCCAGGCCCACGACCTCATCGTCCAGGCCGCCATCGGCGCCGCCGTCATGCTCCGCGACAGCGGCGAGCACCCCGTGAAGCTCCGCGAGGCCGTCACCTCCCCCGCCGGCACCACCATCAGCGCCATCCGCGAGCTGGAGAACCACGGAGTCCGCGCCGCCCTCATCGCCGCCCTGGAGGCGGCCCGCGACCGCAGCCGCGAACTCGCCTCCGGGAACGGCTGACCGTCACGCGGCGGGCAACAGCCCGATCGCCCGGTAGGCCCGGTCCACCAGTGGCCGGGCCGTCCCCCGGGCCCGCTCCGCCCCCTTCCGCAGCACCGCGTCCACGTACCCCGGATCCGCCGCGAGCTCGGCATGCCGCTCCCGCACCGGCCGGAGCAGCTCGACGACGGCGTCCGCCGTGTCCTTCTTCAATGCTCCGTACGACTCGTATACACCGGCCAGCTCCTCCGGGTTCCCGCCCGTGGCCGCCGCCATCAGATCGAGCAGATTTGCGAGACCCGGCTTGACGTCCCGGTCGTAGACGACCTCCCGCCCGCTGTCCGTCACGGCCCGCACGACCTTCCGCCGCACGGTGTCCGCCTCGTCCAGCAGGTAGACGATCCCGGCCCCGTTCTCATGCGACTTCCCCATCTTCGAACGGGGGTCCTGGAGGTCCATCACCCGCGCCGCCACGGCCGGCCGGGTCGCCCTCGGCACGGTGAACGTGTGCCCGTACCGCTGGTTGAACCGCACCGCGAGGTCCCGTGTCAGCTCCACGTGCTGCGTCTGGTCCTCGCCCACCGGCACCTCGTCGGCCCCGTGGGCCAGGATGTCCGCGGCCATCAGCACGGGATAGGTGAGCAGCGACAGCCGCACGCTCTGCCCGGAGCCCCGCGCCCGCACGCTCTTCTCCTTGTACTGGATCATCCGCCGCAGCTCGCCGTCGGTGGCCGTGCACTCCAGGAGGTACGACAGCCGGGCGTGCTCGTCCACGTGGCTCTGCACGAACAAGGTGCAGAGTTCCGGATCCAGCCCCGACGCCAGCAGCAGCGTCGCCGCCTGCCGGCTGAGCCTGCGCACCCGCGAGGGATCGTGCTCCACGGTCAGCGCGTGCAGATCCACCACGCTGAACAGCGCCTCGCCCCGATGCTGGTCCACCTCGACCCACCGTCGTACGGCCCCGAGGTAGTTGCCCAGCGTCAGATGCCCGGTCGGCTTGATCCCGCTGAAGATCCTCGTCATCGCGTTCCGCTTCCTCTCCGTCCTGCGCCGGCCCGACGGCCCGGCTCCCGGAGGGGGATACGCGAACGGCCGCCGAGGCGGCGGCCGTGTGCATGCGTCAGTACGGGCCGCCGTCAGGCGGCCCACCACTGGGTGGTGTGCGCACGCGTAGTCATACGGCGAGCGTACGCCCTAGGCCGAGGGTTGACACGGGATTGACCGGTCCGTAGTGTTCTCCGAGTTGTCCGACGTGAGCACCGACCCCGGTCGGCCCCGGACAGCGATTCCGCAAGAACCACCGAGCCTGACGGCTGCGATTCGTCGCGCCGTTCTGCTTTCCGTTCGCATTTGCGGAATGAGGAATCCACGTTCGAAGTTCGGACGAGGGCCCCCGATTCGCTTCGGGGCCGGGGAATCCGCTAAAGTCTCACTCGTCGGAACGGCCCAACAGCCGGAAAGACGAATCCCGCTGACTGGGAATCAGACGCCGAAA
>NZ_JBIAMB010000020.1:0-168614 GCF_042873895.1 Streptomyces sp. NPDC004435 | reverse complement strand
TCCAGTCCGGCCCGGATCACCTCCACCTCGGTGGAGTCGAGCACGATCGGCAGGGTGGACGCCGTCGCGAAACGGCCGGCCAGCTCCTCCATGTCCGCGACACCGTCGCGGCCCACGTAGTCCACACACAGGTCGAGCATGTGCGCGCCCTCGCGGATCTGGTCGCGCGCCATCTCCACGCAGTCGTCCCAGCGGGCCTCCAGCATGGCCTCGCGGAACTTCTTCGACCCGTTCGCGTTCGTCCGCTCCCCGATCGCCATGTACGAGGTGTCCTGCCGGAACGGCACCGTCTGGTACAGCGAGGCCGCACCGGGCTCGGGGCGCGGATCACGAACCGTGGGCGTGAGGTCCTTGACGCGCTCGACGACCTGGCGCAGATGCTCGGGAGTCGTACCGCAACAGCCGCCCACCAGGGAGAGGCCGTACTCGCGGACGAACGACTCCTGGGCGTCGGCGAGCTCGGCGGCGGAGAGCGGGTAGTGGGCGCCGTCGGAGGTGAGGACGGGCAGGCCGGCGTTGGGCATGACCGAGAGCGGGATCCGGGCGTGCCGGGCGAGGTAGCGGAGGTGCTCGCTCATCTCGGCGGGGCCGGTGGCGCAGTTCAGGCCGATCATGTCGATGCCCAGCGGCTCCAGGGCCGTCAGAGCGGCCCCGATCTCCGAGCCCAGGAGCATGGTGCCGGTGGTCTCGACGGTGACGGAGACGATGAGCGGCACGTCGGCGCCGAGCGCTTCGAGGGCGCGGCGGGCGCCGATGACGGAGGCCTTGGTCTGGAGGAGGTCCTGGGTGGTCTCGACGATCAGCGCGTCGGAGCCGCCCGCGAGCAGGCCCTCCGCGTTCTGCTGGTAGGCGTCGCGCAGCACGGTGTACGGGGCGTGGCCGAGGGTCGGCAGCTTGGTGCCGGGGCCGATGGAGCCGAGGACCCAGCGCTGGCGGCCGTCGGCGGCGGTGAACTCGTCCGCGACCTCGCGGGCGACGCGGGCGCCGGCCTCGGAGAGCTCCAGGACGCGGTGGGCGATGTCGTACTCGCCGAGGGCCGCGTGGTTGGCGCCGAAGGTGTTGGTCTCGACGCAGTCGACGCCCGCGGCGAAGTACTCGCGGTGGACGTTGGCGACGATGTCGGGCCGGGTGAGGCTGAGGATCTCGTTGCAGCCCTCGAGGTTCTCGAAGTCCTCCAGGCTGGGCTCCTGCGCCTGCAGCATGGTGCCCATGGCTCCGTCGGCGACGACGACGCGGGTGGCGAGGGCCTCACGGAGGGCGGCGGCGCGGCTCCGGCTGTCGGCGGAGACGGAAGGGGTCGGCAACGAGGCCATGAAGGAGCTCCCTGGGATGCGACGGCTGTCGGCTTTGCACCCTTGGCGCAGGTGCACGGGGTCAGCGTAACCGCGGATCGGCCGGGTGGGCACGGCGTCCCACGTGGCGGACGGCATCCTTTGTGCGAGGACTCCCGGTAAGGCCCCTTCTTCGAGGACACTGTCAGGTGCGAGGCAAGGTCGGCATGGACCGATAGTGTTCAGCATTGTCGAACGTCGGTATGTGTGCGTACGTGAGGGAGAAGGGCCGGGCGATGGCGAAGAACATCCAGTCGCTTGAACGGGCGGCGGCGATGCTGCGACTGCTCGCGGGTGGCGAGCGCCGGCTCGGACTGTCCGACATCGCGTCCTCGCTGGGGCTGGCCAAGGGCACCGCCCACGGGATCCTGCGCACCCTCCAGGCGGAGGGCTTCGTGGAGCAGGACGCGCCCTCGGGCCGGTACCAGCTGGGGGCCGAGCTGCTGCGGCTCGGCAACAGCTACCTGGACGTGCACGAGCTGCGGGCGCGGGCGCTGGTGTGGACGGACGACCTGGCGCGGTCCAGCGGGGAGAGCGTGCACCTGGGGGTGCTGCACCAGTCGGGCGTGCTGATCGTGCACCACGTCTTCCGGCCGGACGACAGCCGGCAGGTCCTGGAGGTGGGGGCGATGCAGCCGCTGCACTCCACGGCGCTGGGCAAGGTGCTGTCGGCGTACGACCCGGTGGCGCACAGCGAGGTCGTGGAGGTGGAGCGGGAGCCGTTCACGCCTCGCACGGTCACGGGGCTCGCGGAGTTCGAGTCGCTGCTGGACATGACACGGGCGCGCGGCTGGGCGGCGGACGTGGAGGAGACCTGGGAGGGCGTGGCGTCGGTGGCGGCACCCATCCACGACCGGCGCCGGATGCCGGTGGGCGCGGTGGCGGTCACCGGGGCGGTGGAGCGGGTCTGTCCGGCCGGGGAGCTGCGCCCGGAGCTGGTGGCGGCGGTGCGGGACTGCGCCCGGGCGGTCTCCCGGGACCTGGGGGCGGGCCGCTTCTGAGCCCGCGCCGAGGGGGCCGGTGACCTGGCCCGTACGGAGAGCGAACCCGTCGGTAACGATCGCGTTATCGGCGGGTTTTTCGTTTCCCAGACCCTTGACGTGCTGTTAACCCCAGGGCAAAACTTCCGTTCATCGGTCGGCATTGTCGAACACCTACCGGCAATACGCGTTAGAGTGTGGCAGTGCCAAGGGCCGTGGACGCCCTCACACGAGGGCGCGGACCACCGGGGCGAACCGGGGTTCGCCATCCCCTGGACGAAGGACAAAGGAGTCGCGGGTGTCCAGCTCCGACATCTTCCTCGGCGAGACCATCGGTACCGCCGTACTCATCCTGCTCGGCGGCGGAGTCTGCGCCGCCGTCACGCTCAAGAGCTCCAAGGCCCGTGGCGCGGGCTGGCTCGCGATCACCTTCGGGTGGGGCTTCGCCGTCATGACGGCGGTCTACATGACCGCTTCCCTCTCGGGAGCCCATCTGAACCCCGCCGTCACCGTCGGCATCGCCGTCAAGGACGGCGCGTGGGGTGACGTGCCCGTCTACATCGCCGGCCAGATGCTGGGCGCGATGATCGGCGCCGCCCTGGTCTGGGTCGCCTACTACGGCCAGTTCCGGGCCCACCTCACCGACCCGGAGACGCTCGGCGAGAAGCCCGCCGAGGGCCCCGGCCCCGTGCTCGGCATCTTCTCCACCGGCCCCGAGATCCGGAACACCTGGCAGAACCTCGCCACCGAGATCATCGGCACGGTCGTGCTCGTCCTCGCCGTGCTCACCCAGGGCCTCAACGACAGCGGCAAGGGCCTCGGCGTCCTCGGCGCCCTGATCACGGCCTTCGTCGTGGTCTCGATCGGCCTCTCGCTGGGCGGCCCGACCGGTTACGCGATCAACCCGGCGCGCGACCTCGGCCCCCGCATCGTGCACGCCCTGCTGCCGCTGCCGAACAAGGGCGGCTCCGACTGGAGCTACGCCTGGATCCCGGTCGCCGGTCCGCTGATCGGTGGAGCCCTCGCGGCGGGTATCTACAACATCGCGTTCGCCTGACCCGTACGCCGTACCCGTCACGCCGAAGAGCACGCCGAAGAGCACGAGCCGTCCTTCCCAGACTTCCCAGGAGCACACCGTGACCGACGCCCACACCGCCGGCCCCTTCATCGCCGCCATCGACCAGGGCACCACCTCGTCCCGCTGCATCGTCTTCGACAAGGACGGCCGGATCGTCTCGGTCGACCAGAAGGAGCACGAGCAGATCTTCCCGAAGCCGGGCTGGGTCGAGCACGACGCCACCGAGATCTGGACCAACGTCCAGGAGGTCGTCGCCGGCGCCATCGACAAGGCCGGCATCACCGCCGCCGACGTCAAGGCCATCGGCATCACCAACCAGCGCGAGACCACGCTGATGTGGGACAAGCACACCGGCGAGCCCGTCCACAACGCGCTCGTCTGGCAGGACACCCGCACCGACGGACTCTGCAAGGAGCTCGGCCGCAACGTCGGCCAGGACCGCTTCCGCCGCGAGACCGGCCTCCCCCTCGCCTCCTACTTCTCCGGCCCGAAGGTCCGCTGGCTGCTCGACAACGTCGAGGGCCTGCGCGAGCGCGCCGAGCGCGGCGACATCCTCTTCGGCACCATGGACTCCTGGGTCATCTGGAACCTCACCGGCGGCACCGAGGGCGGCGTCCACGTCACCGACGTCACCAACGCCTCCCGCACCCTCCTGATGAACCTCCACGAGATGGCCTGGGACGAGCGCATCCTCCAGTCCATCGACATCCCGGCCGCCGTCCTCCCCGAGATCCGCTCCTCCGCCGAGGTGTACGGCACGGTCAAGGGCGGCGTCCTCGACGGCGTCCCGGTCGCCTCCGCACTCGGCGACCAGCAGGCCGCGCTCTTCGGCCAGACCTGTTTCGCCGAGGGCGAGGCCAAGTCGACGTACGGCACCGGCACCTTCATGCTGATGAACACCGGCGACAAGATCATCAACTCCTACAGCGGCCTGCTGACCACGGTCGGCTACCAGATCGGCGACGCCAAGCCGGTCTACGCCCTGGAGGGCTCCATCGCCGTCACCGGCTCGCTCGTCCAGTGGATGCGCGACCAGATGGGCCTGATCAAGTCGGCCGCCGAGATCGAGACCCTGGCCTCCTCCGTCGAGGACAACGGCGGCGCCTACTTCGTGCCCGCCTTCTCCGGCCTCTTCGCCCCGTACTGGCGCTCCGACGCCCGCGGCGTGATCGCCGGCCTCACCCGGTACGTCACCAAGGCGCACATCGCCCGTGCCGTCCTGGAGGCCACCGCCTGGCAGACCCGCGAGATCACCGACGCCATGACGAAGGACTCCGGCGTCGAGCTGACCGCGCTCAAGGTCGACGGCGGCATGACCTCCAACAACCTGCTGATGCAGACCCTCTCGGACTTCCTGGACGCCCCCGTGGTGCGCCCCATGGTCGCCGAGACCACCTGCCTCGGTGCCGCCTACGCCGCCGGCCTCGCCGTCGGCTTCTGGCCGGACACCGACGCGCTGCGCGCCAACTGGCGCCGTGCCGCGGAGTGGACCCCGCGCATGGACGCCGACAAGCGCGACAGCGAGTACAAGAACTGGCTCAAGGCCGTGGAGCGCTCCATGGGCTGGCTCGAAGAAGAGAAGTGACGAGGAGTAGACCGAGATGACCACCCCGCAGACCGTTCCCGCCCTCGGAACCCACCCGGCCGCCGGCTCGCTTCCGACCCGCGCCGAGACCAGAGAGCAGCTTGCCAAGGCGACGTACGACCTCCTGGTCATCGGCGGCGGCATCCTGGGCATCTCCACCGCCTGGCACGCCGCGCAGTCCGGTCTGCGGGTGGCCCTGGTGGACGCCGGCGACTTCGCCGGCGCCACCTCCTCGGCCTCCTCCAAGCTCCTCCACGGCGGCCTGCGCTACCTGCAGACCGGCGCCGTGAAGCTCGTCGCCGAGAACCACTTCGAGCGGCGCGCCGTCTCCCGGCAGGTCGCCCCCCACCTGTCCAACCCGCTCACCTTCTACCTGCCCGTCTACAAGGGCGGCCCGCACGGCGCCGCCAAGCTGGGCGCCGGCGTCTTCGCGTACTCCGCGCTCTCCGCCTTCGGCGACGGCGTCGGCCACCTCCTCTCCCCCGCCAAGGCGGCCCAGGACGTGCCCGAGCTGCGCACCGACAACCTCAAGGCCGTCGCCGTCTACGGCGACGACCAGATGAACGACGCCCGCATGGCGCTCATGACGGTCCGCGCGGCCGTCGACGCCGGAGCCGTCGTCCTCAACCACGCCGAGGTCACCGGGCTCCGCTTCACCAAGGGCCGGGTCACCGGCGCCGAGCTCCGGGACCGCATGTCCGGCGAGGAGTTCGGCGTCACCGCGCGGCTCGTCCTCAACGCCACCGGCCCCTGGGTCGACCACCTGCGCCGGATGGAGGACCCCAACGCGGCCCCCTCGATCCGCCTCTCCAAGGGCGCCCACCTGGTCCTCAAGCGGACCGCCCCGTGGAAGGCCGCGCTCGCCACCCCGATCGACAAGTACCGCATCACCTTCGCCCTCCCCTGGGAGGACATGCTCCTGCTCGGCACCACCGACGAGGCGTACGAGGGCGACCCGGGCGAGGTCGCGGTCACCGAGAAGGACACCGCCCAGATCCTGGACGAGGCCGCCTTCTCCATCCGCGACCAGCAGCTCGACCGCTCCCTGATCACCTACGCCTTCGCCGGTCTGCGGGTGCTCCCGGGCGGTCCCGGCGACACCTCCAAGGCCAAGCGCGAGACCGTGGTCACCGAGGGCCGCGGCGGGATGCTGTCGGTCGCCGGCGGCAAGTGGACCACCTTCCGCCACATCGGCCGCACCATCATGAAGAAGCTGGAGGCGCTGCCCGGCCACCCCCTGGGCGAGGACTACGAGTCGGTCTCCACGCTCCCGAAGCGGCTGCCGCTCCCCGGCATCGCCAACCCGAACGCGGTCGCCCACCGGCTGCTCGTCGACGGCCCGGCCCCCGGCCCCCGGATGGCCGCCGACACCGCCAAGCACCTGGCCACCCACTACGGCTCGCTCTCCTTCGACATCGCCCGGATGGCGAACGAGAACCCCGAGCTGGCCCGCCGGATCCACCCGGACGCCCCGGAGATCTGGGCCCAGGTCGCCTACGCCCGCGACCACGAGTGGGCGGAGACCGCCGACGACGTGCTGCGCCGCCGCACCACCCTGACCATCCGCGGCCTCGCCACCGACGAGATCCGCGCCGGGGTCGACGCGATGCTGCGCGCGAAGTAGCCGCCACGAGCCGAGGGGCGGTCTTCTCCGGGGAGGGAGAGGCCGCCCCTCTCGCGCGCCCGCGCGCGTGCCACGCGGCGGCCACAGCCCCGCAACACTCGGCGCGCAGAGTGGGGGCATGAAGTTTCAGGTGCTCTCCATCGTCCCCCACTCCCCGCACCCGCTGACCGGTGAACTCCCCACCGCGGCCGACCGGCTGGAACAGGTCGTGGCGCTCGGCGAGGCGGCCGAGCGGCTGGGCTTCGACGCCTACGCGATCGGCGAGCGGCACGCCGGACCGTTCCTCTCCTCGGCGCCGTCCGTGCTGCTGGCCGCGCTCGCCGCCCGCACCTCCCGGATCCGGCTCCTCACCGGGGTGACCGTGGTCGCGATCCTCGACCCGGTCCGGGTCGCCGAGGACTTCGCGACCCTCGACCAGCTCTCCCGGGGCCGGCTCGAACTCGTCGTCGGCAAGGGGGCGGAGGCCGGCCACTTCGACCTGTTCGGTCTGGACGAGGAGCGGCAGTGGGAGCTCCAGAAGGAGAAGTACGAACTCCTGCGCAGGCTCTGGACGGAGGAGGGCGTCGACTGGGAGGGCGACTCCCGGCCCCCGCTGCGGAACGTCACCACGATCCCCCGCCCGTACGCCGGTCCGCCGAGGATCTGGCACGGCTCGGCCACCAGCCTGCACTCCCCCGAACTCGCCGCCCGCCACGGCGACCCGCTCTTCACCGCCAACGCGATCCAGCCGCGCGAGGCGTACGCGCGGCTCATCGCCCACTACCGGGAGCGGTTCGAGGCGTACGGGCACGACCCGGCGCACGCGCGCGTGGCGGCCGGTTCGGGCGGGCTGCTGATCGCGGACACCCCCGAGCAGGCCGTACGCCGGTTCAAGGAGCTGTACGAGGCGAAGGTGGCGCAGAGCTTCCGGCCGCACCTGGAGGGCAGGGCCGGCTACAACACCCCCTTCCGGACCGTCGAGGAGGCGATCGCGGACGGCCCGCAGCTGATCGGCTCCCCCGAGCAGATCGCGGAGAAGATCCTCGGCTTCCACGCCCACTACGGCCACGACCTCCAGTCGGTCACGGTGGACGCTTTCGGACAGTCGACGGCCGAACAGACCGAGACCCTGGAGCGGTTCGCCCAGGAGATCGCGCCGGTGCTCAGGAAGGAGGCGCCGAGCACCCTCTGGGAGGTGTGACGCGACCGTGTGCGGGGCCTCGTTCGTGGGTAGTCGATCAGCACCGCACCGGTTCCCGGGCGAGTCCGGGGGCTGCGGACGGACGACCGGAAAGCCGTAAGGTTGGTCCGTACGACACGAACTTCGATGAAGGAGGCGCTGGGTGATCGAGCTCGAGGGGGTACCCGAGCTGATCGACCCGGTCATGGTGGCCGCGTTCGAGGGCTGGAACGACGCCGGCGACGCCGCCTCCACCGCGGTCGCTCATCTGGACCGGGAATGGAAGGGCGAGGTCTTCGCGGCGCTCGACGCCGAGGACTACTACGACTTCCAGGTCAACCGTCCGACGGTGTTCCTGGAGAACGGCGTCCGGAAGATCACCTGGCCCACGACCCGGCTCTCCGTGGTCCGGATCGGCGGAGAGAAGCCGCGCGACCTGGTCCTCGTCCGGGGTATCGAGCCCTCCATGCGCTGGCGCTCCTTCTGCAACGAGCTGCTGGGCTTCGCGCACGAGCTGGGCGTGGAGATGGTGGTGATCCTGGGCGCGCTGCTCGGCGACACCCCGCACACCCGCCCGGTGCCGGTCAGCGGCGTCACCTCCGACCCCGACCTGGCTCGGACGATGGAGCTGGAGGAGACCCGCTACGAGGGCCCGACGGGGATCGTCGGGATCCTCCAGGAGGCGTGCACCCACGCGGGCGTGCCGGCGGTCAGCCTGTGGGCGGCGGTGCCGCATTACGTGTCGCAGCCGCCGAACCCGAAGGCGACCCTGGCGCTGCTGAACCGCCTGGAGGACCTGATCGGGCTGCGGATCCCGCTGGGCGAGCTGCCCGAGGACGCGCGGGCCTGGCAGGTGGGCGTGGACCAGCTGGCGGCGGAGGACAGCGAGGTCGCCGAGTACGTGCAGACGCTGGAGGAGGCCCGGGACACCGCGGAGCTTCCGGAGGCGTCGGGCGAGGCGATCGCCCGCGAGTTCGAGCGCTATCTGCGGCGGCGCGACCCGGGCGCGGGCCCGGCCGGCGCGGGCCCCGGGCTGGCGACGGAGAGCGGGGACACCTCGTACCTGCGCGATCCGGGCAGCGGCCGGGTCCGCCCGCCCAAGCCCGAACCGGAGCGGCCCGAGCCCGAGCCCGAGCCCGAGCCGGAGGCCCCCGAGGATTCCGGCGGGGACGGCGACGAGGACTGAGGGAAGCGAGGAGGGGGACGGCCGGCGGCCGTCCCCCTCCTCTTTCGTCCGTGCCTCCAGGGCTGCCTACAGGGCGACGCCGAGGAGCGCGTCGACCGTGCGGGAGAGGAGTCCGGGGGCGGACTCGTCGGTGCCGCCGTCCGCCTCCTGGCGGGCGGCCCAGCGGTCGACCGCGGCGAGCGCGGCCGGGGTGTCCAGGTCGTCGGAGAGGGCCTCACGGACCTCCTCGACCAGGGCGTCGGCGGACGGGCCGTCGGGACGGGAGACCGCGGCGCGCCAGCGCTCCAGGCGGTCGACGGCGTCCTGGAGGACCTGGTCGGTCCACTCCCAGTCGGCGCGGTAGTGGTGGGCGAGAAGGGCGAGCCGGATGGCGGCCGGGTCGACGCCCTCGCGGCGGAGCGCGGAGACGAAGACCAGGTTGCCCTTGGACTTGGACATCTTCTCGCCGTGCAGCGCCACCATGCCGGCGTGGACGTACGCCTTGGCCATGGGGAACTCGCCGGTGAGGGCCTGCGCGTGCGAGGCCCCCATCTCGTGGTGCGGGAAGATCAGGTCGGAGCCGCCGCCCTGCACGTCGAAGCCCATGCCGAGGTGGTCGAGGGCGATGGCGACGCACTCGATGTGCCAGCCGGGGCGGCCGGGGCCGAGGCTGCCGCCGTCCCAGCTGGGCTCGCCCTCGCGGGCGGCCATCCACAGCATCGGGTCGAGCGGGTTCTTCTTGCCGGGGCGGTCGGGGTCCCCGCCGCGCTCGGCGGAGAGGTGCCGCATGAGCTCGGTGTCGTAGTGCGAGACCTCGCCGAAGTGCGGGTCGGCCTCCACGGAGAAGTAGACGTCGCCGTCGAGCTCGTAGGCCGCGCCGGAGTCCCGGAGCCGCTCCACCAGCGGAATGATCGAGGGTATCGACTCGACCGCGCCGACGTAGTGGCGCGGGGGCAGCATCCGCAGGGCGGTCATGTCCTCGCGGAAGAGGGAGGTCTCCCGCTCGGCGAGGCCGACCCAGTCGATGCCGTCGCGCAGGGCGCGCTCCAGGAGCGGGTCGTCCACGTCCGTGACGTTCTGGACGTAGTGCACCTGCCGCTTGGTGTCGAGCCACACGCGCTGTACGAGGTCGAACGCGTTGTAGGTCGCCGCGTGACCCATGTGGGTCGCGTCGTAGGGCGTGATGCCGCAGACGTAGATACGGGCGACGGGACCGGGGGCGAGGGTCACTCGTCCGCCGGTCGCGGTGTCGTGGATCCGGAGGTCGCGGCCCTTGCCGGGAAGGGCGGGGACCTCGGAAGCGGGCCAGGCATGCATGACCCGAGCGTAACCGGACAGCTGTTTCGGATACGAACCGGATCCGGAATCTTGTCCGATCATGCGCCCTTGCGGGTGAGCGGGGTGTGTGCATACCCCCCAGGGGTCCAGCGGCCTTCCGCGGCCCTGGACCGGATGTGGCCGAAACCGCGCGGTCCCTAGACCGGCGGCCAGGGGATGGCCGGCCACTGGCCGGACGGCTCCGGGTGACGCCCGGAGGCCAGCAGCGCCGCCACCCGCTCCCGTACGGCGGACACCTCGGCGGCCGTGAGCAGTTCCCCCAGCCGGGTGGCGAGGGGGGCTCCGGGGGCCAGCGCGCGGTCCAGGTCGCCCAGCACCTCGGTGGCCTCGGGGGGCAGCTCCTGGCCCGCCCAGCCCCACAGCAGCGTGCGCAGCTTGTCCTCGACGTGGAAGGAGACGCCGTGGTCGATGCCGAACAGCCGGCCGCCGGGGGCGGGCAGCAGGTGGCCGCCCTTGCGGTCGCCGTTGTTCATCACCGCGTCGAGGACGGCGAGCCGGCGAAGGCCGGGCGTGTCGGCGTGGACGAGGAGCGCGGTGCGGCCCTCACCCACCTCGGCGGGGCCGACGGCCTTCCAGCCCTCGCCGGCCTCCTCGTCCTCGGTGAGGGCGAGCAGCCGGGCCTCGGGGTCGGCCTCGACCCAGAGCTGGACCATGCCCTCGCCGTACGGGCCGTCCCGCAGCACCGTGGGCGGTACCAGGCCCCAGCCGGTGGCCTCGGAGAGCTCGTACGCGGCGACCTCGCGCTCGGCGAGGGTGCCGTCGGGGAAGTCCCACAGGGGGCGCTCCCCTGCGACCGGCTTGTAGACGCAGAAGGCTTCGCGGCCCTCGTACGCGACCGTGCAGTAGAGCACCGCGTTGGACGCCTCGCGGACCTGCCCCTTCACGGTCAGCTCACCGCGGGCGAGCAGCTCGGTGTCCGGCGGGAACTCGGGGCTGCTGCTCATGCTCCGCGACGGTATCCGTTCTGGCGGGGGCAGACGTGGCCCTCCGGGTCCAGCGGGAGGCTGCACAGCGGGCACGGCGGGCGGCCCGCGTTGACCACGTCCAGGGCCCGCTTGGCGAACGCGCGTGCCTGGGCGCCGCTGAGGCGGACGCGGAGCATCGGCGGGCCGTTCTCCTCGTCCTGGAGCAGCCGCTCCTCGGCCGCGGCGAGGTCCTCCTCGGAGTCCGCGTCGAGTTCGACGAGGGCCTGGGCCTCGACGATCATGCGCTGTTCCTCGCCGTCCCAGGCGAGCGCCATGGTGCCGACCCGGAACTCCTCCTCGACGGGGGTGTCCAGGGGGGCGGTGTCGGCCGCGTCCGCGGGGGCGACGGCGGGCACCGGGGCGTTGCCCCCGGTACGGCGCAGCACCTCGTCGAGGAGTTCGTCCATGCGCTCGGCGAGCGCGGCGACCTGGGCCTTCTCCAGCGCGACGCTGGTGATCCGGCCGGACGCGGACGCCTGGAGGAAGAACGTCCGGCGGCCAGGCAGCCCGACCGTGCCGGCCACGAAACGCTCCGGCGGGTCGTAGAGGAACACCTGACGGGACACGCTTCCGGCTCCCTTGACTGTCGACTGTCTTACCGCAACGGCGAGTCCACCCTACTGCGCGGGAGGATCACGGTGCGCCCGCACCACCCCCGACCTCGGCCGTCCCACTGGTGTCGGGAGCCTCGCGGGGGGCCAGGGCGGCGAGGTCTCCGGTGTCGCCGAGGCGGACCAGGAAGGGGCGCAGGCGGGTGTAGCGGATGACCGTGAGCGAGCAGGGGTCGACGTGGATGCGCTGGAAGAGGTCGAGGTGGAGCCCGAGCGCGTCGGCGACGAGGGACTTGATGATGTCGCCGTGGGAGCACATGGCGTAGACGGCGTCCTCGCCGTGCTCGGACTCGATCCGGGCGTTCCAGTCGCGCACCGCCTCGACGGCCCTGGACTGCATCGCGCGCATGGACTCGCCTCCGGGGAAGGCGGCGGCGGAGGCGTGCGCCTGGACGACCTCCATCAGCGGTTCGTCGTTGAGCTCCGCGAGCTTGCGGCCCGACCAGTCGCCGTAGTCGCACTCGTTGATCCGCTCCTCGACGTGGAGCGGGAGGTCCGGGCGGGCGTCCAGGAGCGGCTGGAGGGTCTCGCGGCAGCGCTGGAGGGGGCTGGAGACGGCGGCGGCGAGCGGGATGCCGGCGAGGCGGCCGGGCAGGGCGGCGGCCTGGGCGGCGCCGCGCTCGTCGAGCGCCACTCCCGGCGTGCGCCCGGCGAGCAGCCCGGAGGTGTTGGCGGTGGAGCGTCCGTGCCGGACGAGGATCAGCGTGGCCATGCCTGCCAGCCTACGGCGCACGCGCGCGTGTGGGACGGTCCGCGGCGGGTAGGCGGACGTGCGGAACCGGACGTGTGGAGGGAGAATACGGCGCGTGATCGTCGACTCTGCCCTGTACCGCGACGGCCGCCGGACGGAGTGCGGCGGTGACCTCTCGCGGTCCCTGGCCGAGGCGCGTGCCTCCGGGCACGCCTTCCTGTGGGTGGGCCTGTACGAGCCGACGGAGTCCGAGTTCGACCATGTGTCCTCGGAGTTCGCGCTGCATCCGCTGGCGGTCGAGGACGCTCTGAAGGCGCACCAGCGGCCCAAGCTGGAGGTCTACGACGACTCCCTCTTCGTGGTGCTGAAGCCCGTGGTCTACGAGCCGGAGAGCGACCGGGTCTCGTCCGGGGAGCTGATGCTCTTCCTCGGCGACTCCTTCGTGGTGACGGTCCGGCACGGCGAGGGGGCACCCCTGGCGGCCGTGCGCAAGCGTCTGGAGACCCATCCGGAGGTGCTGCGGCACGGGCCGACGGCGGTGCTCTACGCGGTGAGCGACGCGGTGGTGGACCACTACCTGGACGTGGCGGGCGAGCTCCAGGTGGACCTGGAGGAGCTGGAGGCCGACGTCTTCGCCCCGGGCGGTTCGGGGTCGGTGAACACGGCGGAGCGGATCTACACGGCGAAGCGGCAGGTGCTGGAGTTCCGGCGGGCGTCGGGGCCGCTGGCGGCGCCGATGGCCCGGCTGACGGCGGGCGCGGTGCCGTTCGTCAACGAGGAGTCGCAGCCCTTCTTCCGGGACGTCAACGACCATCTGCTGCGGGCCAACGAGCAGGTGGAGGGCTTGGACCGGCTGCTGTCGGACGTGCTGTCGGCGCACCTCGCGCAGATGGGCGTGCGGCAGAACGACGACATGCGCAAGATCTCGGCCTGGGCGGCGATGGCGGCGGTGCCGACGATGGTCGCGGGGATCTACGGCATGAACTTCGACCACATGCCGGAGCTGCACTGGGCGTGGTCGTACCCGGCGGTGATCCTGGTGATGGCCGGGATCGAGCTGGGCCTGTACCGCCTGTTCAAGCGGCGCGGCTGGCTGTGAACCCGCCGCGCCGCCGGTGGCTTCGTCAGAACGCCGGGGCGGGGACGGCGGGGCCGCCGAGGGCGTCGAGCCGTTCGGGCATCCGCAGGCTGATCATCTTGTGCCAGCCGGCGGCGCGCTCGTAGGCGTACACGCCGTGGATGCCCGCGGCGAGGACCGCGCCCTTGGCCTTCGGCCAGTCCAGGATGCGGCCCATGTGGCTCATGACGGCGAGGCTGACGTCGCGGTAGACCTGGATCTCGGCGAGGGCGGACTCGCGCAGGGTGCGCTGGATGAGCCGCCCGTGGCCGGCGCGGGCGAGCCGGAGCAGTTCCTCGTGGCAGTAGGCGAGGTGGTTGTCCTCGTCGTTGCAGATCATGCGGATGGCCTTGCCGAGCTCCGGGTGGTCGCCGAAGTACTTCACGAGGAGCTGCATCTGGGCGGCGGCGCGTTCCTCGGTGACCCTGCTGTGGGCGAGGTAGACGACGACGTCCTCCTCGGTCAGCGGCTCGTCGCGGCGGAGCTTGTCGTGGGCGAGGCCGATGCCGCGCCCCTCCAGGAGCATCGTGTAGTCGGTGTCCGGAGGGACGGGGACGGGTTCGAGGCCGCGCTTGCGCAGCAGGGCGTTGAAGATCCGTCCGTGCTTGTCCTCGTCGGCGCCGTGCCGGGTGATCTTCGGGGTGAGGTCCCGCATGCCGGGCGCGACGAGGGCGGCGATCCGGGCGTTCTCCCAGCCGCCCTGCGACTCGCCGCTGGCGGCGATCGAGCAGAAGAGCCGGAAGGCCTCGTCGTCGTCGATGATTTCCTGGAAAAGGCTCTTGGCCGTGAGCATCGCTGCCACCTCCGTGCGGACGACCGGGCGCTCCGCGGGTCCGGGAGACCGAGTCAAGTGCGCTCCGGGGCGGGGGGCAACAGGAGGACTCCGAGGTATCGGCCGAAAGAGTGAGAGCCGGGGCCGTAACCGGGGGCGCTGTGGCGCGTTGAACGACATGACGGCCGTGGCGGGGAAGACCCCCGAGCCCCCACCACGGCCGCGGAACGTTTCTCCCGCTCCCCTGTGCCTAGGCCAGGTTCGCCCGCTCCAGGGCTTCCACGCCCGCGCGCAGGGCGGTGAGGCGCTCGTCGAGGGTGAAGCCCGCGGGGGCGAGGGTGAGCGTGGTGACGCCGGCCTCCGCGTAGGCGGTCATGCGGTCCGCGATCCGGTCGACGGTGCCGAGCAGGGCGGTCTGGTCGATCAGGGAGCGGGGCACGGCGGCCGCGGCGCCCGTCTTGTCGCCGGCCAGGTACTTGTCCTGGACCTCTGCGGCCTCCTTCTCGTACCCCATGCGCCGGGCGAGCTGGTTGTAGAAGTTCTGCTTGCGGCTGCCCATGCCGCCCACGTAGAGGGCGGTGTACGGGCGGAAGACGTCGGCGAGCGCGTCGACGTCCTCGCCGAGGGCGAGCGGCAGCGTCGGGCAGACGTCGAAGCCGTCCATCGTCAGACCGGCCTTCTCGCGGCCCGCCCGCAGCGGGCGCAGGGCGGTCTCCTCCAGGTGCTCGGCGGAGGGGAAGATCAGCAGGGCGCCGTCGGCGATCTCGCCGGTCTGCTCCAGGTTCTTCGGGCCGATCGCGGCGATGTAGAGCGGGATGTGCTCGCGCTGCGGGTGGACGGTCAGCTTGATCGGCTTGCCGGGGCCGCCGGGCAGCGGCAGCGTCCAGTGCTCGCCCTCGTGGGTCAGCCGCTCGCGGGACATCGCCTTGCGGACGATCTCCACGTACTCGCGGGTGCGGGCGAGCGGCTTGTCGAACTTCACGCCGTACCAGCCCTCGGAGACCTGCGGGCCGGAGACGCCGAGACCGAGCCGGAACCGGCCGCCGGAGAGCGAGTCCAGGGTGGCGGCGGTCATCGCCGTCATGGCCGGCTGGCGCGCCGGAATCTGCATGATCGCCGAGCCGACGTCGATGCGCTCCGTCTTCGCGGCGACCCAGGAGAGCACCGTCGGCGCGTCCGAGCCGTACGCCTCCGCCGCCCAGCACACGTCGTAGCCGAGGCGGTCGGCCTCCTGGGCCACCGCCAGATTGTCGCCGTCCATGCCGGCGCCCCAGTAGCCGAGGTTGATGCCGAGCCGCATGTCCACACACCCCTTACCCATGAGTAACGTCTCTCGGTCCGGACTCTAGCGCGCCCTCCCCGCATCCGTCAGGAGCCGGACGCCACGCCGTCGTCCACAGGTTCTGTCCACAGGGTCTCTCCGCGTGGTGCCCTGGCCAGTAATGTCCCGCCCATGGAGCAGAGGCATCTCGGACGTACCGGCCTGCGCGTCTCGCGCATCGGGCTCGGCACGCTCACCTGGGGGCGGGACACCGACGAGCACGACGCCGCGGAGCAGCTGAAGGTGTTCTGGGACGCGGGCGGCACGCTCGTGGACACCGCCGACGTGTACGGCGGCGGCGAGGCGGAGTACCTGCTCGGGCGGCTCATGGAGCGGCTGGTGCCGCGCCGCGATCTGGTCCTGTCCACCAAGGCCGGCAGCGTCCCGGACCCGGACCGTCGCACCGACGGCTCGCGCGGCCATCTCCTCGCCGCCCTCGACGCCTCCCTGGCCCGGCTCGGCACGGACCACGTGGACCTCTGGCAGCTGCACGCCTACGACCCGTACACGCCGCTGGAGGAATCGCTCCAGGCCCTCGACATCGCGGTACGCAGCGGCCGGGCGCGGTACGCGGGCGTGTCCAACTTCTGCGGCTGGCAGCTCGCCAAGGCGGGCACCTGGCAGCTGACCGGGGACCGCACCCGGCTCGCCGGGGCCCAGCTGGAGTACTCGCTGCTCCAGCGGGGCGTCGAGCGGGAGGTGCTGCCCGCCGCGATCGACCTCGGCATAGGTCTGCTTCCCTCCTCCCCGCTCGGCCGAGGGGTGCTCACCGGCAAGTACCGGAGCGGCACGCCGTCCGACTCCCGGGGCGCGTCGGAGGCGCTCGCGCCGTTCGTGGAGCCGTACCTGGACGAGGCGGCGAGCCGGATCGTGGAGGCGGTCAGCACGGCGGCCGACGGCCTCGCCACGAGCCCGCTGCACGTCGCGCTCGCCTGGGTCAGGGACCGGCCCGGCGTCACCGCCCCGATCGTCGGCGCGCGCACGGCCCGGCAGCTCACGGCCGCGCTGTCGGTGGAGGGCCTTAGTCTTCCTGACGAGATCTGCCGGGCTTTGGACGATGTGTCCGCGCCCGTGCACCGCTATCCGGATCACGACTGGAGCACCTTGTGACCGAGCCTTCCGGGGAGACCGCGCCCGAGGCGTCCGAGGACCTGGCCCACGAGGACGTGGCGCCGTCCGCCGCGCCCGACACGACCGAGGACGACGGGTCCGCCGCGCCCGGGACCGCCGAGGACACCGAGACCGCCGAAACCTCTGAGGGTGCGGGGGCCGTCGAGGACGCCGGGGCCGCCGAGACCCCTGAGGGTGCCGAGAGCGCCGAGGGTGCCGAGGGTGCCGGGACCGCCGAGGGCGGGACGCCGGAGCTGAGCGAGGCGCAGGCGGAGCTGGCGGCCCAGCGGGAGCTGCGGGCCAGGATCGAGGCGCGCAAGGCGGAGAAGGCCGGCACCGTGGCGAGCGGCGCCAAGCTGAGCGGGACGGCCGCCGACCTGCTCGCCGCCGTACGGGCCGTGGAGGGCGGCGCCGCGTCCGGCGGCGCCTTCTTCGAGCCGTCGCCGGAGCCGCCCCGCGCGCCCCGGCCCCCCGAGACCACCGTCCGGCCGCCCGCCCCGGCGGCCCCGCCCGCGCCCACGGCCGGAGCGCTGGCGGGGGTCGGCGAGGTGCTGGCCCGCGGCGGCGCGCCCGAGGCGCTGGCCGGCCAGGTCGCCGCCGCGCTGGGCGAGCGGGCGGGCGAGGCACTGGCCGAGGACCCGTGGCGGCTGCTGTCCGTCGCCGGGGTGCGGCCGGAACAGGCCGACGGCTTCGCGCGGGCACTGCTCGGCGGCGGCTGCGGTCCGGACGATCCGCGCCGGGCCGTCGCCATGACCGTGTGGCTGCTCGACCGGGCCGCCCTCCAGGGCCACACCGCGCTCACCCTGGACGAGGTGCGCGCCGGACTCGCCCGGCATGAGGTCCCCGATCCGGAGAAGGCCGTCGAGACCGCGGTCTCCGAGGGCGCCGTCCTGGTCTTCCAGGAGGAGGAGACCCCCGAGGGCGAGGGGGCGGCGGATACGGAGGACATGGAGGAGACGGGCGAGCCCGCGGAGGGCGACGGCGCCGGTGACGGCCCCGTGGAGCCCCCGCTGCTCGGCCTCGACCGCTACGCGCTCGCCGAGGAGAGCCTCGCGGACGGGCTGGCCCGGCTCGTGCGCACCGTCACCTCCGCGGAGTGGGACGGCGGCGAGCTGGAGCGGGCCGTGGGCGGCCACGGCCTGGTGCTGCACACCGGCGGCGAGGCCGCCCGCGAGGAGCCGCTGGCGCTGGCCGCCGCCGCGCGGGAGCGCGGGCTGCGCGTCCTGGTCACCGTGCACGACCCCGAGCGGCCGGGCGAGGAGGAGCGGGCCGCAGGGACGGTGGTGCCGCTCGCCGCGCTGCTCTCCGGGACGGCCGGCCCCGGCCGGGACGAGGAGGGCGCGCTCGCCCTGGACCTGCTGGTCGTCCTCGACGCCCCGCAGCTGGACGTGGAGACGGGCGCGATGCTCGTCGAGGCCCTGCCGGACGGCTGCCGGCTGGTCCTCAGCGGCGATCCGGGCGTCCTCGGGGCGGCCGGTCCCGGCGCGGTCTTCGCGGACGCGCTCGCGGCCCGGGTCTGCCCCCGGGTGGCCTCCCGCCGCCCCGACCCGGGCCCGCTGGGGGAACTGGTCTCGGGCATCGGCATCGGCGAGCTGAACCAGGTCGAGGCCCCCGGCAAGGAGGTCGTGATCGTCCCGGTGCGGGACGCCGGCGAGGCCGTGCACCGCACCGTCCAGCTGGTCGCCGAATCGGTGCCGCGCGCCTTCGGCCTGACCCCCGAGCAGACCCGGGTGATCACGGTCGGCCACGGCGGCTCGGCCGGGACCCGCGCGCTCAACACGGCCCTCAAGCAGCGGCTGAACCCGGGCCCGGGCCGCTTCGGCGGCTACGACCCCGGCGACCGGGTGGCGTACGCCCCGGTGCCCGGCCGCACGGTGACGGGCACGGTCCTCGGGGCGGACGCCGAGGGGCTGCGGCTGCGCACGGCCGACGGCGAGGTCGTCGTGCCGAAGGAGCGGGTGGAGTCGGCGCTGCGGCACGGCTGGGCGCTGACCGCCCACCAGGCGGCCGGCGCGCGGTGGCCCGCGGTCGTCGCCGTGCTCCCGGGCGACGCGGCGCCGGGGCTGAGCCGGCCGTGGGTCTACACGGCCTTCGGCCGGGCGGAGCGCCATCTTTCGGTGGTGCACGGCGTGGACCAGGCACTGCCCCGAGCGGTGGCCGAGGTCCTCGCCCCGGCGCGGACGACTCGGCTGCGGCCGCTCCTGGCCGGCCTGCTCGCCGCCCCCGGCGAGGAGTGAGGGCACCCGGAGCGGAACCGCCGGAGGGCCGGTGCATCCCCGTGGATGTACCGGCCCTCCGGCGTCCTCCCCGGCGCCTCTCAGCCCTCGGCGCCCCGGCCCTTCCCCACGCCGGCCGCCTCGGCCCCGGCGCGCCCCCCGGGCCCGGGGGCTGCCTCGGACCCTTCGTCGTCGTACTCGTCGTCGAAGACGGCGCTGATGTCGAAGCGACAGACGATCCGCTCCGGGTCGGCCTGCTCGAAGGGGGCGGCGAGCCACTCCCCCGCCTCCGGAAGTTCTCCGGCGGCGGTGACCCAGAGCGTGGAGTCGCCCTCCTCCAGGCCGAACTCCTTGTGGCGGGAGGCGATCTCGTCGGGTTCGTACTCCCCGAAGAGGACCCCGAGCGCGGCGGCGGTGCCGCGGGGTCCGTCCTCGTCGTGGTCGAGGTCGGCGACGCGCCGGGCCTGGGCCACGAGCCGGCGCGGCTCGGCCACGGCGTAGTCCCGGCGGATGAGCACGCTGAGGGCGTGCGGTTCGTCAGGTCCGGCGTAGGGGGGCAGGCCGTCGTCGGCTCCGGGGATCTCGAAGGGGGTCACCTCGTCGTAGCGGTCGTAGAGGAGTTCGTCATAGGTCTCGGCGGCCGCGGCGAGGGCGTTGAACGCCTCGTACACGGCCGTGTCGTCGTCCCCCGTGCGGCGTTCGACCGCCGCGAGGTGGCGGTCCAGTGCGGTCTTGACCGCCTCTGCGGCGGCACGTACCTCGGCAGCGGTGGGCTGCGCAGCATCAGACATGGGACAGACGCTATCCGTACCGGGCCGGTGCCCGCACAATAGATGCGATGCCGGAATACGAATTTGTCGACGTGTACGTGCCGCGCGGCCTCTCCCGCAAGGAGACCGCGCGGCTTCTGACCGACCGAGCCGAGTACGGGCACTGGGAGTTGGACCGACTCACCCTGCGGCGGGACGGCAGCCGCAGAGTGCGGCTGAAGCGGCGCATCATCCGTCAGATCCGCGCGACCTGGTGAAGGACGCGAAAGGGGCCCCGCACCGCGCGGGGCCCCTTCGCTTTCCGGCCGGTCCGGTGCGGTCCGGTCAGGCGCCGCGGCGGGAGCGGCGGTAGACCAGCGAGCCCGCGAGGAGCATGCCCGCCGCGGCCGGCACGATCACACCGAGCGGCGCGGACGACCCGGTCTCGGCGAGGTGGTCCGGCGAGGCCGGCGGCGGCGAGAGCTGCGGGCCGGGGTGGTTCGTGCCCCCGTCCGAGCCGGGCGGCAGACCGGGAGTGCCGGGGGTACCCGGCGTACCGGGGGTGCCAGGGGTACCGGGCGTGCCCGGAGTCCCGGGGGTCCCGGGCGTGCCCGGCGTGCCCGGAGTCCCCGGCGTACCGGGAGTGCCCGGAGTCCCGGGGGTGCCAGGCGTACCGGGGGTTCCAGGAGTGCCAGGCGTACCGGGCGTGCCGGGGGTCTCGGGCTCCTCGCCGTAACCGCCGTCCTCCTCGCCGTAACCGCCGTCCTCCTCGCCGTAACCGCCGTCCTCCTCGCCGTAACCGCCGTCCTCCTCGCCGTATCCGCCGTCCGGGTTCGCGCCGTTCGCGCAGTCGTTGCCGGCCGCCGGGTTGCCGAGGCCGATGCCGGTGACGCTGTTCCCGCACACGTTCACGGGCACGTCGACCGGCACCACCACGGTGTTGCCGGAGGCCACGCCCGGGGAGTCGGTCGCCCGCCCGTGGCCGGAGGAGCCCGGGCCGGCCTGCGCCGGGATGTTCGCGCAGGAGTTGCCCATCGCCGGGTTGAGCACCCCGACGACGTTCACGGTGTTGCCGCAGGCGTTGACCGGCGCGTGGACGGGGACCTGGACGGTGTTGCCGGACGCGACGCCCGGTGAGTTCGCGGATGTGCCGCTCGCCGCGGAATCCGCCTGCGCGATGCCGCCGCCGAGCGCGAGGACGCCGCCGGCCGCCGCGACGGTGATGATGCTCTTGCGCGTGACCTGTCGCATAGCTTGCTTACCTGCCTTCTCGGCATTTCGCCTGATCGGCTTGGGATGAGGGCCACCGGGCCCGTGCCCGGGGCGGAATCGCCACCGGCCCCGGAGTGCATGGCACGCACTCCGGGGCCGGACGGCTCACGCCCTCAAGGGGCGGGGCACAACGTCAGGCGTTGACGCAGGTGTTGCCGAAGGCGGGGTTCAGCAGACCGATCACGGAGACCGTGTTGCCGCAGACGTTCACGGGAACGTGAACCGGGACCTGCACGACGTTGCCCGAGAGGACACCGGGGGAACCGATGGCCGCACCCTGGGCACCCGCGTCGGCGACGGCCATGCCCGCACCCGCGAGAACGAGACCGCCAGTGGCAGCCGCAGCAGCGACGACCTTCTTGATCATTATTCCTCCTAGTTGACAAGTGCGGCCCCAGCCGCGGACCGCAACACCTGTAACGAGGGGGAATGGAGGGGGCTACGAGCCCCCGGGGTCATTCACTCTTTCCGGTCAGTCCCAAACGCGCGGCCGAATTCGGCGGCGCGGCCGGCCGCCCGGTCAGCAGGCGTCGATGAAGCGGTCCAGGACGCGGACGCCGAACTTCAGGCCGTCGACCGGGACGCGCTCGTCCACGCCGTGGAACATGCCGGCGAAGTCCAGCTCCGGCGGCAGCTGGAGCGGGGCGAAGCCGAAGCAGCGGATGCCGAGGTCGTCGAAGGACTTGGCGTCGGTGCCGCCGGAGAGCATGTACGGGACGGCGCGGGCGATCGGGTCCTCGGCGCGCAGGGCGACCTGCATGGCGTCCACCAGGGCGCCGTCGAAGCTGGTCTCCAGGGCCTTGTCGCCGTGGACGTCCTCGCGCTTCACCCGGGGGCCGAGGATCCGGTCGAGGTCGGCCAGGAACTCCTGCTCGTAGCCGGGGAGGAAGCGGCCGTCGACGTGGGCGGTGGCCTGCCCGGGGATCACGTTCACCTTGTAGCCGGCGCCGAGCATGGTCGGGGCGGCGGAGTTGCGCAGGGTGGCGCCGACCATCTTGGCGATGCCGCCGAGCTTGGCCAGGGTGGCGTCCATGTCCTCGGGGTCGAGCGGGGTGCCGAGGGCGTCGGACAGTGCGTCGAGGAAGCTGCGGACGGTCTTGGTGACGCGGACCGGCCACTGGTGGCGGCCGAGCCGGCCGACGGCCTCGCACAGCTCCGTGATGGCGTTGTCGGAGTTGGTCATCGAGCCGTGGCCCGCCGTGCCCTCGACGGTGAGCCGCATCCAGTGCATGCCCTTCTGGGCGGTCTCGACCAGATAGAGGCGCAGGTTCTCGTTGACCGTGAAGGAGAAGCCGCCGACCTCGCCGATCGCCTCGGTGACGCCGTCGAAGAGGTCGCGGTGCTTGTCGACGAGGTGGCGGGCGCCGTAGGTGCCGCCGGCCTCCTCGTCGGCGAGGAAGGCGAGGACGATGTCGCGCGGGGGCTTGCGGCCGCTGCGCAGCCGGTCGCGGACGACCGCGAGGGTCATCGCGTCCATGTCCTTCATGTCGACGGCGCCGCGGCCCCAGACGCAGCCGTCGGCGATCTCTCCCGAGAAGGGGTGGTGGGTCCAGTCCTCGGCGTTGGCCGGGACGACGTCGGTGTGCCCGTGGATGAGCAGCGCGGGCCTGGACGGGTCCTCGCCCTCGATGCGGGCGACGGTGGAGGCGCGGCCCTTGTGCGACTCGATGATCTTCGGGTCGAGGCCCACCTCGGCGAGCTTCTCGGCGACGTACTCGGCGGCCGCCCGCTCGCCGGGGCCGGAGTGGTCGCCGTAGTTGCTGGTGTCGATGCGGATGAGGTCCCGGCAGAGGTCGACGACCTCGTCCTCACCCGAGACGGTCCGGCCGGTGTTCGACTCGCTCACGCTGCTTCCTCCCACGACGTGCCCCACATGCTTGCTGGTGGTCGTCCCCATCCTCCCGCGCCCCCGCCCCGGCGGCGCAAGGGCGTCCACCGTCCGACACACCCCCGACACATGCCGAGACGGGGATTCCGGAGGGGCGGGAGGGGCCGGTGGGGCGGGTGAGGGGGTGGTGATGGGCCACCCCGAATGTTTGCTATGGTTTTCCTCGTCGGAACGGCCCAGGGCCGCGAGACACACACCCTGTCCGGGTGGCGGAATGGCAGACGCGCTAGCTTGAGGTGCTAGTGCCCTTTATCGGGCGTGGGGGTTCAAGTCCCCCCTCGGACACCAGAAGAAGTCCCGGTCGAGTCCTCTCGACCGGGACTTTCGCGTGGGCGGATCCCGGTACGACGGTGAGGCGGAGCGGTGCGGAGGAAGCGGGTGCCGGCCGCGCCGCTGGCGCAGCGGGACGGGATCGATCCGGTGCGGCTGCGGCTGCCGGAGGACCCGGAGGGACTCTGGCCGACCGTGGGGGCCCATCTGCTCGGGCGGTACGGGGGCGCGGTGGGCGCGGAGCGGGTCGCCGCGATGCTGGACGCGGGGCGGTTCGTCGGGGCCGACGGGCGGGCGGCTGCGGCCTCGGAGCCGTACGAGCCCGGGCGGTGGCTGTGGTTCCACCGGGATCTGGCGCCCGAGGCTCGGGTGCCGTTCGAGATCGGGGTGGTGTACCGCGACGAGCGGATCCTGGTCGTGGACAAGCCGCACTTCCTGGCGACGACCCCGCGCGGGCGGCACGTGACGGAGACGGCGGTGGCGCGGCTGCGGGCCGGGCTCGGGCTGCCGGCGCTCCAGCCGGCGCACCGGCTCGACCGGCTGACGGCGGGCCTGCTGCTGTTCGTGGTGCGGGCCGAGGACCGGGGGGCGTACCAGCTGCTGTTCAAGGAGCGGCGGGTGCGCAAGGAGTACGAGGCGGTGGCGGCGTACGACCCGGGGGTGGCGCTGCCGGTGACGGTGCGGAGCCGGATCGAGAAGGAGCGCGGGGTGCCGGCCGCGCGGGAGGTTCCGGGTGAGCCGAACGCGGTGAGCCGGATCGAGCTGGTGGAGCGGCTGGGGGCGTTCGGGCGGTACCGGCTGCTGCCGGAGACCGGGAAGACGCATCAGCTGCGGGTGCACATGAACGCGCTGGGGCTGCCGATCCTGGACGATCCGCTCTACCCGGTGGTGCGTGAGGACGGGCCGGAGGACTACCGGCGGCCGCTGCGGCTGCTGGCGCGGACGCTGGAGTTCACCGACCCGTTCTCGGGCGAGGAGCGGCGGTTCGGGAGCCGCCTGTCGCTCAGTGGCCCCGGCTGATCCATTCCTCCAGGTGCGGGGCCTCCTCGGCGATGGTGGTGGAGTCGCCGTGGCCGGTGCGGACGACCGTGTCCGGCGGGAGGGTCAGGAGCTTCCCGCGGATCGAGTCGACGATCGTGGGAAAGTCAGAGAAGGACCGGCCGGTGGCGCCGGGGCCGCCCTGGAAGAGGGTGTCGCCGGTGAAGACGGTGCCCAGGTCGGGGGCGTACAGGCAGACCGCCCCGGGGGCGTGGCCGGGGGTGTGGAGGACCTTCAGGTCGGTGCCGGCGATGGTGAGGACCTGCCCGTCGGCGAGTTCTCCGTCGGGGCTGTGGTCGGGGTGGGTGAGCTTCCACAGCGGCTGGTCGGCGGGGTGGAGCAGGACGCGGGCGCCGGTGGCGGCGGCGAGCGCGGGGGCGGCGCCGACGTGGTCGTCGTGGGCGTGGGTGCAGACGATGGCGCGCAGGGTGCGGCCGTCGAGGGCGGCGAGGATCGCGTCGGCGTCGTGGGCGGCGTCGATGACGATCGCCTCGGTGTCGTCGCCGACGATCCAGACGTTGTTGTCGACGTCCCAGGTGCCGCCGTCGAGGCTGAAGGTGCCGGAGGTGACCAGGTGGTCGATGCGGGCGGTCATCGGAACACCACCACCGAGCGCAGCACGTCGCCCTCGTGCATGCGGGCGAAGGCCTTCTCGACCTCGTCGAGGGCGATGGTCTCGGTGACGAAGGCGCCGAGGTCGATGCGGCCCTGCCGGTGCAGGTCGATGAGCATCGGGAAGTCGCGGGACGGCAGGCAGTCCCCGTACCAGGAGGACTTGAGGGAGCCGCCGCGGCCGAAGACGTCGAGGAGCGGCAGTTCGAGCCGCATCTCCGGGGTGGGGACGCCGACGAGGACGACGGTGCCGGCGAGGTCGCGGGCGTAGAAGGCCTGCTTGTACGTCTCCGGGCGGCCGACGGCCTCGATGACGACGTCGGCGCCGAAGCCGCCGGTGAGCTCGCGGATCGCCTCGACGGGGTCGGCGGTACGGGAGTCGACGGTGTCGGTGGCTCCCATCTCCTTCGCCTTGGCCAGTTTCCGCTCGTCGATGTCGACGGCGATGATCTTCGCGGCTCCGGCGAGGCGGGCGCCGACGATCGCGGCGTCGCCGACGCCTCCGCAGCCGATGACGGCGACGGTGTCGCCGCGGGAGACGTTCCCGGTGTTGATCGCGGCGCCGATGCCGGCCATCACGCCGCAGCCGAGGAGGCCGGCGATCTCGGGGGCGACGGCGGGGTCGACCTTGGTGCACTGGCCGGAGGCGACGAGGGTCTTCTCGGCGAAGGCGCCGATGCCGAGGGCCGGGGAGAGCTCGGTGCCGTCGAGGAGGGTCATCCTCTGCGTGGCGTTGTGGGTGTCGAAGCAGTACCAGGGACGCCCGCGGCGGCAGGCGCGGCACTGGCCGCAGACGGCCCGCCAGTTGAGGATCACGTAGTCGCCGGGGGCGACGTCGGTGACGCCCTCGCCGACGGACTCGACGATTCCGGCCGCCTCGTGGCCGAGGAGGAAGGGGAAGTCGTCGTTGATCCCGCCCTGCTTGTAGTGCAGGTCGGTGTGGCAGACCCCGCACGCCTGGATCCTGACGACGGCCTCACCGGGGCCGGGATCGGGGATCACGATGGTCTCGACACGGACCGGTTCGTTCCTGCCGGGGGCGATGACCCCCTGGACGTGCTGCGGCATCGCGAACTTCCCTTCCTCCGACTGGATCTTGTAAGCCTCCTGCGTACCACTATCTCCCGATAAAAGGCGAGACCCCCGCAGGCCGTGCCTGCGGGGGTCTCGCCGCTCCCGTGGGGGGAGTTCGGGGGCGGGCCGGGTCAGTCCCGCTCGCCGGCGGTCTCGCGGACCCGGCGGCGGACCAGGAACCAGCCGCCGACGAGGGCCGCGGCGATCAGCGGCAGGCAGTTCACGGTGGTGCGGCCGATGCCGCCGTCCATCCACATCAGCACGACGACGGAGGCGAGGAAGACCAGGGTCACGATCTGGGTGTACGGGGCCCAGGGCAGCCGGTAGGCGGGGCGGACGAGCCGGCCCTGCTCGGCGCGGCGGACGAAGAGCAGCGAGCAGACCATGATCATGGCCCAGGTGCCGATGATGCCGATGGAGGCGAAGTTCAGCACCAGCTCGAAGGCGTCCTCGGGCATCACGAAGTTGAGCAGGACGCCGGCGACGCCGAAGCCGGCGGTGAGCAGGATGCCGCCGTAGGGCACGCCGCCCTTGTTCATGACGCCGGTGAACTTCGGCGCGGAGCCGGACAGCGACATGGAGCGCAGGATGCGGCCGGTGGAGTACAGGCCGGAGTTGAGGCTGGAGAGGGCCGCGGTGAGGACGACGAGGTTCATCACGCCGGCGGCGCCGGGGATCCCCAGCTTGTCGAAGACGGTGACGAAGGGGCTCTGGTCGCCGGAGTAGGCGGTGTACGGGAGGATCAGCGCGAGCAGGACGACGGAGCCGACGTAGAAGAGGCCGACGCGCCACATGATCGAGTTGATCGCCTTCGGCATGATCTTCTCGGGGTTCTCGGTCTCGCCGGCGGCGACGCCGCAGAGCTCGACGGAGGCGTAGGCGAAGACGACGCCCTGGATGAGCAGGAGCATCGGCATCATGCCGTTGGGGAAGATGCCGCCGTTGTCGGTGATGTTGGCCAGGCCCGGGGTGGAGCCGCCGACGTCGTGCGAGGTCGCGATGAGGAAGATGCCGACCAGCATGAAGATCACGAGGGCGGCGACCTTGACGATGGCGAACCAGAACTCCATCTCGCCGAAGTACTTCACCGAGATGAGGTTGGCGGCCAGCACGATCGCGAGGGCGATCAGGGCGAGGATCCACTGCGGGACGTCGCTGAACATCGACCAGAAGTGGGCGTAGGTGGCCGCGGCGGTGATGTCGGCGACGGCGGTGGTCGACCAGTTGAGGAAGTAGAGCCAGCCGGCCGTGTAGGCGCCCTTCTCGCCCATGAACTCGCGGGCGTAGGAGACGAACGCGCCGGAGGACGGGCGGTAGAGCACGAGCTCGCCGAGGGCCCGGACCACGAAGAAGGCGAAGACGCCGCAGACCGCGTACGCGATGAAGAGCGAGGGGCCGGCGCTGGCCATCCGGCCGCCGGCGCCGAGGAAGAGCCCCGTGCCGATGGCACCGCCGATGGCGATCATGTTGATGTGCCGGGACTTGAGGTCCTTGCGGTATCCGGCGTCGCCGGCGTCGACGTGGGGGGAGGCGGGCGTGTTCGCCGGTGCGGCGGACAGCGGCTCGGCCGCGGTGACGCGGTCACTCATGGAGTTGTTCGCCTTCGTGAGGGGGTGGGGGCTGTGCGGTCCCGGCCATGGCCCGGGGTCCCTTCGTGGGGGTCGCCCCGGCACGGCCAGCCGACATCCTCACGGCAAGGCCCGCTCACTGACTGTGAGCGAATTCACTGAACGCCCGGATTTGAGCTAGTTCAGAGCTTACGCAGCGCTGTACGGCGTACGACCGGCGCGCGGCGGGCGGGCGGCGTCACGGGGTACGAGCTGCACCGGCGCGCGGGCGCCGTCACGGGGCGAGGACGTCCAGCTCCTTGAGCGCGCCGACGGCGATCTCGCGGGTCAGCGCCTCCGCCCGGGTCGCGTCCCGCTCCCGTACGGCCTCGGCCACCTGGACGTGGAGGGTGACGGCGGCCGGGTCGGGGTCCTCGAACATCACGTGGTGGTGGGTGCGGCCGGTGAGGACCTCGGCGACGACGTCGCCGAGCCGGGCGAACATCTCGTTGCCCGAGGCGTTGAGGACGACCCGGTGGAAGGCGATGTCGTGGACGAGGTACGCCTCCAGCTGCCTGCCGCGCGAGGTGGCGACCATCCCGAGAGCCTGCTCGGTGAGCTCGCGGCACTGGGCCGGCGTGGCGTTCAGGGCGGCGAGGCCGGCCGCCACGGGCTCGACGGCGGAGCGGAGCACGGTGAGCGAGCGGAGCTGGCGGGGACGGTCGGCGCCGGCGAGGCGCCAGCGGATGACCTGGGGGTCGTACACGTTCCAGCTCGCGGTCGGGAGCACCGTGACCCCGACCCGGCGTCGTGACTCCACCAGGTGCATCGACTCCAGGACGCGGACGACCTCGCGGACGACGGTGCGGGAGACGTCGAAGTTCTGGGCGAGCTCGTCGGTGCGCAGCACCGTGCCGGGCGGGTACTCCCCCGCGGTGATGGCCAGGCCCAGGGTGGCGAGCACGTGCGAGTGGAGCCCCTGGGCCGATGTCGTCATGGTGCTCAGCCTATGCGGGGCCGGGCCGGTGATCACACCGGAGCGGGGCGGAGAAGCGGGGCGGGGTTTGGCGGAGAAGGAGGCCGGGGTGGGGCGGAGAGGCGGGCCGGGGCGGACGCGTACCCACGCCCGGGACTTAAAAGTATGACTTTTATGTCACAGACTCTTGAATACGTCGTACTCAATAGGTTTCATGGCGCTCGACGGATCGATGTCGAAGAAGACAGCGAGGCACCCCCCATGCGCTCCACCCCCCACTCCGCCGCTCCCCCGGTCGTCGTCGTCATGGGCGTCGCCGGGACCGGCAAGACCACGATCGGCCCGCTGGTCGCCGAGGCCCTCGGCCTGCCGTACGCGGAGGGCGACGACTTCCACCCGGCGGCGAACGTGGCCAAGATGTCGGCCGGCGTGCCGCTGGACGACTCCGACCGGGAGCCGTGGCTCGACGCCATCGGCGCCTGGGCGCACGGCCGGGCCGGGCTCGGCGGGGTGGTGAGCAGCTCCGCGCTGAAGCGGATCTACCGGGACCGGCTGCGCGCGGCCGCACCCGGGGTCGTCTTCCTCCATCTGACGGGCGACCGGGAGCTGATCGAGGGCCGGATGGCGGCCCGCAAGGGTCACTTCATGCCCACCGCGCTACTCGACTCGCAGTTCGCCACCCTCCAGCCGCTGGAGGAGGACGAGGCGGGCGTCGCGGTCGACGTGTCCGGCACCCCGGAGGAGATCGCCGCCCGGGCGGTGGCGGCGCTGCGCGCCTTCAGCCGGCCCGTTCCGCTCTTCTGATCCCTTTCCTCCTCCCCCCCGTTCCGTCCCCCTTCCTGCCTTCCCCCCTCAACTCCCAAGGGACCCACCGTGACCAGTCTCAGCGTCGAGATGCTGGCAGCGGACGCCGCCGAACCGATCACCTCGGCGGGCAACGCACAGCTGGGCATCGCCGTGCTCGCCGGCATCGCCGTCATCGTCCTGCTCATCACCAAGTTCAAGCTGCACGCGTTCCTGGCGCTGACCATCGGCTCGCTCGCGCTCGGCGCGTTCGCCGGGGCACCGCTCGCGGACACCATCAAGGCGTTCAGCACCGGCCTCGGCAACACCGTGGCGGGCGTCGGCGTGCTCATCGCGCTCGGCGCGATCCTCGGCAAGCTGCTCGCCGACTCCGGCGGCGCCGACCAGATCGTCGACACGATCCTGGCGAAGGCGAGCAGGCGCTCGATGCCGTGGGCGATGGTGCTGATCGCCTCGGTGATCGGTCTGCCGCTCTTCTTCGAGGTCGGCATCGTGCTGCTGATCCCGGTGGTCCTGATGGTCGCCAAGCGGGGCAACTACTCCCTGATGCGGATCGGCATCCCGGCCCTCGCCGGCCTCTCCGTGATGCACGGGCTCATCCCGCCGCACCCCGGTCCGCTCGTCGCGATCGACGCCGTCGGCGCCAACCTCGGCGTCACCCTCGCCCTCGGCCTCGTCGTCGCGATCCCGACCGTGATCATCGCGGGTCCGGTCTTCTCCCGGTACGCGGCCCGCTGGGTGGACATCCAGGCGCCCGAGCACATGATCCCGACGCGCCCCTCCGAGGACCTGGAGAAGCGCCCCGGCTTCGGCGTCACCGTCGCCACCGTCATGCTGCCGGTCGTCCTCATGCTGGTGAAGGCGCTCGTCGACATCGTGGTCGACGACCCCGAGAACGCGGTGCAGAAGGTCACCGACGTCATCGGCTCGCCGCTGATCGCGCTGCTCGCCGCCGTCATAGTGGCCCTGTTCACGCTCGGCCGCGCGGCCGGCTTCACCAAGGAGCGGCTCTCCTCCACGGTCGAGAAGTCCCTCGCCCCGATCGCGGGCGTGCTGCTGATCGTCGGAGCGGGCGGCGGCTTCAAGCAGACGCTGATCGACATCGGCGTCGGCCAGATGATCCTCGACTTCTCCAGGGACTGGTCGATCCCCGCCCTGCTCCTCGCCTGGCTGATCGCCGTCGCCATCCGGCTCGCGACGGGCTCCGCCACCGTCGCGACGATCTCGGCGGCCGGTCTGGTGGCCCCGCTGGCCGCGGGCATGTCGACGGGTGAGACGGCGCTCCTGGTGCTGGCGATCGGCGCCGGTTCGCTCTTCTTCAGCCATGTCAACGACGCCGGTTTCTGGCTGGTGAAGGAGTACTTCGGCATGAGCGTCGGCCAGACGATCAAGACCTGGTCGGTGATGGAGACCATCATCTCGGTGGTGGCCCTGGTGTTCGTGCTGCTTCTGTCGCTGGTGATGTAGCGGACGGCCGGCGAAGGGCCCGGACCCCGGAGCGCGTGCGCGCTGCGGGGCCCGGGCCTTTCGTTTGCCTGGGCTGCCGGTCCGCGCCGGGCGGGCGAGACCCGACGGGAATGGTCAGACAGGCCCTACGCCGTGGCCTCGGCCGCGGCTCGTCCGGCCGCGCGGCCGGAGAAGATGCAGCCGCCGAGGAAGGTGCCTTCGAGGGAGCGGTATCCGTGGACGCCGCCGCCGCCGAAGCCGGCGGCCTCGCCGGCCGCGTACAGGCCGGGAAGGGGCTCGCCGGTGGCGGTGAGGACGCGGGAGGAGAGGTCGGTCTGGAGGCCGCCGAGGGACTTGCGGGTGAGGATGTTGAGGCGGACGGCGATCAGCGGGCCGGCCTTGGGGTCGAGGATGCGGTGCGGGGCGGCGGTGCGGATCAGGCGGTCGCCGAGGTAGCTGCGGGCGCCGCGGATCGCGGTGATCTGGAGGTCCTTGGTGAAGGGGTTGGCGATCTCCCGGTCGCGGGCGGTGATCTCGCGGCGCAGCGCCGCCTCGTCGACGAGGTCCCGGCCGGTGATCCGGTTCATGCCGCGGACCAGGGCTCCGAGGTCGTCCTCGACGACGAAGTCGGCGCCCTTGTCCATGAACGCCTGGACGGGGCCGGGGACGTCGGCGCGGGCGCGGCCGAGGACGTCGCGGACGGACTTGCCGGTGAGGTCGGGGTTCTGCTCGGAGCCGGAGAGGGCGAACTCCTTGCCGATGATCCGCTTGTCGAGCACGAACCAGGTGTGGTCGTGGCCGGTCCTCATGATGTGTTCGAGGGTGCCGAGCGTGTCGAAGCCGGGGAAGAGCGGCACCGGGAGCCGCTTGCCGGTGGCGTCGAGCCAGAGGGAGGAGGGGCCGGGCAGGATGCGGATGCCGTGGCGGGCCCAGATGGGATCCCAGTTCTCGATGCCCTCGGTGTAGTGCCACATCCGGTCGCGGTTGACGTGGTGGGCGCCCGCCTTCTCCGCGATGCCGAGCATCAGGCCGTCGACGTGGGCGGGGACGCCGGAGAGCAGCTTGGCGGGCGGGGTGCCGAGACGGGCGGGCCACTGGGAGCGGACCAGGTCGTGGTTGCCGCCGATGCCGCCGCTGGTGACGATCACCGCCTGGGCCCGCAGTTCGAAGGAGCCCGTCGCGGTCCTGCCGCTGGCGGTGCCGCGCTCGGCGTCGGAGGGCTCCAGGACCTCGCCGGAGACCGTGTCGAGGGCGCCGCCGGTACGGCCCAGGGAGGTGACGCGATGGCGGAAGCGGAAGGTCACGAGGCCCCGGGCGACGCCCTCGCGGACCTTCGCCTCGAAGGGGGCGACGAGGCCGGGGCCCGTACCCCAGGTGATGTGGAAGCGGGGGACGGAGTTTCCGTGCCCGGTGGCGTCGTATCCGCCGCGCTCGGCCCACCCGACGACCGGGAAGAACCGCACCCCGCGCGCGTGGAGCCAGGAACGCTTCTCGCCGGCCGCGAAGTCGACGTACGCCTCCGCCCAGCGGCGGGCCCACTCGTCCTCGGGGCGGTCGAAGCCGGCGGTGCCCGTCCAGTCCTGGAGGGCGAGCGCGTGGCTGTCCTTGATGCGCAGCCGGCGCTGTTCGGGCGAGTCGACGAGGAAGAGCCCGCCGAAGGACCAGTGGGCCTGGCCCCCGAGGGACTGTTCGGGCTCCTGGTCGAGGAGGATCACGGACCGGCCGGCGTCGACCAGTTCGGCGGTGGCGACGAGACCGGCGAGGCCGGCCCCGATCACGATCACATCGGCGTCGTAGGACATGGACCGCATCTTGGATACACGGATGTATCGAGTCAACCGTCCGGGACCCCGGGAGCCCCTCCCGTTTTCTAATGTCGAGCATTAATATGGATGCATGGCAAGGACGTCAGGACCCGAGACCCGGGAGAAGCTGATCCACGCGGCGGAGGAACTCTTCGCCGCCCAGGGCGTCGACGGCGCGCAGCTGCGGGACATCACCCGGCTCGCCGGACAGGCCAACCCCTCCGCCGTCCAGTACCACTTCGGCTCCCGCGCCGGACTCCTGGACGCGGTCATGGCCGGCCGGCTGTCCCGTACCGAGCGGGTGCTCGTCGCCCTGCCGCCGGTCGCCGAGGACGCGGGCGTACGCGAGCTGATCACCGCCCTCGTCACCGCCGAGGCGAGCGAACTGGACACCGAGCGGGGCCGCCGCTGCCTGCGGGTCTCCGCGCAGCTCAGCCACGAGAGCGGAGTCCGCGCCCGCACCCCGCACCCCACCCTCGCCGGCACCGCCTACTGGGCGCTGATCGAGCGGATCGCCGGGCGCCTCGCCGACGACGGGCTGCCCGAGCCGCTGCTCCTGGAGCGGCTGGACCTCGCCCTCACCGTGGTCGGCGCGGCGCTCGCCGACCGGGCCCGGCAGTACCTCGACGGGGCGGAGCCGCTCACCGACCGGCCGCTCTTCCTCGCCGACCTCGTCGAGACCACCACCGCGCTGCTCCGGGCCGCACAGCCCCGGAGGACCTGATGAACGGCACCACCCCGATGCCGCGCACCACTCTGGAAGGAACCCCCATGAACGACCTCACCGGCAAGACCGTCCTCATCACCGGCGGCGCGCGCGGCCTGGGCGCCGAGGCGGCCCGCCAGGCCGTCGCCGCCGGGGCGAACGTGGTCGTCACCGACGTCCTCGACGAGGACGGCGCCGCGACCGCCGCGAGCCTCGGCGAGCGCGCCCGCTTCTTCCACCACGACGTCACCTCCGAGGAGGAGTGGGCGGCCGCCGTCGCGTACGCCGTCGCCGAGTTCGGCGGTCTGCACGGCCTGGTGAACAACGCCGGCATCTCCACCGGCGCCCTCCTGGAGACCGAGAGCGTCGAGCACTTCCGCAAGGTCCTCGACATCAACCTCACCGGTGTCTTCATCGGCATGAAGGCCGCCGTACCGGCGATGCGGGAGGCCGGCGGCGGCTCCATCGTCAACATCTCCTCGGCGGCCGGCCTGATGGGCCTCGCGCTGACCGCCGGCTACGGCGCCTCCAAGTGGGGCGTGCGCGGCCTCACCAAGATCGGCGCGGTGGAGCTCGGCACCTCGCGGATCCGCGTCAACTCCGTCCACCCGGGCATGACCTACACCCCGATGACCGCCTCGGTCGGCATCCAGCGCGGCGAGGGCATGTACCCGAACACGCCGATGGGCCGGGTCGGCGAAGCCGACGAGATCGCCGGCGCGGTCGTCTTCCTGCTCTCGGACGCCGCCTCGTACGTGACCGGCGCCGAGCTCGCCGTGGACGGCGGCTGGACCACCGGCCCGACCGTCAAGTACGTCATGGGGCAGTGAGGTCCTGAGGTCGTGAGGTCGCCGCGGGGCCGGGTCGCGCGGGCCGTTCCCGGCGTCCGGTACCCGCGGTCCGGCTGGTTTCATGGGGCGCATGAGCGCTTCCGATGAAGTACGGGACGAGATCCTGGCCGGCGTACGCGACGAGGAGCCGGCCGACGTACGGGACGAGGTCTTGGCCGGCGTACGGGACGAGAAGCCGGCCGACGTACGGGACGAGGTCCTGGACGTCGTCGACGAGCAGGACCGGGTGATCGGGCAGGCGCCGCGCGGCGAGGTGTACGCGCGGGGCCTGATCCACCGCTGCACCTTCATCCGGGTGCGCGACGCCGAGGGGCGGGTCTTCGTCCACCGCAGGACGCCGACGAAGCTGGTCTTCCCGTCGATGTACGACCTGTTCGTCGGCGGGGTCGTCGGCGCCGGCGAGTCCTACGACGACGCCGCGCTGCGCGAGGCCGAGGAGGAGCTGGGCGTCTCCGGGCTGCCCCGCCCCCACTTCCTGCACAGGTTCCTGTACGACTCCGGGGGCGTGGCCGGGAAGTGGTGGTCGGCCGTGTACGAGGTCCGCTGCGACCTGCCTGTGCGGCCGCAGGCCGAGGAGGTGGCCTGGCACGCCTTCCTGACCGAGGAGGAGCTGAGCGAGCGGCTGCCGGGCGCGGCCGGGGCGTGGGAATGGGTGCCGGACGGGCTCGCCGCGTACGAGCGGCTGGTGGCGGACGGGAGTTGGTAGGGGTCGGCCGCCGGAGCCCCGATTAGAGTGCCGGGGTGAGGAAATCCATGCAGAGTCTTCGGCTGTGGTTCGCGCCCCGGAGGATCCGGGACGAGGGCGACACCCCCGACTACCGCTTCTCCCTCGCCAACGAGCGGACCTTCCTCGCCTGGATCCGCACCGCCCTCGCGCTCATCGGCGGCGGCTTCGCCGTCGACCAGTTCCTGCCGGACCTCCGCTGGGCGGTCCGGGTCGGACTCGCCCTCGCGCTGCTCGCCGCCGGCGTGCTGTGCGCCCTGCGCGCCGTGAACCACTGGATCCGCTGCGAACGCGCCATGCGCCGGGGAGAGGACCTGCCGGTCTCCCGCTTCCCCGCCGTCCTGAGCCTCACCGTGGCGGTCGTCGCGGTCGCGATGGTGGTGCTCGTGGTCTTCGGCCGGGCCGGGTAGTGGCCGGCGGCCCCGGGCCCCTGGACGAGGCCCGCGATCCCGGGCTCCAGCCCGAGCGGACCCGGCTCGCCTGGCGACGCACGACGCTGTCCTGGACGGTCGTGGCCGTGCTCGGCATCAAGCTGGCCCTCATGGACGACGCCACGGCTGCCGGACTGACCGGTCTCGCCCTCGCCGCGCTGCTGTGGATCGGCTTCCTCGCCGTCGCCCACCGCCGGATCCGCTCCCTGGACACCGCCCGGCCACGGGTTCTGTCGGTGCGGGGCGCGCTGCTGGCGGCGGGGTGCACGGTGGCGTTGGCGGTGTGCGGGGCGGCGCTGATCTGGTGATCGTGGATCTTGGATATTGGGGCCAGGATCCAAGATCCAGGAGCGTGGATCCAAGATCCTGGAGATTGGATCCACGAGCGCGGAGCCTGGATCCAGGATGTTGGATCCAGGATGTTGGATCTTGGATCCACGCTCCTGAATCCAGGGGATTGCGTCCGAGATATCGGATCCAGAATCCGGGTTGCTGGATCCAGGATCCAGAATCCAGTCGCGTCACGGTTGCAGCTACGGAACCGTCACCACGACCTTCCCCTGAAGCCCGCCCTCCGCGTTGGCGCGCTGTGCGTCGGCCGCGCGTTCCAGCGGGAAGGTTCTCGCGACGCGGACGTCGAGGACGCCTTCGTCGGCGAGGTCGGCGAGGGCGTTCAGGTCGGCGGCGTCCGGGCGGACCCAGAAGTAGCGGCCGCCGAGGGCGAGGGCCTCGCCGTCGGCGATGGAGGCGAGCCGGCCGCCGGGAGCAAGCAGCTTGGCCGCGTACTGGAGGAAGGGGCCGCCGAGGGTGTCGAGGAGCGCGTCCACGCCGTCGGGGGCGAGTTCCCTGACCTGGCGGGTGAAGGTGTCCTCGTCGAGGAGGACCGGTTCCGCGCCGAGGGCGGTCACCCGCTCCCGTCCGGACTCACGGGCGGCGCCGAGGACCCGGCAGCCGAGGTGCCGGGCGATCTGCACGGCCATGGAGCCGACGCCGCCGGCCGCCGCCAGCACCAGCACCGTCTCCCCCGGTCGTACCGAGAGCGCGGTGTGCAGGGCCTGGTAGGCGGTGAGGCCGGCGAGGGGCAGCCCGGCGGCCTCCTCGAAGGAGTACGTGCGGGGTTTGCGGCCCAGGGTGCGGACCGGCGCGGCGACGTACTCGGCGAAGGTGCCGTGGGAGAGGACGTCCTCGCGGACGTACCCCATGACCTCGTCGCCCGCGGCCCACTCGGTGACGGAGACGCCCGGCCGGACGACGACACCGGAGACGTCCCAGCCGGGGACGACCGGGAAGACGGCGTCGATCATGCCGTCGAGGTAGCCGGCCTGCGCCTTCCAGTCGACCGGGTTGACCGCCGCCGCCCTGACCTGGACCAGGACCTCGTCGGGCCCCACCTTCGGGTCGGGCAGTTCGCCGTACTCCAGGACCTCGGGGCCGCCGTACCGGCGGTAGCTGATCGCCTTCATGGATCCGACCCTCGACGGGGGCGGGGGCGCGCGCAAGCCGGGCGGGGCAGGCCGGGCGACGGGAGCGGCTCCGGTCCCCGGAACGGGCCCGCCGGGGGCGCCGCCGGTGGCAGGCTTCCCCTGTCTCGTCGATCTTCTCCCCGGGGAGCCCTGTGCCTGCCACCGACCCGTACGTGGTCACGCTCGCGCCGCACGTCCACGCCTATGTCCAGCCCGACGGAGGCTGGTGCCTGAACAACGCCGGCTTCCTCGGTGACGCGGGCGAGTCCCTGCTCGTCGACACCACCGCCACCGAGCGGCGCGCCCTGCTGCTGCGCGAGGCGGTGCTCGCCGCCGGGCTGCCCCTGCCGCGCACGGTCGTGAACACCCATCACCACGGCGACCACACCTACGGCAACGGTGTCTTCCGCCCCGAGGCGCGGATCGTCGGGCACGAGAACTGCCGCTCCGAGCAGCTGGGCGCCGGGCACCAGCTGCACCTGCTGTGGCCGCAGACCGATTTCGGCCGGGTCGAGATCACCCCGCCCGACCTCACGTACCACGACCGGATGACGGTGTACGCGGGCGGGATCGAGGTGCGGTTGGTGCACCCGGGTCCCGCGCACACCACCGGCGACTCGATCGCGCACCTGCCGGAGCAGGGCGTGGTCTTCACCGGTGACCTGGTCTTCGAGGGCGGGACGCCGTTCCTGCCGATGGGCTCCCTGGCCGGTTCGCTGCGCGCGCTCGACGTGCTGCGGTCGTTGGACGCGGAGCGGGTGGTGCCCGGGCACGGGCCGGTGACGGACCCGGGCGCCTTCGACGCCACCGAGCGGTATCTGAGGTGGGTGGCGGAGCTGGCCGCCGAGGGGCACGCGAAGGGGGACCCGCCGCTGGAGACCGCGCGCCGGGCGGAGCTCGGCGAGTTCGCCGCGTGGCGGGAGAGCGAACGGCTGGTGGCCAACCTGCACCGCGCGTACGCGGAGCTGGACGGGCTCCCGGAGGGGCACCCGCTCGACCCGGTGGCGGTCTTCGGCGACATGGCGGCGATGAACGGCGGGGTGCCGGTGGCCTGCCACGCCTGAGCCGCGCGGGAGGGCCGGCTGACGCACCGCGGGCGAGGGCCCCTGTCGGTGGCGGGGGTGAACGGTGGGGGGACCCAGGAAGGAGCTTGGGTCCCCCCGGTGTTTCCGGGAGACCCCTGGACGACATACCGACTGGTCGGTCATCATGAATGCCGACCGACCTACCGGAGGTACGCCCGATGAGCCACACCGCCCCACCGCCCGGCCTCGACCCCGAGCGCCTGCGCCGCCACCTGGACCGCGAGCGGCCGGGGCTGGTCGCCGGACCCCTCGAAGCCCGGCTGATCGAGGGCGGCCGCTCCAACCTCACGTACGCCGTGACCGACGGCACCGGCCGCTGGGTGGTGCGCCGCCCGCCGCTCGGGCACGTGCTGGCCACCGCGCACGACATGAAGCGGGAGCACCGGGTCATCAGCGCCCTCGGCGGGACCTCCGTGCCGGTGCCGGGCACGGTGCTGCTCTGCGAGGACGAGGAGGTGCTGGGCGCGCCCTTCTACGTGATGGAGTTCGTCGAGGGCACCCCGTACCGCTCGGCCTCCCAGCTGGCCCCGCTGGGACCGGAGCGCACCCGCTCCGCCGTCCTCGGCCTGGTCGACACGCTCGTCGACCTGCACGCGGTGGAGCCGGAGGCCGTCGGCCTCGGCGACTTCGGGCGGCCGGAGGGCTTCCTCGACCGGCAGCTGCGCCGCTGGGGCAAGCAGCTCGCCGCCTCACGGGGCCGCGAGCTGCCCGGCATCGAGGAGCTGCACGCCGCCCTCGGCCGCGCGCTGCCCGACTCTCCGGCGCCCACGGTGGTGCACGGCGACTACCGGCTCGACAACGCCCTCGTCGGGGCCGACGACCGGATCACCGCCGTCCTCGACTGGGAGATGTCCACGCTCGGCGACCCGCTGACCGACCTGGGCCTCCTCGTCATGTACAGCACCCCGCTGGACCTGCCCGGCTCGCCGATCTCGACCACCGCGACCGCCGCCGGCCACCCGGCCGCCGCCGAGCTGGTCGAGCGGTACGCCGCCCGTTCCGGCCGGGACGTCTCCGCCCTCTCCTGGTACACGGCCTTCGCCTGGTTCAAGCTCGCCGTGATCCTGGAGGGCATCCACTACCGCTACACCCTCGGGCAGACCGTCGGCGCCGGCTTCGACCGCATCGGCGACCTCGTCCCCGTCTTCATCGAGCACGGCCTGACCACCCTTCAGGAGGGCTGAACCGCCATGGACTTCTCCTACGACGCCCGCACCGAGGAGCTGCGCTCCCGGCTGCTCGCCTTCATGGACGAGCACGTGTACCCCGCCGAGGCCGTCGCGCACGAGCAGCGGACCGGGCTCGCCTCCCCGTGGGACGAGCCGCCGGTGGTGGGCGAGCTGAAGGCCGAGGCCAAGCGGCAGGGCCTGTGGAACCTCTTCCTCCCGGACGAGGAGTACGGGGCGGGGCTGACCAACCTCCAGTACGCGCCGCTCGCCGAGATCACCGGCCGCAGCCCGCAGCTCGCCCCGACCGCCCTCAACTGCGCGGCCCCGGACACCGGGAACATGGAGCTGCTGGCCCAGTTCGCCGACGAGGCGCAGAAGAAGCAGTGGCTGGAGCCGCTGCTCGCGGGCGACATCCGGTCCGCGTTCGCGATGACCGAACCCGACGTGGCCTCCTCGGACGCGACCAACATCGAGACCCGCATCCGCCGGGACGGGGACGCGTACGTGATCGACGGGCGCAAGTGGTACATCTCCGGGGCCATGAACCCCGACTGCGCCATCTTCATCGTCATGGGCAAGACCGACCCGGACGGGTCGGACCCCCGCCGCCAGCAGTCGATGATCCTGGTCCCGCGCGACACCCCGGGCGTCGAGGTGCGCCGGGCGATGCAGGTGTACGGCTACGAGGACCACTACCACGGCGGCCACGCCGAGGTGGTCTTCCACGGGGTGCGGGTCCCGGCCGCGAACCTGATCGGCGAGGAGGGCGGCGGCTTCGCCATCGCCCAGGCCCGGCTCGGCCCCGGCCGCATCCACCACTGCATGCGGCTGATCGGCATGGCGGAGCGGGCCGTGGAACTGATGTGCCGGCGCGCCGTCTCCCGTACCGCCTTCGGCAAGACCCTCGCCCAGCAGGGCGTGGTGCAGAACTGGATCGCGGACGCGCGGGTGACCATCGAGCAGCTGCGGCTGCTGGTCCTCAAGACGGCCTGGCTGATGGACACCGTCGGCAACAAGGGCGCCCACACCGAGATCCAGGCCATCAAGATCGCCACCCCGCGCGCGGTGGTGGACATCATCGACAAGGCGGTGCAGGCGCACGGCGCCGGCGGCGTCTCGCAGGACTTCCCGCTCGCCGAGCTGTGGGCGGCGGCCAGGACCCTGCGGCTCGCGGACGGACCGGACGAGGTGCACCAGCGGTCGCTGGCCCGCCGCGAGCTGAAGCGCTACCTCTGACGGCTCACGGGCGCAGGGCCCGCAGCAGGAGGTCGGCCAGGTGGTCGGCGACCTGCTGCGGGGTCAGCGGGCCGTCCGGGCGGTACCACGTGGACAGGTGGTGCACGGAGCCGAAGTGGTAGTCCACGACGAGGTCGGCGGGCGTGGCGGAGGAGAAGACGCCCGCCCGCTGACCTTCTTCGATCAGGGCGCGGAAGCGCTCGTGGTAGCGGCGGCGCTCGGCGCGGACCTGCTTGTTCTTCTCCGGGCTCAGGTGGTGCATGGAGCGGAAGAAGATCGAGGCGTCGTCGAGGTTCTCGATGGTGGTGACGACGACGTCGGCGGCGGCGGAGCGCAGGCGCTCCTCGACGGGCGCGTCGGAGTCCGCGAAGTCGTCGAGCCGCTCCTGCTGAAGGCGGAGCACGCGCGCGTAGACCTCCTGGAGGAGGTCCTCCTTGGATCCGAAGTAGTGGTAGAGGGCGCCCTTGGTGACGCCCGCCGCCTCGACGATCTCCTGTACGGAGGTGCGGTCGTAACCCTGCTCCGCGAAGAGCCGGGTGGCGGCGGCGAGGAGCCTCTGGGGGACGGGTGAGCCGTCCCCGTCCGTCGTCCTGGCCATGCTCCGCCGCCTTCCGTTCCGCTGCCCCGTCCCTGGTGTACGGGGTCCGTCGTCGGTAGATCTTCCCATCCGCCGCCGGGTGCGCTACCGCGCGCCCGCCTCCCAGTGCCGCTGGAGCTTGTTCATGCCGCCGAGCCAGCGCTCGGGGTCCTCGGCGCGGTTCCGGTAGAAGTCGGCGACCTCCGGGTGCGGCAGGACGAGGAAGCGGTCCTCGGCGATGGCGTCGAGGAGGGCGTCGGCGACCGTCTCGGGCTCGACGGCGGTCGGGACCAGGACGAGGTCGCCGGCCGAGCCGGTGGCGGCGAGCATGTCGGTGCGGACGCCCTGCGGGCAGATGGCGTGGACCTTCAGTCCGCGGTGGCGGTAGGTGAGCGAGAGCCACTCGGCGAAGGCGTGGGCACCGTGCTTGGAGACGCTGTACGGGGCCGCGCCGATCATGGTGAGCAGGCCGGCGGCGGAGACGGTGGAGACGAAGCGGCCGGTACCGCGCTCCAGCCAGTCGGGGAGCAGGGCGCGGGCGGCGCGGACGTGGGCCATGACGTTGACGTCCCAGGCGGCGGCCCAGACGTCCTCGTCGGCGAAGGCGTCGCCGGCGGAGGCGAGTCCGGCGTTGGCGCACCAGACGTCGACGGTGCCGCCGAGGGCGTCGCGGGCTTCCTCGACGATCGCGGAGGCGTCGCCGGGGACGGCGAGGGCGCCGATCTCCTCGGCGACGGCCTTGGCGCGGACGGCGTCGAGGTCGTTGACGACGACGCGGGCGCCTTCGGCGGCGAAGCGCCGGGCGAGGGCGGCGCCGATGCCGCCGCCCGCTCCGGTGACGACGACGCCGGCACCCCGGAGTTCGCGCGTGTCCGCGTTCATGGACCCTCCAGCTGGTTCGGTCGGTTCACGGTTCCGGTGTCAGTTCCGGTGACAGTTCCGAGTGACACCGGGCAGACTAACCGGTCGGTATGGACTGGTGGAAGACTCGGAGGGCGGCGGCTCGCCGCCGGTGCACGCCTCGTTCCCCATGGGCGTCAGGAGCGCTAGCCTGCGTGCCCATGTCACGCATGAGGCGGATGAAGCTGTCGCGTCGGGATCTGCTGGCGGCCGGAGGGGCGCTGACCGCGGGAGGGGCGCTCGCCGCGACGGCCTCCCCAGCCGCGGCGGGCCCAGGGCGGGGGCACGCGCGCGTACGGACCGGATTCGAGCGGCTGGCGGCGGACGGGTACGCCCTGCTGGCCGGGGAGCGGGTCGGCGTCGTCACCAACCCGACCGGGATCACCCGGGACGCCCGGCACCTGGTGGACGTGATGCACGCCGACGAACGGGTGGATCTGGTGGCCGTCTTCGGCCCCGAGCACGGCTTCCGGGGCACCGCGCAGGCGGGTGGTTCGGAGGGCCGGTACGACGACCCGGCGACCGGCCTGCCGGTCTACGACACGTACCTGAAGAGCGGGCAGCCGCTGGCGGACGTCTTCACGGCCTCCGGCGTCGACACCGTCGTCTTCGACATCCAGGACGCGGGCGCCCGCTTCTACACGTACATCTGGACCCTGTACGACTGCATGGTGGCGGCCGAGCTGGCCGGGAAGCGGTTCGTGGTCCTGGACCGGCCGAACCCGGTGAGCGGCCGGGCGGCCCTCGGCCCGGTCCTGGACCGGGCCTTCGCCACCTTCGTCGGGCGCGAGCCGATCGCCCAGGCGCATGGGATGACGGTGGCGGAGCTGGCGCTCCTGTTCAACGCCGAGTTCCTGGCCCGGCCGGTGGAGCTGGAGACGGTCCGGATGACGGGCTGGCGGCGGTCGGACTTCTTCGACGCCACGGGCCTGCCGTGGGTGCCGCCGAGCCCGAACATGCCGACCCCGGAGACGGCGCTCGTCTACTCCGGCACCTGCCTCTTCGAGGGGACCAACCTGTCCGAGGGCCGGGGCACCACCCGCCCCTTCGAACTCCTCGGCGCGGAGGGCGTGGACCGCCGCTGGGCGGAGGCGGCGAACGCGCTGGACCTGCCCGGGGTCCGCTTCCGCGAGGCGTACTTCGCCCCGACCTTCTCCAAGTTCCAGGGCCGTACGGTGGGCGGCGTCCAGCTCCACGTCCACGACCGCGAGTCCTTCGACCCGGTCCGCACCGGCATCGCGCTCCTGGTCACCGCCCGCTCCTCCTGGTCCGGCTTCGCCTGGCGCCCCGACCACTGGATCGACAAGCTCACCGGCTCCACGCGCGTGCGTACCCTCGTCGACGCCGGCGCCGGGACCGACGAGGTCGTGGGCGCCTGGTCCGAGGACCTGGCGGCCTTCCGGGCGGTGCGGCGGCGGCATCTGCTCTACCGCTGACGGGGGTTCTCCCCCGTACGGGAACGGGGGCCTCCGGGATGTCCCGGCGGCCGCGGCGGCGGAGAGGCTGAACCTCATGAAGCTCTCCTTACTCCGCCGCCTGCCCGTCGCCGGGCTCCTCGCGGCCGTCTGCCTGGCCTCCGTCGCCCCCGGCGCCGCCGCGACCGGCGGGGCGGCGCCCGGCGCGGGCCCCGTCCGTGAACTCGCCCGCTCCGCCGCACCCCTGGACGACCCGCGGGCCCTCGACCGGCTGATCGGACCGGCCCGGGTCGTCGGCGTCGGCGAGGCCACCCACAGCTCCTCCGAGTTCTTCACGACGAAGGCCCGGATCTTCGAACACCTCGTGGAGGAGCGCGGGTTCACCACCTTCGCGCTGGAGGCCAACTGGTCCACGGGGCTCCTCGTCGACCGGTGGGTGACGACCGGAGAGGGCGACATCGAGCGGATCATGCGGGACGAGTTCCAGGAGTCGTACCGGCTCTGGAACACCGAGGAGTACCTCGACCTCTTCCGCTGGATGCGCCGCCACAACGTGGCTCACCCGGACCGCCAGGTGCGCTTCATGGGCAACGACCTCGGGTACGCGGGTCCCGGCCTCTTCGACACCGTCACCGCCTACGTGGCCGCGAACCACCCGGACCTGCTCCCCCGCTTCCGGGAGCTCTACCGGGAATCCCGGCCCAACGGCGGGGTGGAGGCGTGGATGAAGGGGTACCTGGCCCGGCCGCTCGCCGAGCGGCGGGCGATGGCCGCGGACGTGAACCGGGCCGTGAGCCTCCTGGAGGAGCGGCGGCCGGCCTCCGGCGCGGCGGCGCGCGAGGCGCGCCTGTGGGCGGTGCAGCACGCCCGGGCCATCGCTCAGGTCGGCACCGAGTACGCCCACGACGCCGACACCCCCGAGGGGGTCGCGGCGGCCATGCTCTACCGGGACCGGGTCATGGCCGAGAACACCGCGTGGTGGCAGCGGCACACCGGCGACCGGATGGTGCTCTCGGCGCACAACGGGCACCTGTCGTACGAGACGATGAAGCCGGACCAGTACCCGCGGACGCAGGGGGCGTTCCTGCGGGACCTGCTCGGCCGGGGATACGTGGCGATCGGCGCCTCCTTCGGGCGGGGCTCGTTCAACGCGCACGACACCGAGGCCCCCGGGGAGCCCCTGCGGGTGTTCACCGTGGGCCCGCAGGGTCCCGGCAGCGCCGCGTACACGCTGGACCGGGTCCGGCCCGCCCCCTTCCTGCTGGATCTGCGGCGTACCGGCCCGGCGGCGCGGGCCTGGCTCGCGGAGCCCCGGGAGGTCCGGCACATCGGGACCGCCTATCCGTGGCCGGGCACGACACCCGGGGTCCGGCTGTCCGCCGCGTACGACGGGCTGATCCACTTCCCGGTGGTCACGGCGGGGCGGCTGCGCTGAGGCGCCTCCGGCCGCCGGGCTCTGACGGCGGCCGGAGGTCTGACCGTGGCCGGACGTCTGACGGTGGCCGGATCCGGGCATGCTGCCCAGGGGTTGCGGGACGCGGACCCCTGGGCGCTTCCTCGACGGGGAGGGACGGGCGGGCCGTGAGCGGGATGAGTGTGGATCCGTACCGGGAGATCGTCTTCGACAGGGACGGGGACGGTCCGGCCGGACAGGCGGCCGAGCTGGTCGCGCTGGCGCGGCGGGGGGTGACGGATCTGGTGGTGTTCGCCCACGGCTGGAACAACTCGCCGTCCGGGGCGACCCGGCTGTACTCGGACTTCTTCGCGCCGTTCCCGGAGCTGCTGGCCCCGGGGGTGGAGGCGGGGTACGCGGGCGTGGTCTGGCCCTCGATGATGTTCACGGACGAGCCGGTGCCGGACTTCCGGGCGCTGGTGACGACGCTGCCGGAGAAGGAGCGGACGATCGTCCGGCTCACCGAGCTGGTGGCACTGGCGCCGGCCGAGGAGGCCGCGTTCGCGGAGTTCGGGGCGCTGCTGCGGGAGCTCGCGGACGGGGGCGGGGGCGGGGACAGGGGCGGGGACGGCCTCGCCGGGGACCGCGCGGTGCCGGACTTCCTGCTGGCGGATCCGGTGGAGACCTGTGCCGTGTTCACCGGGGCGCTGGCGGGCGCGGCGCCGGAGGCGGTGCTCGGGGGCGGGCTGGGAGGGCTGTGGAGGGGAGGCCGGGAGGCGCTGCGGCAGGCCACGTACTACGTGATGAAGAAGCGGGCCGGGCACGTGGGCGAGCGGGGGCTCGGGCCCCTGCTCGCCGAGGTGGCGCGGGCCGCGCCGGGCCTGCGGGTGCATCTGGTGGGGCACAGCATGGGCGCGCGGCTCGTGGCCTACGGGCTCCGGGGCCTGCCGGGGGCGCTGCGGCCGGTCCGTTCGATGACGCTGCTCCAGGGCGCCTTCTCGCACTACGCGTTCGCGGCCCGGCTGCCGCACGACCCGGGCCGGTCGGGGGCACTGAACGACATGCAGTTGCGGGTGCGGGGACCGGTGGTGGCCTGCCACTCGCGGCACGACACGGCGCTCGGGGTCCTGTATCCGCTGGCCTCCCGGGCCGCCCGGGACTCCGCCTCGCTGACGGAGTCCCCGGCGCGGCTCGTGGCGCGTGACCCGCGGTGGGGGGCGATCGGCTGGGACGGCGTCCACGGGGTGCCGGGGGCGACTCGGCGGACGCTTGCGACGGTGTTGCGGGACGGGGTTCCGGCCTCCGGCTGTGTGAGTGTGGACGCGGCGGACGTGGTCCGCTCGCACAGTGACATCCGGCGGCCGGAGCTGGCCGGGGTGGTGGTCTCGGCGGCCCGGATCGGCCGCCGGTAGGCCCCGCGCCGGTGGCGAGTTCCCGCCAAGGAGCGGGGTGTTCCGGGTCCGGGCGGAACACGACGGCGCCGTCGTTCGTCCCTCTGATACTGCGGATGCGCGAAGGACCAGCGACGGAGGTGGCGAGTGATGGCCGGTTTCCGGAGTCTCGCGAGACAGGTGCGCGATCAGGGGTGCGACACGGCACTGCGCAGGTATTCGCTGCGCAAGTGCCTGGAGCGGTTCGCCCCCTACGGGCACCGGGCGACCTGGGACCACCTGTGCCGGAGGCACGGGTTCGGACCCGACGACCGGGAGCTCGATCCGGCGCGGCTGGTGGCCGCCCTGGAGGAGCTGGAGGAGGCACGGACGGTCTGGCTGGCGTACGAGGAGGAGTTCGCCGCCCGGCGCCGGCGCGAGAAGCACGGCGGGTTGCGCGCCCTGCGGGCGCTGGACGACTGGCACCGGGACGTGTGGGGTGGCAACGGGGTGGTGCGGTGCGGCGACCCGGCCCTCCACCCGACGGATCCGCTGCCCGAGGTGGTGCGGCGGCTGGTCACGGCCCTGGAGGACAACCCGGGCGAGGCGTGTCCGGTCTGCTCGGGTGCGCGGATCGCGTGGGGCGACGGCGCCGGTGACGCGCACTGGTACGGCCCGGTGTGCGCGGACTGCGGCGTCGAGGTCCCCCGTGCCGTCCTCACTCCCGATGCCCTGGCCCGCGCCCGCGAGGTACGCGGCCGCCCACTGGTCCCGGCGGCGTGACCCTGCCGCGGGACGCCCGACCGCGGGCGGTGCGGCCGGGGGGCGTACGGCCGCCAGGGGCGCGGCCGGGGGTCGTACGGCTGCGGGAGGCGGGGCCGGAGGTCGTACGGCCGCCAGGGGCGCGGCCGGGGGGCGTACGGCTGCGGGCGGCGCGGGTGGAGGCCGAACCGCTGAAGGCGGTGCGGCCGGATGCCGTACGGCTGCGAGCGGCGCCGAACGGTGCGGGGTGGCCGGGGAGGTCGGCGGCGTGACGCGGTCGGCGGCCGTGCGGCTGCAAGCGGCCCTGAACGGTTCGCGGGGGCCCGGGGAGTCGGCGGCGGTGCCGCGTGATCCGGTGGCGCTCGCGGAGGCCGCGGCGGAGGCGGTGGCGGCGGGAGCCGCCGAGGTGCGGATCCGGCCACGGACGCCCTGCGGCGGTGGTTCGCTGTCGCCCCGCGTGGTGGGGCCCGCGCTGGCGGCGGTGCGGGAGCACACCCGCGTGCCGGTGTCGGTGCCGGTGGACGCGTGGGCCGAGCCCGATCCGCGGCGGCGGGTGGCGCGGGTCCGGTCCTGGGAACTCCTGCCGGAGCTCGCGTGCGTGGCCTGGCACGAGCCGGGCGCCGAGGAGAGCGCCGCGGCGCTGCTCGCGCGCGGGGTGGCGGTGGAGGCGGGGTTGCGGGCGGGCACCGCGGGCCCCGCCCTGTTCGCCCGCTCACCGCTGGCGGCCCGGGTGCTGCGGATCGTCGCCGAGGTTCCGGAGGCCGGTGCCGGGCCGTGGGTCCGTGCCCTGCGCGCCGGGCACGGCGAGGTACCCGTCCTGCCCTGCGGGACCGGTGCGTCGGCCTGGCCCGCGCTGCGGCTGGCCCGGCGGCTGGCCACGGCCGGCCGGATCGGCCTGGAGGACACCCTCCTGCTGCCGGACGGCACCCGCGCGCGTTCCACGGCGGAGCAGATACGGGCCGCGCTGTCGGACGGCTTCTAGCTAGGAGTCCTCCCCCTGGCTCTCGCGGCGCAGCGGCAGCAGACGGGAGCCGGCCATGCGGGCGCCGAAGGCGTCGTCCGGGTTGGACAGGACGCAGGTCTCCAGGGAGAGGCAGCCGCAGCCGATGCAGTCCGTCAGGTGGTCGCGGAGCCGGCCGAGCTGCTTGATGCGGTCGTCGAGTTCGGCCCGCCAGGCGGCGGAGAGCCGGGACCAGTCCTCGCGGGTCGGGGTGCGCTCCTCGGGCAGTTCGGAGAGGGCGTCGCGGATGGTGGCGAGGGGGATGCCGACGCGCTGGGCGGCGCGGATGAAGGCGACTCTGCGCAGCGCGTCGCGGCCGTAGCGGCGCTGGTTGCCGGCGGTGCGGCGGCTGCCGATGAGCCCCTTGGCCTCGTAGAAGTGGAGGGCGGAGACGGCCGCGCCGCTGCGGGCGGAGAGCTGGCCGACGGTGAGCTCGTGGATCTTCTCTGGAATCTGCGGCACCCCGCGAACCCTACTGGTCCGTTGACAGCGCGACCCCCACCCCACATGCTGAGCAAGCGCTTAGACACAAACCGTTGGGTATGTCGTACGAGAAGGGACCAGGGACATGGCCGAGCCGAGGATCTTCACCTCCGCCGAGGAGCTGCGCGCGGGGGTCGGCGAGCAGCTGGGGCACAGCGACTGGCTGGAGATCGACCAGAAGCGGATCGACCTCTTCGCCGACGCCACCGGCGACCACCAGTGGATCCACGTGGACCCGGAGCGCGCCGCGTCCGGTCCCTTCGGCTCGACCATCGCGCACGGCTATCTGACCCTCTCCCTGCTGCCGCTCTTCGTGCCGCAGGTGCTGCGGGTGGAGGGCATGAAGATGGGCCTCAACTACGGCACGGAGAAGGTGCGCTTCCCCGCGCCGGTGCCGGTCGGTTCACGGCTGCGCGCCACTGCCGTACTCACGAAGGTGGAGGAGGCCGGCGGCGGGGTGCAGGTCACCGCGAAGGTGACCGTGGAGCGCGAGGGCGGCGACAAGCCAGTCTGCGTCGCCGAGTCGGTCTCGCGCTACTACTTCTGAGCAGCGCTTCCCCGGACCGCTCCGGAGCAGTGCTTCTTCCCCGCACCGCCTCTTCCACGCACTACTTCTGAGCCCGGTACCCCACCATGCGGAGCACGAGGTCGGCGTAGAAGGCGCCGACCTCGTCGGGCGTCCGGCGGCCCTGGACGTTGAACCAGCGGGCCACGTCGATGCAGAGGGAGAGGACGGCGACGGTGGTGCCGGCCGGGTCCGCCACGTCGAACTCGCCGGCCGCCACGCCCTGCTCGATGATCCGGCGCACGGTCGCCTCGGTCTCCCGGCGGAGCTCCACGATCTCGGCGCGGTGCTCGGGGCCGAGCGCGTCCAGCTCGTACTGGACGACCCGGGCGGTGGTGTGGCGCTCGGCGTGCCAGCGGACGAAGGAGCGGACGGCGTCGGCGAGCCGGTCGGACGCGGCGCCGTCCCGCAGCTCGGCGGCCCGGAGGATCTCCAGGGCCCGGTCGTGACCGATGCGGCTGATCCGGTGGAGCAGCTCTTCCTTGGTCTTGTAGTGGATGTAGAGCGCGGCCGGGCTCATCCCGGCACGGCCGGCGATGTCCCGGGTGGTGGTGGCGTGGTACCCGCGCTCGGCGAACGCCTCGACGGCCGCGACCAGCAGCCTCCGGGCGGCCTCGGGCGCGACCTCGCCCCAGGTCACGTCCTCGCCGCCGGGCGTCTGCTCCGCCGTGCTCATCCCACACTCCTCCTCGGACCGGTCAGGACGAACACCATACAACGAAGCTGAGCAAGCGCTTAGAGATCGCGGACGCGCTCCGCACGTGCGGACGGCGCTCAGAGCTTCTGCTGGAAGGGGTCGTGCTCGGCGAGGAGCTTCTCCAGGCGGGCCTGGTCCACCCGGCTGACGATCCGCTCGGACTCCTGCCGGTCGCGGACCACCTTGGCGAGCGTGAAGGCGGAAGTGGTGAGGTAGAGGACGGAGACCGCCATGAAGGCGCGTACCCAGGCGCTCGCCTCCAGCTGGTAGATCCCGATCGCGACGGCGGCGAGGGCGATCGCGAAGGAGATGACGGCCTGCGCGTGGTAGGCGTTGGTGTTCTGCTGCTTGACCTGTGACTCGCTCATGCCCACAGCATCGGGCGGATGTGGCCGGCGCCACATCCGCCCGGATACTCAGGACGGTACTCAGCCCGGCGGCGCAGAGGGCTCACCGCCTGCCCGCCCGGGGATCAGAAGGCCGAGACTCCGGTGAGCGCCCGCCCGATGATGAGCTTCTGGATCTGACTGGTGCCCTCGTAGAGGGTCATCACGCGCGCGTCCCTCAGCAGCTTCCCGACGGGGTACTCGTCGATGTAACCGTAGCCGCCGAAGACCTGGAGGGCGTTGTTCGCGGAGCGGACGGCGGCCTCGGAGGCGAACAGCTTGGCCTTCGAAGCGGCGGTGGCGAAGTCCTCGCCCCGGTCGATCAGATCGGCGACCCGCCAGGTCAGCAGCCGGGCCGCGTCCACGTCGACGGCGATGTCGCTGATGAGTTCCTGCACGAGCTGGTACGAGGCGATGGGCTTGCCGAACTGCTCGCGCTCCCCCGCGTACCGCACGGCCGCGTCGAGCGCGGCCTGGGCGATGCCGACACAGCCGGCCGCGACCGACATACGGCCCTTGGCGAGGGCGGACATGGCGACCGAGAAGCCCTTCCCCTCGGGGCCGAGCATCGCGGAGGCCGGGACGCGGACGCCTTCGAGGGAGAGTTCGGCGGTGGCCTGGCCGCGCAGGCCGAGCTTGCCGTGGATGGTGTGGCGCGTGAGGCCCGGGGCGTCCGCGGGGACGAGGAAGGCGGAGACTCCCTTGTGGCCGGGGGTGTCGTTCGTCCGCGCGAAGAGCAGGACGACGTCGGCCCAGGTGCCGTTGGTGATGAACATCTTGGAGCCGTCGATCACGTAGTCGTCGCCGTCGCGCACCGCGCGGGTGGCCAGGTTGCCCGCGTCGGAGCCGGTACCGGGCTCGGTGAGGCCGAAGCAGCCGAGGGCGTCGCCGGAGGCGAGCCGGGGCAGCCAGGCCCGCTTCTGCTCCTCGGTGCCCCAGGAGGCGATGGTCTTGGCGACCAGGCCGAGGGAGACGGAGACGATCCCGCGCACGGAGGAGTCGCCGCGTCCGAGCTCCTCCGTGACGAGGCAGTACGCGAGGTGGTCGCCACCCGAACCCCCGTACTCCTCCGGGATGGTGAGCCCGAGGAAGCCGACGGAGCCGAGCTTCTTCACCAGGCCCCGGTCGACGCTCTCGGCCTGGTCCCACTCGACGACGTACGGCGCCACCTCACGGGCGACGAAGTCGGCCGCCAGCCGCCGTACGGCCTCCTGCTCCCCGCTCAGTCCCAGATCCACCGCGACGCCACCTCACCCGCTCCGCCCGGTGTGCACCGAGCACCCTCACCCTTTAATTACCACTGCTAGTTTTCTTGGTACGGGCCTACTATGTGCGCCATGGCCCGACCGCGCAAGCCCCTGCTCAGCCGAGACCGCATCGTCGAGACGGCGGGCGCGCTCGTCGACGCGGAGGGCCTCGCCGCCCTGTCGACCCGGCGGCTCGCGGCCGAGCTCGGGGTGAGCGGGCCCTCGCTCTACAACCACTTCCGCACCAAGGACGAGATCCTGGACGCGGTCGCGGACGCGGTGAGCGCCAAGATCGACCTGTCGATGTTCGAGCCGGACGACCCCCGCGACTGGCGCACGGCCCTGCACGACTGGGCACTCTCCTACCGGGCCGCCCTCGCCGACCACCCGCACATCGTCCCCGTCCTGGCCCAGGGGCCCGGCCGCCGCCCGGCGGGCCTCAAGGTCGCCGACGCGGTCTTCGGCGCGATGGTCCGGGCCGGCTGGCCGCCCGCCCAGGCCACCCACATCGGCGCCCTGATGCGGTACTTCGTCACCGGCTCGGCCCTCGGCTCCTTCGCGCGGGGCTTCGTCGACGACGAGACGGCGTACGACCCCGCCGACTACCCCCACCTCGGCCAGGCGCACCGCCTCGCGGAGCACCGCGAGAAGGTCGACGAGGGCGCCTTCGCCACCGGCCTGCGCGCCCTGCTCGACGGCCTGGGCGCGCAGTACGCCGCCCTGGGCGCTCACGTTTCGGGCGGGACCGAAGCGTGAGCGGGGGATGCTGGGTCCATGGGAGCCAGTGATCTCGCCGCTTTCGCGGCGCTCTTCGCGGAGGAGAGCCGGGCAGCGATGCTGCTCGCCCTGCTCGACGGACGGGCCTGGACGGCCGGTGAACTCGCCCGGCACGCGCGCGTGGCACCGTCCACCGCGACCGAGCACCTGGGGAAGCTCGTCGCGGGAGGGGTGCTCACCGAGGAGCGGCAGGGCCGGCACCGGTACGTACGGCTCGCCGGGCCCGGAATCGCGCACCTCGTGGAGGAGCTGGCCGCCCTCGCGGGTCCGGGCGCGGACGAGCCGCCCCGGTCGCTGGCGGCGGTGAACGCCGGGCGGGCGATGGCCCGGGGCCGTACCTGCTACGACCATCTCGCCGGGCGGCTCGGCACCGCCGTCACGGACGCGCTGACCGCGCGCGGACTGCTGCGGCAGGACACCGGGTTCGCGCTCACGGACCGGGGCCTGGAGTGGTTCGCGGGCCTCGGCATCCCCCTCGCGACCACAGGACGGCGGCCCCTCGCGCGCGGCTGCCTGGACTGGACCGAACGCCGGCCCCACCTCGCGGGGCTCGCCGGAGCGGCGCTCTGCGCGCACGCGCTGGACACCGGCTGGTGCGTACGGATCGGGTCCGGACGCGCGGTGAAGGTCACCCCGGCCGGCGAACGGGCACTGTGGCGGGAGCTCGGCATCGCGGCGGACGCGCTGCGGTGAGGCGGCCTGGGGTGGGGGGCGGAGCGAGCTCCGTCGGGCGGGCGGCGACTCGCGGATCCGGCTGGGGCATGGGTGGGGCGGGGGAGCCGGGGGGCTCGGGGGCTGGGGGCTGGGGGGGGCTGGAGGCTGCGGCTGCGGATGACGGGGCCCGGGGCGCGAGGGAGCGGGTGCGCGAGGGAGGTGTGGATGCTGCTCAGGGCTAGCCCGGGGGTAAGGGGCTAGGCCGGGGTACGGGGCGAGCCCCGGGCGCGGGGCGAGAGACCGGGGGCGGGGGCGAGCCCGAGGTACGGGGCCGGCCCGGGGCTCGGGGGCGATATTGCGGTGTGGGCCGAAGGGTGCGCGTCCTACCTTCGGGGCATGCCGAAATCCGACGCCTCAGCTCCCGCCTCCCCCGGATCTTCCTCCACCCCCACCCCCGCCTCCGCGCGGCTCGCGCTCGTCGCCGCCGGGGTCACCGTCGTCCTGTGGGCGTCCGCCTTCGTCTCCATCCGCAGCGCGGGGGCCGCGTACTCCCCCGGCGCGCTCGCGCTCGGGCGGCTGCTCGCCGGGGCGCTGGTCCTCGGGGTCGTCCTCCTGGTCCGGCGGGAGGGGCTGCCGCCCCGGGCCGCCTGGCCGGGGATCCTCGTCTCCGGGCTGCTCTGGTTCGGGGTGTACATGGTGGCGCTGAACTGGGGCGAGCAGGAGGTGGACGCCGGGACGGCCGCGATGCTCGTCAACGTCGGCCCGATCCTGATCGCCCTGCTCGGCGCCCGCTTCCTGGGCGAGACGCTGCCGCCGCGACTGCTGGCCGGCATGGCGGTCTCCTTCGCCGGCGCGGTCGCCGTGGGCCTGTCGATGTCCGGCGAGGACGGGCACGCCTCGGTGCTGGGCGTCGCGCTCTGCCTGCTGGCTGCCGTGGCGTACGCGGGCGGGGTCGTCGCCCAGAAGCCGGCACTGGCCCGCGCGAGCGCGCTCCAGGTGACGACCTTCGGCTGCGCCATCGGCGCGGTCGCCTGCCTGCCGTTCGCGGGACAGCTCGTGACCGAGGCGGCGCGGGCACCGCTGTCGGCGACCGCGAACATGGTCTACCTCGGCGTGTTCCCGACCGCGCTCGCCTTCACGACCTGGGCGTACGCGCTGGCGCGGACGACCGCGGGGCGGATGGGCGCTACCACGTACGCCGTGCCCGCCCTGGTGGTCCTGATGGCCTGGGCCCTGCTGGGCGAGCTGCCCGGGGCGCTGACCCTGGTGGGCGGCGCGCTGTGCCTGGCAGGGGTCGCGGTCTCCCGGTCCCGCCCGCGCGCGTCCGCGTCGCCGGAGTCAGGAGCGGGCGGTGGCCGGAAGGAGGCCGCGGGCGAACGCCGCCAGTGACGCACCGATCCGCTCCACGGGGAGCCCGAGTTCGTGTCGCTGGAAGGCGAACAGTTCGGGCGCGAGCGGGGCGAGCACGGTGTCGACGAGGGCGTCGGGGTCCTCGGCGCCGTGGGCGACGAGCAGGGTCCGGACGTGGACGCGCCAGAAGCCGTACGCACCGGTCCTGAAGCGTTCGGGGCCGGTCTCCGCGCCGAGGGCCAGCGGCAGGTGTCTCTCCAGGAGGTCGAGCATCGCGAGGTAGAACGCGGCGAGACGCTCCCCCGCGGGCGCTCCGGGGCCCAACGGCGGAGGGCCTTGGACGAGTTGCCCCTGGAGCAGGCGCTCGTGGGTGTCGAGCAGGGCCACCGCGACCGAGGCCGGATCGGGGAAGCTGCGGTAGAGCGTGGCGCGGCCGACACCGGCGGCCTTGGCGATGCGGTCCATGGTGATCGTCCGGGGATCGCCCTCGGCGAAGAGCCGCTCGGCGGCGGCGAGGATCTGGGCGCGGTTCCGCTCGGCGTCGGCCCGGCGGCGCGGACCGGAGGCCGGGCGCGCACCCGGGGCATGGAGGGCGCTGCCGATCAGGAGTTCGCCCGGCGCGACCAGGTCGCCCGTGGGCAGGGAGTCCCCCGCTGCCCCGAGCGCCTCGATCAGTTCGCGCTCGGCGCGGGAGGGGCGGTCGGCGCGGGAGGGGCGGTCCGCCGAGGGGTAGGCCGTCTCGTTCACCGGCCGCACCGGGTCGGGATCCGCACCGCGCCGCTTGTGGTCGCTCATGGTCCGACCCTACTTCCCTTTCACCCAAACGGACACCTTGTCCACTTGAGCATGCACGTGGCACTCTAAATGGACACGACGTCCGCTTGTGAGCATTCGTCGTTGCTCCGTCCTGTTCAGGAGTCCCCGAGGAGTTCCCCGATGCACACCGCACTGCTCGCCGTCGCCCTGCTCGTCGGCTGCCTCCTGGCCGTCCAGGCGTCGGCGAACCTCCAGCTCAACGCCGCCGTCGGCACTCCGTACGGCGCCTCGACCCTCCAACTCGGCCTCGCCACCGCCCTGCTGACGGCCCTGGCGCTCGCCGCCGGCACGCTGGGAGCGCTGGGCGCGCTTCCGGACGTGCCGCCCTGGCTACTGCTCGGGGGGCTGGCCAGTCCGCTCTACATCACGAGCGGCATCCTGCTCTTCCCCCGGCTCGGCGCCCTGGCGAGCGTCGGACTCTTCGTCACCGGCCAGATGTTCGCCTCGCTCGCCCTCGACCTCTTCGGGCTGTTCGGACTGGAGCGGCAGGGACTCGGCCCCGGCATCGCCCTCGGTGCCGCCGCCGTGCTCGCCGGCATCGTCGTGATCATCCGGGGCGGGGGCGGGACGGCGCAGGCCGGCTCCCCCGGCCTCCCCCTCGCCGCCCGTGCGGGCTGGATCGCCCTCGGGATCGTCGCGGGCGGGGTCCTGCCGGTACAGGGGGCGGTCAACGCCCAGCTGCGGGAACGGCTCCACGCGCCGCTCACCGTGGCGGTCATCAGCTTCGCCGTCGCGACCTTCACGATCGCCGTCGTCCTGCTGGTGCTCCGGGCCGCCCGGCGGACCCCGGCCCCGCGCGTCGCCCCGCTGCGGAAGATGCCCTGGTGGGGGTGGATCGGCGGGGCCTGCGCCGCCGCCTACGTGACGGGCACCTTCCTTCTCATACCCGCCATCGGCGCGGCCGTGACGATCGCGCTCACGGTGACCGGCCAGCAGCTGACCTCGGCCCTCATCGACCACAGGGGACTCTTCCGGCTGCCCAGACGTCCGCTCACCCGGCCGCGCGCGCTCGGACTCGCACTGCTGCTCGCCGGCTCCCTCGCCATTCAGCTCGCCTGAGCCCTGAACCGCCCCACCACCGGTCCGGTCACCATCGCCGTTCCCTCCCGGCGGCCTCCCCTGGAGGTCCGTCCCGCCGCCGGGCGGGCCGGACCGGGACCTGGCCGGGCGGCGGTACGGAAGACGTCCTTGCCGTCGGGAGGGTCAGAACACCACCAGGGCGCGGCCGCCCTTGCCCGCGAGCATGGCGTCGAAGGCGCCGGGGATGCCGTCCAGGGTGATCCGCTCGGTGACGAGCGAGCCGAGGTCGAAGCTGCCGTCCCGGATGTGACCGGCGATGACGGGCAGGTCGGCGGCCGGGTCCGAGTTGCCGTACACGCAGCCGGCGAGGGTGCGGCCCCAGTGGAAGATCTCCAGCGCGTGGAAGGAGACCTGCTGGTCCTTGCCGCCGATGCCGACGACGGTGGTGCGGCCGCCACGCCGGGTGGACTCCCAGGCGGTCCGGATGGTGACGGCGCGGCCGACGCACTCCACGGCCACGTCGACGCCGTGCCCACCGGACAGCTTCCGGATCTCGCGGGCGGTGTTCTCCGAGGCCACGACGTACTCGGTGGCTCCGGCGGCCCGCGCCAGCCCCTCCTTCTCCGGGGAGACGTCCACGGCGACGATCGTGGACGCCCCGGCGATCCGCGCGGCCTGGAGGGTGGCGAGTCCGACGCCGCCGACACCGAAGACGGCGACGGTCTCGCCCTCACGGACCCGGGCGGAGTGGTGCACCGCGCCCCAGCCGGTGAGGACGGCGCAGCCGAGCAGCGCGGCGTCGGTGAGCGGTACGCCCTCCGGCACGGGCAGCAGGCAGCTTTCGGAGACGACCGTCTCCTCGGCGAAGGCGGCCACGTTGAGGCCCGGATGGAGCTCGCGCCCGTCGACGGCGCGGGCGTGTACGTTCGCCGCACCGTTGAGGGCGTTGACGCAGAGCCACACCTCGCCGAGCGAGCAGGGGTGGCAGGCGCCGCAGGACGGCGCCCAGTTGAGGACGACGCCGTCGCCGGGGGTGACCCGGGTCACCCCCTCGCCGACGGAGACGACGGTGCCGGCGCCCTCGTGGCCGAGGACGGCCGGGACGGGGACGCGCATGGTGCCGTTGGAGAGCGAGAGGTCGGAGTGGCAGACCCCGGCGGCGGCGAGCCGGACCCGGACCTGACCGGGGCCGGGCTCGGGCAGTTCGATGTCGGTGATCTCCAGGGGGGCACCGACGGCGGGCAGGACGGCGGCACGGATCACGGGTGTCTCCTGACTGCGGGCGGGGCGGGGCTCAGAACTGGAGCGACTTGGTCTGGAGGTACTCGGTGAGGCCGTGCGCGCCGAGTTCGCGGCCGACGCCGGACCGCTTCCAGCCGCCGAAGGGGGCGAGCGGGTTGAACCGGCCGCCGTTGATGTCGACCTGCCCGGTCTCCATCCGGCGGGCGAAGGCGACCGCCTCGCTCTCCTCGCCCCAGACCGCGCCGCCGAGACCGTATTCGGTGCCGTTGGCGAGGGCGAGGGCCTCCGCCTCGTCCTCGTACCGGAGGATCGAGAGGACCGGGCCGAAGATCTCCTCCCGCGCGATGGTCATGTCGGGGGTGACGTCGGCGAAGACCGTCGGGGAGACGTAGTAGCCGGTCTCCAGCGGGGCCTCGGGGCCGCCGGCGACGAGCCGGGCGCCCTCCTCGACGCCCCGTTCGATGTAGTCGCGGACCCGGTCGCGCTGGCGGGCGCTGACCAGCGGGCCGAGGCGCTCGCCGGGGACGTACTTGGCGGCGGCCTCGGCGGCGAGGGCGACGGCCTCCTCGTACCGCCCGGCGGGGACCAGCATCCGGGTCCAGGCGCTGCACGTCTGGCCGGAGTTGGCCATGACGTTGCCGACGCCGGCGGCGACGGCCTTGGCGAGGTCGGCGCTGGGCAGGATGACATTGGCGGACTTGCCGCCGAGTTCGAGGGCGACCCGCTTGATCGAGCCTCCGGCGAGGGCGCCGATGCGGCTGCCGACGGCGGTGGAGCCGGTGAAGGAGACCAGGTCGACGCCGGGGTGCTCGGCGAGGGCCTGGCCGGCGACCGTGCCGACGCCGGTGACCAGGTTGAAGACACCGGCCGGGATGCCCGCCTCGTGGACGGCCTCGGCGAAGAGCTGGGCGGAGAGCGGAGTGTTCTCGGCGGGCTTGAGGACGGTGGTGCAGCCGGCGGCGAGGGCCGGGGCGACCTTGGCGACGATCTGGTGGAGCGGGTAGTTCCAGGGCGTGATGGCGGCGACGACGCCGACCGGCTCCGCGTAGACGGTGGAGTTGCCGACCCTCTCCACGAAGGGGTGGGTGGCGGCGAGTTCGGCGTACGTGCCGGCCACCGTGACCGGCAGTCCGGCGTGCACGGCCGCGGCGATCTTCGGCGGGGCCCCGAGCTCGGCGGTGACGGTGGCGGCGATCTCCTCTGCGCGGGCGGCGAGCGCGTCACGCAGGGCGTTGATCCGAGCGGCCCGCTCGGCGGGGGGCGTGGCGGCCCAGCCGGGCAGCGCGGCGCGGGCGGCCCGTACGGCCGCGTCGACGTCCTCGGCGGTGCCGGCCGGCACCCGGGCGATGACCTGCTCGGTGGCGGGATCCACCACGGGGATCGTCTCGGAGGAGGCCGCGGGTCGCCACTCCCCACCGATGTACATCGCGTCGTGGGCCTTCATCAGCGCTTCCCCATTCCCGGTCCGCTCGACCGCTCGACCGCTCGCCTGCGGCGGGGCCGATCCGAGCGACCCCGCCCGCCCAAACTAGCGCTGTTAGTTTTAGGGCGCCAGGGTCTGCCGGAGTGGGGCCGATCTCATCGGCGGTGCCGTCGCGGCCCGACTCGGCCACTGCCGCCGGGCGATATCCGCCGCGCGGAGGACCGCCAGGGGGCGCGGAGCGGCCCCGCGCCGGGGCCGTACGGCCCCTTGGGGGCGACGGTACCCGACGCGGGGCCGGTGCCCGGTCCCGCTGGTTCAGATCGTCTTGTCGACACCGGTGAGGTGCGCGAACACGACGATGTTGGCGTCGTAGCCGGCGCCCCGGTCGTAGGCTCCGCCACAGGTCAGCAGGCGCAGCTCGGGACGGCCGGTGGAGCCGTACACCTCCTTGTCGGGGAAGGCGGACTTCGGGTACGTGCGCACCTTGTCCACGGTGAAGACGGCGACCCGTCCGTCGGCGCGGGCGACCCGGACGGTGTTTCCGGGGCCGAGCGAGTCGAGGTCGAGGAAGACGGCCGGCCCGGTGAGCGTGTCCCGGTGCCCGACCACCACGGCCGTCCCGCGCTCACCGGGCGCGGGGCCGCCCTCGTACCAGCCGACCTTCTGTGGGTCGTCGACGGGCGGCACACCGAGGCGACCTTCCCGGTCGAGCCCGATGTCCAGAACGGGCGCCTCGGTGGTGATCGCGGGCACGGCGACGAGGGTGGGGCGGGAGCGGGCGAGCGGGGCGTGCGACGACGGCGGCGCGGGGGTTGCCGCAGGCCGTGGCTTGGCGCGCGCGCCGGCGCCCGCGCGGCTCCCGGCGGTGTCGCCACGGCTCCCGGCCGCGCCGGCGGGGGGCCGGACCGCGTCCTTGCCATCGGCGGCGCGGGGGCCGCCCGCGGGCGCGGCGGTGGGGGCGGGCGTCCCGGCCGGAGCCGCCGCGTCGGACTTGGCATCGGCTCCGGCGACGGTCTGCCGGTCGGCGGGGTCTCCGTCGACACCCCACCAAACGCCCCCGGTCACCAGGACCGCGGCGACGGCCACGGTCCTGGTGAGCCGGGCGAGCCGCCGCTGCCGACGCGTGAGGCGGGCGTTACGCCGCGCCATCGTTGCGGCGGCGCGAACGGCGGATCAGCACCAGGCCGACAGTGCCCGCGAGGCCGGCGGCGACGGCCGCTCCGACACCGAAGGTGGAGCCGTCCTCGGCCGCCGCGAGCTCGGCGCTGCCTCCGCCGCCGGCGCCGACCGGGCCCTGCGGGGGCCGCTGGCCGTTGCCCCCGTTGCCGTTCCAGCCGCTGCCATTGCCCCCGTTGCCGCTCTCGCCGCCGCCGTTCCAGCTGTTGCTGTTCTGGCTGTTGCTGTTCTGAGTGGTCTGGCTGTTCTGAGCGTTCTGACTGTTCTGGCCGTTGCTCTCGCCGCCGCCGTTCCAGCCATTGCCGCTCTGACTGTTGCTGTTCTGACCGTTGGTGTTCTGACCGTCGACGTTCTGGCCGTTGGTGTTCTGGCCGTTGGTTCCGTTGCCGTTGGCCCCGTTGCCGCCGGGGCAGTCGACCTGGAAGACCTTGAACTTGCCCGTCGCCTGGGCCCCTTCGAAGGTCCAGGTGAGCCGGTACGTGCCGTCCGGCAGGGCGAGTCGGCCGGTGCGGCCGGCGCCGGTGGCGAGCCTGAGGGTCCCGTCCAAGGTACGGGCGCTCGCACTGGCTGGCTGGGGGGCGATCTCCCATCGCACCCTCTGGACGCTTTCGAAGTTGGAGGCGGCGAGATAGAAGTCGCACACCTTGGGCTCGTTGCGCTGGTCTTCGAGGGGCGTGCCGACGCTGTGGATCTTCACGTCACCGTTGTCGCCGGGGGCGGCGTACGCGGCGGGTGCCCCGCCGGCGAGGGCGAGGCCGGCGAGGGCGAGACCGGAGGCTGCGGCGAGGGGGCGGGCGGTGCGGGCGAGCATGCGGATTCCTCCACGAGGATGTCGTCAGGTACTTGACCGATAATCCGACTATCCGTCACATCTCGAACACGCACCGTAGCGACATGCGTATGGCGCGCCCACGTCCCCCGTCCGGCTCAGGAGGTCAGACGATCCCGAAGAGGACCGCAGCCGCGAGGACGACCAGCGAGGTCAGGGCCGCCCACTTCACCGTGAAGCGGGTGTGGTCGCCGAACTCCACCTTCGCCATGCCGACCAGCACGTACACGGCCGGAACCAGCGGGCTCGACATGTGCAGGGCCTGTCCGACGAGCGAGGCGCGGGCGATCTCCACCGGCGAGACGCCATGGGCGGCGCCGGCCTCGGCGAGGACGGGGAGGACCCCGAAGTAGAAACCGTCGTTCGACATGAAGTAGGTGAGCGGCAGGCTCAGCACACCGGTCACGAGCGCCATGTGCGGGCCCATCCCGTCCGGGATGGCGCCGACCAGCCAGTCCGCCATGTGCTTGACCATGCCGGTGCCGGTGAGGACGCCGGTGAAGACCGCGGCGGCGAAGACCATGCCGGAGACGTTGAGGACGTTCTCCGCGTGGGCGGCCAGGCGCTCCTTCTGGTCGGCGGGGCGGGGGTAGTTCACGGTGAGGGCGAGGGCGGCGCCGATGAGGAAGAGGACCGGGATCGGCAGGACTTCGAGGATCATCGCGGTGAGCAGCGCGACGGTGAGGGCGGCGTTGAACCAGTACAGCCGGGGGCGGAGGGTGGCGCGGTTCGGGTCGAGACCCTGGAAGCCGGAGACTGCGGAGTCCTCGCCCGGCGAACCGGCGGGGGTGCCGCCCGTGGCCGGGGCGTCGCCGGAGGCGCCGCGCATCCGGTCGGCCCGGCCCGTGACCTCGGCCCCGCCCGCTCCCTTGCCCTTGCCCGCGGCCTCGCCCGCAGCTCCACCGGCGCCGACGAGGACGGTGTCCGTGTCGGTGTCGGTATCGGTGGCGAGGGCCTCGTCGAGGGTGAGGTAGCCGATCCGCTTCCGCTCGCGGCGGCCGAGGACGTACGCGAGGGCGATCACGAAGAGCAGGCCGACCGCGAGAGCCGGGATCATCGGGACGAAGATGTCGCCGGCGTCGAGCTTGAGCGCGGTCGCGGCACGGGCGGTCGGCCCGCCCCAGGGCAGGGTGTTCATGACGCCGTTGGCCGTGGCTGCCACGCCGGTGAGGACGACCAGGCTCATCCCGAGCCGCTTGTAGAGCGGGTACATCGCCGAGACGGTGATCATGAAGGTGGTGGAGCCGTCACCGTCGAGGGAGACGATCGCGGCGAGCACCGCGGTGCCGACGACCACCCGGACCGGGTCGGCCTTGCAGAAGCGCAGGATGGCCCGGACGATCGGGTCGAAGAGTCCGACATCGATCATGACGCCGAAGTAGACGATCGCGAACATCAGCATCGCCGCGGTGGGGGCCAGTTTGCCCACGCCGTCGATGACGTAGTCGCCGAGCTGCGCTCCCTGCCCCACGGCGACGCAGAAGAGCGCGGGGACCAGGACGAGCGCCGCGATCGGCGACATCTTCTTCATCATGATCAGGACCAGGAAGGTCGCGATCATGGCGAAGCCGAGGACGGTCAGCATGGAGGCACCTCACGTTCACCGTTGAACAGCCGCCGAGCGGCGGTCCGGATGACCGTAGGTGCCCCCTTCCGGCCTCAACAAGAGGTCCACGCGTGAGCAATACGAGCAAAACCCCAGGTCACAGAAGTGACACCGGTTCCAGCGGGGTCACCTCCACCGGGAAGCCGTTGAGGACGGCGGTCCCGGAGAGCGGGTCGAGCAGGGAGCCGTCGAGGAGCTGGTTGACGTTGACGCCGGGGTGGGCGGCGGCCACGGTGAGCCGGGTGCCGGGGCGGTCGTGGCCCCAGCCGTGCGGGAGGCTGACGACACCGGGCCGCACTGTGTCGGTGACCTCGACCTCCGCCGTGAGCTCGCCGCCCTCGCCCTTGATCCGGGCGGGGGTGCCGTCGGCCAGCCCGAGCCGGCCGGCGTCCTCCGGGTGCACCTGGAGGGTGCAGCGGTTCGAACCCCCGGTGAGGGCGGGGGTGTTGTGCAGCCAGCTGTTGTTGGAGCGGAGGTGGCGGCGGCCCACCAGCTGGAGGGTTCCGGGCTCCGGTACGGCGGTGAGGGCGGCCCGCAGCCGGGGCAGGTCGGCGGCGATCGGCTCCGGAAGCAGTTCGATCCGGCCGCCGCGGGTCCGCAGCACCTCGTCCAGGCGGGGCTTGAGCGGGCCGAGGTCGATGCCGTGCGGGTGGGCCTTGAGCTCGTCGAGGGTGAGACCGTACGGCCCGAGCCGCAGCATCAGGTCGAGCCGCCGCTCGGCCCCGTTGCTCCCGGTGAGTCCGGCGGCGAACTCCTTGGGGTCGGCACCGTACGCGGGCGAGTACGGCTGGGTGACCGCCTTGGCGACGAGGGTGTCGACAGCGAGGTCGTCCACGGCGGAGGGCGGCGCTCCGTGCATGCCGGACGCTGCGAGGACCAGCCGGGCGTGGATCTCGCACTCGTCCATGGCACCGGCCTCCAAGGGGAGGGCGGCCGGCGTGAATCGGGCCTGGTCGCGGACGGCGAGCCCGTTGAAGGCGAAGTCGAAGTGGGCGCTCCGGGAGGGCGGCGGCGGGGGCAGCAGGACGTGGGCATGGCGGGTGGTCTCGTTGAGGTACGGGTCGACGCAGACCAGCAGGTCGAGGCCGTCGAGGGCGGTGTCGAGCCGGAGCCCGTCGGGGGCGGAGAGGACGGGGTTGGCGGCGATGGTGATCAGCGCCCGGATGCGGCCCTCACCCGGGGTGTCGATCTCCTCGGCGAGGGCGGCGAGCGGGAACTCCCCCTTGACCTCGGGGTGTCCGGAGACGCGGCTGTGGCGGCGGCCGAGGATGAAGCCGCGGCCGGGCCCGGCGGGCCGGGGCGCGGGTGCGGTGGCGGAACGGGGGAAGAGGACGCCGCCGGGCCGGTCGAGGTTGCCGGTGAGGACGTTGAGGACGTCGACGAGCCAGTTGGCGAGGGTTCCGTGGGCCACGGTGGAGCTGCCCATCCGCCCGTAGACGGCGGCGGTGGGCGCGGCGGCGAGCTCCCGGGCGACGGCGCGGATCGTGCCGGGGTCGAGCTCGCAGACGGGGGCGACGGCCTCGGGGGTGAACTCCTGCACGGCGTCCCGGACCCGGTCGATGCCCTCGGTGCGGTCGGCGAGGGCGCCGGGGGCGGTGAGGTCCTCGGCGAAGAGGGTGTGGACCAGGGCCGCGAGGAGGAGGGCGTCGGTGCCGGGCCGGGGGGCGAGGTGGCGGTCGGCGAGGCGGGCGGTGCGGGTGCGTCGGGGGTCGACGACGGTGAGGGTGCCGCCGCGGCGGCGCAGCGCGGCGAGCCGGCCGGGGAAGTCGGGGGCGGTGCAGAGACTTCCGTTGGAATCCAGCGGGTTGGCCCCGATGACCAGGAGGTGGTCGGTGCGGTCGAGGTCGGGCACGGGGATCGCGAACGGGTCTCCGAAGAGGAGGCCGCTGGAGACGTGCTTGGGCATCTGGTCGAGCGTGGAGGCCGTGAAGAGGTTGCTCGTGCCCGTGGCGCGGAGGAGGAGGGGCGGGTAGAGCGCTCCGGCCATCGTGTGGACGTTGGGGTTGCCCAGGACGATGCCCAGGGCGTCGGGGCCGTAATCCTCGATCAGCGGGCGGATTCTCGCCGCGATCGTGTCGAACGCCTCCTCCCAGCTCGCCTCCCGCAGTCGGCCGTCCTCTCCCCGGACGAGCGGGGTGCGCAGGCGGTCCGGGTCGGCGTCGACCTGGGGGAAGGCGGCGCCCTTGGGGCAGACGAAGCCTCGGCTGAAGACGTCGTCGCGATCCCCGCGGGCGCCGGTGACGCGGCTGCCGTCGAGGGTCAGGACGAGTCCGCAGGTCGCTTCGCAGAGGGGGCAGATGCGCGGGGCCGTGGTCATGGCGTCTCCCGTGGACGGCGGCGTGCGGCAGGCGGCGGTGCGGCGGATCGACGCGAGCATACCGACCGGTAGGCACGTCGGGGAGGGGTTCGTCCGAGCCGCGTCCGGCGGTCATGCGGCGAGGGAGGGGGCGAGGTAGGCGTGGAGGAGCTGGCGGGTCTCGTCGATGAGGGCGGGGTCGCCGTCGGGGTCGGTCCGGAAGGCGAGGCGGACGAGGGTGTCGGCGGTCTCGACGCCGACGAGGACCTTGCGCCGCAGCGAATCGTCGGAGGTGCGGCCGAGGTGCGTGGCGAGCAGACCGCAGATCCGCTCGGCGACCAGGCCGTTGGGGTCCTCGGCGGCCCCTCCCCCGCCCTCCTCGGCGGCGGGGACGCCGAAGTCGACGAGGGCGAAGCCGGGCACGCTCCGCTTCATCGCGATGAACTCGTCGAGGACGCCGTCGATGGCGGAGTGCGCGTCGAGGACCGGGGTCCGCTCGAAGCGGGCGGAGATGCGGTCGGCGTACCGGTCGAGGTTGCGGTGGGCGAGGGCGGCGACCATGGCCCGCTTGTTGCCGAAGAAGCGGTAGACCGAGCCGATCGGGACGCCGGCGCGGACGGCGACGGCCCGGGTGCTCAGCTTTTCGTAGCCGGTCTCGTCGAGGAGCCCTGCGCAGGCGTCGAGGATGCGGGCGAGCCGCTCGGCGCTGCGCTGCTGGACGGGGGTGCGGCGGAGCGCGGGCGGCGGGCCGTGCGGGCGGGTCTGGGGCACGGGGTCCATGATGCCGTTCCGATCCTGTTCAGGCGATGAGCAGTCCGATGCCGCCGAGCGTGTACGCGATCATCAGCGCGAACAGCGGGAGTTGGCCGGCGACGGCTCGGGCGGGCGGGAAGAGACGGACGGACCGGTCGTGTGCGGCGACGACGCCGAGGACGTGACCGGTGACGATCGCGGAGACCTGGAGGACCGCGAGGCCCGCCGGGCCCAGCGGTGGAGCCGGCGAGGGGGCGTTGTCAGTGCCGGCTGCCATCATGACGGTACGTGGTCCTTCGACTGCGAGGAGTGAGAAGTAGTGGGCGACGAGATAGCCGAGGGCGATGGGCAGCAGTGAGTGGGCGAAGGAGGTGAGGGGCGTGGTGAGGGCGCGGTTCAGGAGGCGGAGGGTGCCGGCGCAGAGCCCGTAGCAGGCTCCGGCGAGGGCGACGGCGGCGAGGAGGCCGAGGGTGGCGGTGACGGTGGGGCCGAGGGAGGAGGTCTGGAGGGCGGTGATCCAGCGGGGGTTGTCGGAGAGGCCGTCGTAGGCGGTGGTGCCGAGGAGGACGCAGACGGTGGCGACGAGTCCGGGGGTCTCGGGGGTGGAGTCGAGGCCGTTGAAGGGGGAGCGGAGCACGAGCCGGCCGTCGGCGCGGCGGCCGAGCGGGGAGAGCCGGGCGAGGAGGGAGGAGTAGACCTCGAAAGGGTCGGCGTGGGCGAACCAGGCGGCGCCGTGGCGGGCGGCGCCGGAGAGCTGGACGGCGAGGTGGACGGCGAGGGCGGCGAGGAGGACGGAACGGGAGGTGTTGTCGGGGGCGACGAGTTCGAGCCAGGCGAAGAGGAGGAGGCCGGCGGCGGCGGGGCGGATGCCGACGGAGGCGGGGACCGGCCGGGGGTTCGCGGGCGGGCGGAGGGAGAGGAGGGCACGGAGCGGGTTGAGGAGGCGCCAGACGGGGCCGAGGAGGAGGGAGGCGGGGACGAGTCCGACCCAGAGGAGGACGTAGAGGGCGCCCGGCGTGGGGTTGCGGTCGGGGTCGTCGGGGCCGAGGAGGAGGTGGGCGAGGAAGAGCAGGGCGAGCGCGGCACCGAGGAGCCGGAGGGCGGTGCGGGTGGCCGGGGCGTCGGCGAGGCGCTGGAAGGAGGCGGGCAGGGGGCGCCCGGCGCGGTCGCCCCGGAAGCGGGAGGTGGACCAGAGCAGGGCGAGGCCGAGAAAGGAGACGAGGAGGGCGGTGAAGGCGCCGGCGTAGGCGTAGAAGGGGGAGAGGGGCAGGTCGTGCTGGGCGCCGACGCCGTGGGCGAGCGGGAGGAGCGGGTCCTGGACGGCGGTCATCGGACGACCAGCTGGGTGAGCACGAGTCCGGACCCGTGCGTCTCCACCTCGAACAGCCCGGTGCGGTCCGCGGTCAGGGCGAGGACGGCCGGGGCGCCGGGCGCGACGGTCGCCTCGCGGTCGTAGCCGTGGACGTGGACGGTGTCGGCGCGGTCCGAGGTGACGCGGAGGGTGAGCCGCTCCCCCTTCTTCACCTCGACGCGCGAGGGCGCCGGGGTGACCGTCGAGCCGGAGACCCGGATGTCGAGGGTGCGGCCGGTGGGAGCGGGGTCCGGGGCGGTGGGCGAGGCGTGGGGCGGAGTGGGCGTGGGCGAGGCGGTGGGCGTGAGGGACGCGGAGGAGGACGGGGCGGGGGTGAGGGCGAGGGTGGTCTGGACGGGCTTGCCGGCGACGGCCCAGACGGTGTGGTCGTCGGCGTGGAGGCGGACCGTGAGGGAGCGGGCGCCGGGCGGGAGGTGGAACCAGGGGCCGTAGGCACGGGCGGCCTCGCGCCCGTCGACGAGGAGGCGGGCGTGCCCCCGGCCGGTGAGGGCGCCGCCGCCGGTGGACTCGGGGGTGAAGCGGAACCTCTCCACGGTGAGGTGGACGTTCCAGCCGCCCTCGCTGTCCGGGCGCGCCTCGGCGCGGACGGAGGGCGCTTCGTCCGCGGGGAGTTCGCGGAGGCGGTGGCCGGACTCGTCGCGGTCCGCGAGCACGGTGCCGTGGGAGGCGGTGGACTGCTCGTGGCTGGTGCCGGGTTTGTGATGGGTGGTGGCCCGGCCTCCGCACCCGGCGGCCAGGAGCAGGACGCCGGCGACGACGGCCGCCGCGAGCGGGGCCGAACGGCGCCGGACGGAGGGCGCGGAGGCACCACGGGTGCGGGCGGAGGGCGCGGAGAGGGCGGCGGCGCTCGGGGTGGAGGCGGCGGGCGGGGCGGAGGCGCCACCGGTGGGGGCGGAGGGTGTGGCGGGAGCTCCGCCGGTGAGGAGGGCGGTGGGGGTGGAGGCGTCACCGGCGGGGGTGGCGGAGGTGGTCATGCGGGTATCCCCTCGGGGTGGTCCTCGGCCGGGCGTTCGGGGTCGGGGGTGGGAGCGGGTGACGGGGCGGGGCGGGCGCCGGCGGCGACGACGGCCCAGAGGACCCAGACGGCACCGAGGAGGAGGCGGAGCCAGGCGGGGCTGACGGAGATGCCGGGGATCATCAGGACGGCCTTGTCGAAGGCGTCGAGGAGGGTGAGGAGACCGAGGGCGACCGTCGTCCAGGCGAAGACGGGGCGGGTGGGGCGCAGGAGGAGGCCGGTGACCGTCCACCAGGCGCCGGTGAGGAGGAGGGCGAGGGCGGGGACATAGGTGGAGGCGAGGGTGAGGGTGGCGCCGGCGACGTCGAGGGCGAGTCCGGCCAGGCCGGTGGCGAGGGCGACGGCGGCGAGGCGGTGGCCGCGCAGGCGGCGCCACCAGAGGGCGGTGCCGACGAGGGCGAGCAGGAGGGAGGCGGCGAGGGCGATCTGGGTCTCGACGCGCTGGAGGCCGCGGGCTCCGTACCAGTCGCAGCCGGCCGGGAGGCGGCGGGCCTGGACGTTGTAGTCGGCGCAGACGAGGAGCTGGGCGAGCTTCACGGGCTCGCCGACCAGCCGGGCGGTGGCGCCGGAGACCTCGCCGCGGGCGGCGCCGCAGGCGGGGAGGGTGCGGGGGCTGGAGGCGCCGGTGTCGTCCTGCCAGCAGTTCGCGCGGCCCTGGCCGTCCCACCAGACGTCGGTGCGGTTGGGGCGGGAGTTGCCGGCCTTGTCGGTGCCGAGGCGGTTGTTCGCGTAGCGGTTGTGATGGGAGGTGTCGGTCTGCTTGGACCAGGCGGACTCGCCGCGGATGAAGGCGGGGACGGCGTTGAGGTAGAAGCCGGTGCGGTCGTGGCCGTAGATCCAGTTGTCCTCGTAGAGGTTCCAGTTGCCGCCCGCGGTGATGATGCCGCTGCCGGGCGGCATGGAGATCTGTGGGCAGACGACGCCGTTCTCGTAGCCGCGTTCGGCAGGGGGACGGGCGCAGGTGCCGTCGGCGACGTGGCGGTAGTAGTCCTGGTTGTTGTCGTGGATCAGGTTCCGCTCGAACTTCGCGTGGTTCTGCGGGAGTCCGGGGTGGCCGGGGAAGGCGGAGTCCATGGAGGCGCCGCCCATGTTGTGGTCGAACTCGTTGTCGTGGACCCAGACGGAGTCCCCGGCGGTGCCCGAGTAGCCGACCATGTTGTGGTGGCTGCGGCAGCCGGTGATCTCGATGGAGTAGCGGGGGACGTCGTAGCCGCGCCCGTCGTTGATGTTCGAGGCCGAGCCGGGGTAGATGCCGGAGTCGCCGTTGCCGTAGGACTCGCAGTTCTTGTAGAGGCCGTGGTCGGAGGCGAAGGTGAGGAAGCCGTACTCGTCGTTCCAGCGGGTGAGGACGTCGTCGATGACGAAGCCGTCGGCGGCGAGGACGTACAGGGAGTTGAAGGTGGTGCGCTGGGCGGTGAAGTTGCGGAAGTAGACGCCGTCGGACTTGTCGGAGCGGATCGCGTTGAGCTTCGTGTACTTGGCGTCGATGACGACGTCGAGGCGGGAGGCGCCGGTGCCCTCGATCTGGAGGTCCTTCTTGCCGAGGATGGCGACGAGGTTCTGGTTGTGCGGGCAGCGCGCCTGCTGCTCGTACGAAAGGATCTGGTAGCCGAAGGAGGACTTCGGGGCGTCCAGGGCGGCGCAGGCGCCGGTGGGCGCGGGCAGCGAGGGCTCCTCCTCGTACAGGCCGGGCAGGATCGCGATGGTCATGCCGGGTCGGTCGACAGCGTCGACGGCCTGCTGGAGGTGGCGGAAGCCGGAGCGGCCGCAGCGGGCGAAGAGGTCGAGGTTGCGGGTCTTGAGGCCGGCGGGGAAGCCGGCGATGCGGCGGTCGAAGTCGGCCCGGTCCGTCTTGCAGACGAGGAGGTCGGGCTCGCCCCTGCGGAGCTGCGGCACGCTGCCGGAGCCGTCGGGGAAAGTGACGGGCCGCTCCTCGTGCGCCTGGGCGCCGGGGGCGGTGAGCAGGGCCGCGGCGAGCACCGCGAGCACGACCGAGAGCACGGAGACGAGCCTTCTGGTCCACGACATGGCCGCGAGAGTAGAGCATTGTTCATCTTTTTGACCCCGCCGTGCGCGAATCGGCCCCACCCTGCGCGAAGCGATCGCAGGCCCTTCACCTCCGCCCCGTTGACGGGAGCGGTCGCGGAATCCTACGGTCATCCATAGGATTCCTTTCAGGACAGGTTCAGGACAGGAGCGGGCGATGACGACCGAGCAGGCCAGGAAGACGGCCGAGGCCCTCACCTACAGCACCGGATTCGGCAACGAGCACGGCTCCGAGGCGCTCCCCGGCGCCCTGCCGGAAGGCCGAAACTCGCCGCAGCGCGCCCCGCTCGGGCTCTACGCCGAGCAGCTCAGCGGCAGTGCGTTCACCGAGCCGCGGGCGCACAACCGCCGCTCGTGGCTGTACCGGATCCGCCCGTCGGCGGCCCATCCGCCGTTCGTCCGGACCGACAACGGCGCGGTCCGGACCGCGCCCTTCACCGAGACCGTCGCCGACCCGAATCGGCTGCGCTGGAACCCGCTGCCCGACCCGGCACCGGGTACCGACTGGCTGGCCGGCCTGTGGACCCTCGGCGGCAACGGCGACGTGACCCAGCGCACCGGCATGGCCGTGCACCTCTACCACGCCAACGCCTCCATGGAACGGGTCTTCGGCGACTCCGACGGCGAGCTGCTGATCGTCCCCGAGCGCGGCGGCCTCCTCCTCCGCACCGAGCTGGGCCTGCTCGCCGCCCACCCGGGCGAGGTGGCGCTGATCCCGCGCGGGGTCCGCTTCCGTGTCGAGCTGCTGGACGAGACCGCGCGCGGGTACGTCTGCGAGAACTACGGCGCCCCGTTCCAGCTTCCCGACCTCGGCCCGATCGGCGCCAACGGCCTGGCGAACGCGCGGGACTTCCGCGCCCCCGTCGCGGCCTACGAGGATGTCGAGGGCCCCGTCGAGGTGGTCAACAAGTTCTGCGGCAACCTCTGGACGGCGACGTACGGCCACTCGCCGCTCGACGTCGTCGCCTGGCACGGCAACCACACCCCGTACGTCTACGACCTGCACCGCTTCAACGTCATCGGGACGATCTCCTACGACCACCCCGACCCGTCCATCTTCACCGTCCTCACCTCGCCCTCCGACACCCCCGGCCTGGCCGGCGTCGACTTCGTGGTCTTCGCCCCGCGCTGGCTGGTCGGCGAGGACACCTTCCGGCCGCCGTACTTCCACCGGAACGTGATGAGCGAGTACATGGGCCTGATCGAGGGCGCGTACGACGCCAAGGCCGAGGGCTTCGTGCCGGGTGGCGGCTCGCTGCACAACATGATGTCCGCGCACGGGCCCGACCGGGAGACCTTCGACAAGGCGAGCGCCGCCGAGCTGAAGCCGCAGAGGATCGACGACGGCCTGGCCTTCATGTTCGAGACCCGCTGGCCGGTGACGGCGACCGGGCAGGCGGCCGGGGCCGACCACCTCCAGCACGGTTACGACGACGTATGGCAGGGTCTGGAGCGTCATTTCCGGCCGTAGAGTCCTGGCTCAACCGCCCCACCCCGTCGTCGTACGGAGAACGCCGTGACCGCCTTCGCCCCCGACTCGCTGGTCCTGAACCGCAAGCTCCCGCTGTGGTACCAGGTCTCGCAGTCCCTGCGCGCCTCCATACTGGGCCGCACCCCTGACGCCTCGCTGCGGCTGCCCACCGAGGAGCAGCTCGCCGCGCACTACGGCGTCAGCGTGCTGACCATGCGACAGGCGCTGAAGGAACTGGAGGAGGAGGGGCTGATCAGCCGGCACCGGCGGCGCGGCACCTTCATCGAGCCGGGCGCCCGGCGCTCCACCCCGCGCCGGCTGCTCGGCTCGATCGACGCGATCGTGGCCCAGCAGTCCGGCGAGCGGACCACCGTCCTCGGCCACGGCCCGGAGCCGGTGCCCGGCGATCTCGCCGAGTACTTCCCGGACGTGGCCGAGGTCGCGACCTACCGCCGGCTGCGCTCCGACGGGGAGAGCGACGAGCCGACCAACTGGGCGGAGAACGCGGTCCGGCCGGAGTTCGCCACCGCGATCGACCCGGCGGACCTGGAGCGCTGGCCGATGACGAAGGTGCTCCGGGACGTCGTCGGGGTACGGATCAGCCGGATCACCGACACCGTCGAGGCCCGCCTCGCCGACCCGGAGACCGCCGACCTCCTCAAGGTCCCGCTGCTCTCGCCGATCCTCCACTACACCGGCGTCACCTACGGCGAGGACGGGCAGGTCGTCGACGTCGCCCGCATCCGCTACCGCGGCGACCGCTTCTCCTTCACGGTGACGGTCGAGGCGCACTGACCCCGAGCGGGGGACCGGGTCCACCGCGCAGAGACTGCCGGGCACACGTCTGCCGCGCGGAGACTGCCGGGCTCCGGCAGGCGAGGTACCCGCGCGCTGCCCGGCTTCCCCGTTCCCCCGCGCGCCCGTGTCGGAGAGACTCGCCCGGGGGGATCACATGAGACACAAGCCGTTCTTCCGATGGGTAGTGACGCTCGGTTTCGTGCTGTTCGCGTGCGGGGTGGGCATCTCCATCCTCCGGCCGGAACCGGAGCTCGTCGCGACGCGCCAGATCGACCTCACGGTGGTCGAGGAGAAGCCCGACGGCACTTGCCGGGTCCAGTGGAGCGACCCGTACGCGCAGAGGGTCCGGGAGGAGCCCCACCGCTGCGACCCCACCCGGAGCGACCGCCTCAAGGCCCCGAACTACAGCGGCAGCCACGGCTACGGGTGGGAGTCCGGGTTCATGTACACGGAGGGTCCGGACCAGGGGGACCTGGAGGATCTCGACGCGGGGGTGAAGTTCGAGAACGACGGCGACCCCGGCGGGACCGTCCTGGCGCTGGGGATCCTGGCCATCGCGGTAGGGCTGGTGGGCGGGAACCTCCGGGCCCTTCCCCGCACCCTCGGCGTGGAGGCACGGCTTGTGCGCCGTGCCGCCGCACTGGCCGAGGCGGCGGGGTGGACCGCCCGGGACCACGCGCGGGCGATGGAGGCGGCACGGGGTGCCGGACGGCAGGCGGAGTTCGGCGCGGTGCCCGACCCCGAACTGGTCCGTGCCCTGTGGGTGCTGCGGGAGGCCGGGCCGGAGAGCCGGCGGACGGCCCAGGCGGCGCAGGAGCTCTCGGACCGGCTGGCGGTGCTGCTGGAGGAGGCCGCCCCCGCGGCCGGGCTGCGGAACAGGCTCCGGTCCGGGCCCGCCGCCCGCGCCGCGGCCGAGACCGCCGTCGCCGAACTGCGCCGGCTGCTCGCCGAAGCCGAACGGGACGGCCTCCAGGAGCGGTTCGCGCAGACCTCCGTCGACCTGCTCCGGGGCCAGGACCCCGAACGGGCCGCCCTCGCTTCCGAGGCGGACTTCGACCGGGACCCCGAGGTGTACCGCCGCCTTTTCGAGGAGCTGACACCGCGCGAACCGGCGGCTCTCCCCGAGCCCCGCCGCTGACCGGTGCCCATCGGCGCGCTGGCCCCGTACGGACGGCGCTCGTTAGCATGCGGGGCGTGACGGACGCCGACGACATCCCCCTCCTGGACGAGCTGATGCCGTGGTCGGTGGCGCCGCTGCGGTTCGGGCGGGCGTGGGTGGTGGCGCCCGACGCGCGGACGCTGCGGCGGCGTTGGGACCGGCTGGTCGCCGCGGAGGGCGGTGAGCGCGAGGCGCTGTTCCGGCCGAGCCGGGCGCGCACCACGGGTACGGCGGTGGCGGCGCTGCCGGGGCAGCGGACCGGGACCGGCCGGTTCGCCCGCGAGAGCGGGCCCTGCCCCGAGCCGGTGCGGGTGCTGGCCGGACCCTTCGACGAACAGTGGCTCCTCCCCGACCACCGGCTGATCGACACCGCCCGCCCCGAGCTGTGGCGGGTGGCGGGCGATCCGCAGCTCTTCGCGGTGGAGCAGGGGCAGGTCCCGGGGGCGGCGGGGCCGGCGCTGCTCGTGAGCGGGGCCCTGCCGGAAGGGCGGTCCCCGGCGGGCCGGCCGGGCCGGATCCGGCCGCTGTTCCGGCGCCCGGGCGGCGCCGAGCCGAACCTGGCGCCGGGGCTGCCCGGCTTCCTGCGCGAGCGGTACGGGGACGCCGACCCGGTGCGGTGGCTCGCCTGGACCGTCGCGGCGGCGGTCCCCTCCCCCGCCGGCTGCCGGGTGCCGCTGCCCGCCGACCCGGCCGTGTGGGCGGCGGGCGTGGCGCTGGGGCGGGAGCTGCTGGACGTCCAGCTGCGGGGCGCGCTGACGGGGACGCGGCCGCGGCTGCCGGGCGGGCGCCGTCCCTATGTGCGGGCGGCGCTCCCGCCGCGCCCGGAGTCGCTGGCGTACGACTCCGAGGGTGAGGTCCTGAGCGTCGGCGAGGGCCGGATCTCGCCGGTTCCCGAGGCGGCCTGGGAGTACCGGGTGGGCGGGGTGCGGGTCCTGGAGCAGTGGTTCGCCCGCCGTACCGCGCCCGCCGAACCGGGCACCCTGGAGGCGATCGGTCCCTCCGCCTGGCCGCAGGAGTGGACCTCCCAACTCCTCGACCTGGTCACGGTGCTGGCGCTGCTCGGCGCGCGCGAGGCGGAGCGCGCGCCGTTCACGGCGGGCGGCGGGCCCGGCCGTTCGGCGCTGCGCGCGGCCGGGGTGCTGCCGGTGCCGGACCGGGCGCGTCGGCCCGCCTCGGTGCTCGACCATCAGGAGGAGGGCCCGGAGGGCCAGTTCATGCTGGTGTGACGGCCCCACCGGCCCCGCCAGCCACGTCGGCCGCTCCGGCCCCACCGGCCCCGTCGGTCCCGTCGACCTCTCCAGCCCCGTCGGCCCCTCCGGCCCCTTCGCCCCCTCCCGCCGGGGCCGCCGGGGCCGCCGGTGCCGCCGGTCCCGCCGGTCCCGCCGCCGCGAAGGAGTCCAGCAGCCGCGCGATGGTCATCGTGAAGATCTCGTCCGCGTCGGCGGGGGCGGCGGACTCGGCGAGCAGCGCGGCGAGGCGCGGGTAGCGTCCGGTGGCCACCTGACCGCTGAGGTAGGCGCCGCGCACGGCCTGTTCCTCCTCCTCGGACCAGGGCAGGCCCCGGGCGCGTTCGGCGATGGCCTGTTCGTTGCGGACGGTGGCCATCACCGTGCCGTTGACCATGGCGATGAGCTGCATCTTCAGCCCGCCGGGCACGTCGAGGGGCTCCAGGCAGCCGAGGCACCACTCCAGGTAGCGCAGGGCGTGCGGGCTGAAGCCGTAGGCGGTCGTCATCACCCGGGAGAGCCACGGGTGGCGGTGCATGATCGCGCGGGTCTGGCGGGCCAGGCCGGTCATGTCGGACCGCCAGTCGCCGCTGGGCCGCTCCGGGAAGGCGTACTCGGCGCTGACCGCGTCGACCATCAGCTCGTACAGGTCCTCCTTGCGGGGGACGTAGTTGTACAGCGACATGGTGCCGCAGCCGAGGTCGGCGGCGACGCGGCGCATGGAGAGCGCGTCGATGCCGTCGGCGTCGGCGATGCGGACGGCGGCGGCGACCACGTCCTGCCTGCTGAACGCGGGCTTGGGGCCGCGGCCCGCACGCTCGGGGCGCGCCCAGATCACTTCGGGTTCGGCCGCTCGGCCCGCCATCTCATCACCTCGCCCCCCATCGTAGTTACGTACACCGTACGTAGTGAGGTACGGTGCCGCCATGACTACTACGTACGCTGTACTTAGTGAGGGTCTGGAGAAGCGGTACGGCGAGGTCCACGCGCTGCGCGGGCTCGACCTCGCCGTACCCGAGGGCACGGTCTGCGGCCTCCTCGGCCCCAACGGCGCCGGCAAGACCACCGCCGTCCGGATCCTCACCACGCTCCTCGCGCCCGACGCCGGGAGCGCCCGGATCGCCGGCCACGACCTGGTCCGCGATCCCGCCGGGGTGCGCGGGCGGATCGCTGTCACCGGCCAGTACGCCTCCGTCGACGGGGACCTCACCGGCGCCGAGAACCTGCGCCTCTTCGCCCGGCTCCTGCGCCTGCCGCGCTCCCGCGCCGACGAACTCCTGGAGGAGTACGGCCTCGACGGGGCCGGGAACCGGCTCGTCCGCACCTACTCCGGCGGCATGCGGCGCCGCCTCGACCTCGCGGCGAGCCTGCTGGCCCGACCCTCGGTCCTCTTCCTCGACGAGCCGACGACCGGCCTCGACCCGCGCAGCCGGGGCGCCGTCTGGGACGCCGTCCGGGCGCTCGCCGGCCAGGGCACCACCGTGCTGCTCACCACCCAGTACCTGGAGGAGGCGGACCGGCTCGCCGACGACATCGTCCTCGTCGAGGACGGCCGGGCGGCCCACCGCGGCACCCCCGCCGGGCTGAAGGCGCTGGTGGGCAGCCGGGCCGAGGTGGTCCTCGCCGGTCCGGGTCCGCTGGAACCCGCCGCCGCGGTGCTCGACCGGCTGACCGGCTCGACCCCGGTCCTGGACGCCGAGCGCCGCACGGTCGGCGCGGTCACCACCGACCCCACCCTCACCCTGCCCCGGCTGGTCCGCGAGATCGACGCCGCCGGGATCCACATCGTCGACGCCTCACTGCGTCCGCCCACCCTCGACGAGGTGTTCCTGCGCCTCACCGGACGGAAGGAGACCGTCGCGTGAACGCCCTCGCCCTCGAAGGCTCGGCCATGGTCGGCCGGCACCTCCGGCGGATCCGGCACGCCCCCGCCATCGCCGTCATGACCCAGACGATGCCGATCGTCTTCCTGCTCTTCTTCGGGTACGTCCTCGGCGGCGCCCTCGCCATGCCGGGCGCCGAGTACCGCTCCTTCCTCGTCCCCGGCCTGCTGGTCGCGACCGCCGCGGGCGGGCTGATGACCGGCATGTTCCAGGCGGCCCAGGACACCCACCGGGGCGTCACCGACCGGTTCCTGACCCTGCCCGTGGGGCGCGCCGCCGTCCCCCTCGGGCAGGCCGTCGCGGACCTCGTCGTCTGCGCGGTCGGCACGGTGCCGCTGGTCCTGGTCGGTTTCGCCATGGGGTGGCGGATCGAGGGCTCCGCGCCGGCGGCGCTCGGCGCCCTCGGGCTGCTGCTGCTCTTCCGTCTCGCCGCGACCTGGGTGGGCATCCTGCTCGGCCTGGCCTCCGAGAGCGAGGAGGCGGCCGGTCAGCTCGGCAGCGCCACGTTCATGCTGCCGCTGCTGTCCAACGCGTACATCCCGACCGACGGGATGCCCGGCTGGCTGCGCACGGTCGCCGAGTGGAACCCGATCTCCGCCGTCACCACCGCCGTGCGCGAGCTCCTCGGCAACGCCTCCGCGCCCGCCGGCGCCGCCTGGCCCGTCGCGCATCCGGTCGCCGGCTCCCTGCTGTGGTCCCTCGGCCTGATCGCGGTCTTCGCCCCGCTCGCCGTCCGGCGGTACGCGCGCCGCTGAGCCGGTGGTGTGAGCCTGCTCCTGATGACAGGGCCCGTCCGGGCGCGGTAGGCAGACGGGCATGAGCACTCAGCCCCTCCCCCTGGACGGGATCACCGTCGTCTCCGTCGAGCAGGCCGTCGCCGCCCCCTTCGCCACCCGCCAGCTCGCCGACCTCGGCGCGCGGGTCATCAAGGTCGAGCGCCCCGACGGCGGCGACTTCGCCCGCGGCTACGACACCGCCGCCCGGGGCCTGGCCTCGCACTTCGTCTGGTGCAACCGCGGCAAGGAGTCGGTCGCCGTCGACCTGAAGGAGCCGCGCGGACGGGAGCTGGCGGGGCGGCTCGTGGCGGACGCCGACGTCTTCGTGCAGAACCTCGCGCACGGGGCGGCGGCCCGGCTCGGCCTCGACGCGGCCACCCTCTGCGCCGCGCACCCGAGGCTGATCGCCGTCGACGTCTCCGGGTACGGGCCGGACGGCCCCTACGCCCACCGGAGGGCGTACGACATGCTCGTGCAGTGCGAGACCGGGCTCGTCTCGGTCACCGGCACCCCCGGACAGCCCGTCAAGTCCGGCATCCCGGCCGCCGACATCGCGGCCGGGATGTACGCGTACGCGGGCGTCCTCGCCGCCCTCGTCCGGCGCGGCACGACGGGCCGGGGCGGGCCGGTGGAGGTCTCGCTGTTCGACGCGCTCGCGGAGTGGATGGGGCACCCGCTGCACCACGGGGCGCACGGAGGTACGGCCCCGGCGCGCACGGGGCTCGCGCACGCCGTGATCGCGCCCTACGACGCCTATCCGACGGCGGACGGAGGACTGGTGCTGCTGTCCGTGCAGAACGACCGGGAGTGGCGGCGGCTCGCCGAACAGGTCCTGGAGCGGCCGGAACTCGCCGGTGACCCGGCGTTCGCGACCAACGCGGCCCGGGTCGAGGGCAGGGCTGCGACCGACGCGGCGGTGGGTGCGGCGCTCGGCGCGCTGCCCGCGGACGAGGCGGTACGGCGCCTGGACGCGGCCGGCATCGCCTGCGCCCGGCTCAACTCGGTGGCGGAGCTGGTGGACCACCCCCAGCTCGCCGCCCGGGACCGCTGGCGCCCGGTGGACTCCCCCGTCGGACCGCTGCCGTCGCTGCTGCCGCCGATCGGCTTCCCCGGCTCCCCGGAGGCGCCGATGGGCGGGATCCCGGCGCTCGGCGAGCACACCGACACGGTCCTCGCGGAGCTGGGCGTCGGGGCGGCGGAGACGAAGGAGCTGCGGGCGGCGGGCGTGATCGCCTGACCGGGACCCGGGTGCGGGTACGACGAAGCGCCGGACGGGCGGGGACGCGTCCGGCGCTCTCGGTGTGCGGGTGGCATTCGGGCTGCGGGCCCGCCGGTGGACCGCGTCGGGGACGCGGCGCGCGGCGGAACGGCTAGTGACGGGCGCCGAAGAGGGTGCGGCGCAGACGGCGGAGCGGGGCGAAGAGCGAGACCCGCGCACGGCCGGCGTGGCCGCTCTGGGCCGGCGCCTCGTGGCGACGCGTCGTCAGTTCCCGCATCAGCAGGGTCGCCTCGGCCACGTCGCGCTGCGGCACGGCGGGTCCGCCGAGCACCGCGAGATGGCGGTCGAGACGCGAACTGGTCGCGCTGCTCCCGCAGGTGATGGCAGGCACACGCGGCCTGCTTCGCATCGTTATCTGTTCCATGTCACTCCCCACCCGTACGAGGGCACCCGGCCCGGGCAGGTTAACCCTATCGCCCCACAGTGACACCCGTGTATCCCGCCGTCCGGATCGACTGCACTCGTACGGGGGTTGACGGTCACTCTACGAATCCATCTGATTCCAGGGCGAGTTGGACAGGGTTCGAACACCTGCCGAACCGTCATGAACCATCCTGCACCCCGGCCGCCCGCCTGCGGCCCCGGAGGCCGGTGTGATCTACGCCACCGAGGACCGTTCGAGTGGGTCGCCACCCGGCGGGGGCGCGGCTACCGTGGGTCCATGACGCTGATCGCGGGCCGTTACCGGCTGCTGGACGCCCTGGCCGAGGGCGCGGCGGGGATCGTCTGGCGCGCCAGGGACGAGGCGCTCGGCCGCGAGGTGGCCGTCAAGGAGGTGCACGCCCCGCCGGGGACGCCCGAGGCGGAGGAGCGGCTGCTGTACGCGCGGGTGGAGCGCGAGGCGCGGGCCGCGGAGGCGATCAGGGATCCCGGCGTGGCCGAGGTGTACGACGTGGCCGTGGAGCGGGGCCGGCCGTGGATCGTGATGGAGCTGGTCCGCGGGCTGACCCTGGCGGAGACGCTGGAGGCGGACGGGCCGCTGCCGGACCGGGAGGCGGCGCGGGTGGCGCTCGGGGTGCTGGCGGCGCTGCGGGCGGCCCGGGAGGCCGGTGTCCCCTATCGCGGGCTCGCCCCGGACCGGGTGTTGCTCGCGAACGACGGGCGGGTGGTGGTGACCGGGGTGGCCACCGGGACCTCGGCGCCGGACGCGCCGCCGCCGGGGCCCGAGGAGGACCTGCGGTCGCTGGGCGCGCTGCTCGGCGGGATGGTGGCGGATCCGCGGTCGGGGCCGCTGGCGCCGGTGGCCGGGGGGCTGGCCGGCCGGGACGCGGCGGTGCGGGCCGGGGCCGTACGGGAGCTGGAGCGGGTGGCCGGGACCGGGGGGCGGCCCCACGGGAGCGCGCCGGCGGACGGATCTGCGGACGTGCCGGAGCGCGGGCCGGGGCATCGGGAGCGGTCGGAGCATCGGGAGCACGACGGCTCCGCGGGGGTGCGCGGGGCGCGTACGGAGGAGCCCGCGCGCTCCGGCGTGCGGCGGCGGCCCCGCAGGAGCACGGTGATCGCGGCCGGGATCGCGGGGCTGCTGGTGATCGTGGCGGCGCTGGTCTGGCAGGCCGTCAGGGACGAGGGTCCGGGCGCCGGTCCGGGCGGGGGCGGGGCGTCGAGCAACGCTCCCGCCGTTCCCGGCGCCGCGGGTACGGGTGCGGAGGTGGGGGGATCCGCCGCTACGCCGCGTTCCTGAACGTGGGCAGGTAGCCGCCCGACTGGCCGGCGGCCGTCGGGTGGTAGGACTCCCCGATGTTGAGCCAGTTGACACTGTGCAGCCAGGCGGAGCCGGAGCAGATCTCATGGCCGGTGAAGGCCGTCACCACACTGGCGAAGGCGAAGCCGTGGTCGGCGGCGCGCTTGGCGACCGCGGCGTTGAGGTGGTCGGAGGCGCCGTTGATGGCTCTGCGCTCGTTCTCGCTGAGTCCGGCGACGCAGGATCCGTTGAGCTGGTAGAAGCGCGGATAGCCGAGGACGACGACCCGGGCGGCCGGGGCCTTGGCCCGGATGGCGTTGTATACGGCGTCGAGCCGGGCGGGCAGGGTCGAGTCGACGTATCCCTTCGCCTGGTTCACCCGATTGACGCAGGTGGTCTCCGACTGGAGCACACAGGTCGTCATGACGTCGGCGAAGCCCGCGTCGTTGCCGCCGATGGTGATCGAGACGAGGTCGGTGGCGGAGGAGAGGGGGCCGAGCTGCTTGCCGGTGACGTCGGTCGTGACGGCGCCGGAGCAGGCCGTGAAGGCGAAGGAGGAGGGGGAGTTGGCGTTGGCCCAGAGGCGCGGGAACGCCTTGGTGGAGCGCTTGCAGTCGCCGCTGGCGCTGTCGTAGCTGCCGGCACCGACGCCGGAGGAGTACGAGTCGCCGAGGGCCACGTAGTCGACGGCGGCGCTCTCGGCGGCCTGCGCGGCTCCCGCCCCGGTGAGGGCGAGGACGGAACCGAGCAGGAGCGAGGACGCGAAGGCCGCGATGCGCGACAGTTTCATGAAACCTCCCTGTAGCAGGATCTCTGCGCTACCAGGAAGTAGCATCGGATCCGCCCCACCGGAAGTGTTCATGTCAAAGTTGCCTCCGGGGAGCGGGTGATGCCTCCTCAGAAATGGGCACTTTCCGGCCATTCGGGGAACCGGAGGATCCGCTCCCGCTTCTGTCCGGATGTGACACGCCCCACCCGCCCGACCCTCCACAGGAGGGCGGCGCACCCCCTCTGTCCTCATAGCGGAAACGGATTGGTCGAATCCGGTCAGGAAGACAGCGCTTTCGATCACGAGTTGTTCGTCAAAGTGCCAGAAACCGGGCCGTACAAGCGGCACTTGCCATACAGTCCCATTCATCAATACCGTCGTACATCTCACCCGCATCGGTTCATCGGCAAGGCGGCTCAGGGGAGAGCCGCCGTAGTCCCGTTGGCGCCGGAGCGGGGCGCGGTAGGGGGGTGCCGTGCTCGGTGCGCTGTGCGCCGAGTCGCGGGTACCGCGCGGCCAGTCATGCCAACTCACCGATCCCGCAAGGAGATCGCTTCCGTGCGGGGATGGCGAGAACCCCCCTTTCGAACCGGACACACGATCGGGCCGCCCAGGGGTGGCGGCCCACCGGACGAGAGGGAAACCGACCATGAGCTCGTTCCTGCGCCCGGCCGTCACGGGCCATGAATTCACCGAGCCGAGTCGAATAGCGGCCCAGTACCGGGCCATCACTTCGCATCTGGCGATCACTCCGCCGGTCAGCGTCGTCATTCCCGCGATGAATGAGGCGGAAAATCTTCCGTACGTGTTCAAGTCGCTGCCGGAATGGATTCACGAAGTCGTCCTCGTCGACGGAAATTCGACGGACGACACCGTCGAGGTGGCCCGCGGGCTCCGGCCCGACGTGAAGGTCGTCAAGCAGGTCGGCAAGGGCAAGGGCGACGCCCTGATCAGCGGCTTCGCCGCCTGCACCGGCGACATCATCGTGATGGTCGACGCCGACGGCTCGGCGGACGGCCAGGAGATCGTCTCCTACGTCTCCGCCCTCGTCGGCGGCGCCGACTTCGCCAAGGGCTCGCGCTTCGCCAACGGCGGCGGCACCGACGACATGACCGGCATCCGCCGACTCGGGAACTGGGCGCTCTGCGCCCTCGTCAACCGGAAGTTCGGCGCCCGCTACACCGACCTCTGCTACGGCTACAACGCCTTCTGGAAGCACTGCCTCGACAAGATCACCCTCGACTGCACCGGCTTCGAGATCGAGACCCTCATCAACATCCGGGTCGTCAAGGCCGGCCTGAAGGTGCAGGAGGTCCCGAGCCACGAATACCTCCGGATCCACGGCGTCAGCAACCTCAACGCGGTGCGCGACGGCATCCGGGTCCTCAAGGTGATCCTCCGCGAGAAGCGCGTCACCAAGGCCGCCCGGGCGCTCCGCCGCCCCGCCGCCTTCTCCGTGAACGTCCCCCGGGGAGAGGTGTCTTGAACGACCGCACGACCCCCGGTCGCTTCTCCGTGGTGATCTGCGTCTACACGGAGGAGCGGTGGGGGGACATCCTCGCCGCCGTCGACTCCGTCCGGAAACAGTCGCTGGCCCCGCTGGAGACCCTGCTCGTCGTCGACCACAACGAGCGGCTCCTGGACCGGCTCACCGAGGAGTACGCGGACGCGCGGAGCCGCGAGGAGGTGCGGGTGCTCGCCAACGCGGGCCCCCGCGGCCTCTCCTCCGGCCGCAACACCGGGATCGCCGCCGCCCGCGGCGAGTTCGTCGCCTTCCTCGACGACGACGCCGTGGCGGAGCGGGACTGGCTCCACCACTTCTCCGCCGGCTACCGGGACCCGGAGGTCGTCGCCGTCGGCGGGCGCACGCTGCCCGCCTGGGCCTCCGGCCGCCGGCCCGTCTGGTTCCCCGAGGAGTTCGACTGGGTCGTCGGCTGCACCTACCGGGGACTGCCCCCGGGCCGCGTGCGGGTCCGCAACGTGCTCGGCGGCAACGCCTCCTTCCGGCGCACCGCCTTCGACGCGGCCGGCGGATTCGCCACCGGCATCGGGCGGGACGGCGACCGGCGACCGCTCGGCTGCGAGGAGACCGAGCTGTGCATCCGGCTCGCCGGCGCGGTGCCCGGCGCGGTCCTGCTCATCGACGACCGGGCGGTCATCCACCACAAGGTGCCCGCCGTCCGCGAGCGGTTCGCCTACTTCCGCACCCGGGTCTACGCCGAGGGCCTGTCCAAGGCCCTCGTCGCCCAGAGCGTCGGCGCGGGCAAGGGCCTGGAGTCCGAACGGCGCTACACCAGCCGGGTGCTCCCCGCCGGCGTCCTGCGCGGGGTGCGGGACACCCTGCTCGGCCGGCCGGGCGGCGCGGGCCGGGCCGGGGCCATCGTCACGGGCGTGGCGCTCGCCGCCGGGGGCTACGCCCTGGGCACGCTCCGCGCCCGCCGCGGCCACTCCCCCTCGTTCTCCTGGGGGCCGATCACCCCGGAGGGCGTCCCCGGGGAGGACCGGGACGCCGGTACGAAGGAGGCGGTCGCGTGAGCGCGTCCCCCGCCGCCGTACCCGCGCCGCCGTCCGCCGCCGTACCCGCGCCGCCGTCCGCACCCGTACCCGCTCCCGTACCCGCTCCGGTACCGATCCTCATGTACCACGCGGTCGCCCCCGATCCCGCGCCCGCGACGCTCGGGCTCTCCGTGACCCCCGAGGCGTTCGCCGCGCAGATGGACGTCCTGGCCGAGCGGGGCTTCGCCCCGGTCACCACCGCCGCGCTCGCCGCGGCCTGGCGCACCGGCGCGGAACTGCCCGCGCGGCCGGTGCTCGTCACCTTCGACGACGGCTACGAGGGCGTGCACCGGTACGCCCTGCCGGTGCTCGCCAAGCACTCCTTCGTGAGCACCGTCTTCGTCACCAGCGGCTGGCTGCCCGGCCGGCACGCCACCGGCGGCGAACTCGACGCCATGCTCAGCTGGGAGCAGGTGCGCGAGCTCGCCGCCGCCGGCACCGAGATCGGCGGGCACAGCCACAGCCACCCGCAACTGGACCAGCTCGACGCGCGGCGGCTGCGGTTCGAGGCGCTGCGCTGCCGGGAGCTGGTCGGCGAGGAGCTCGGCACCGCGCCGGACTCCTTCGCCTACCCCTACGGCTACTCCAGCCGGCGGGTGCGGACCACCGTCCGGGAGGCCGGCTTCACCCAGGCCCTCGCGGTCGGCAACGCGCTCGCCCGGCGCCGCCAGGGGCCGTACGCCCTGGAGCGGGTGACCGTGCGCCGCTCCACGACGGTCGAGCAGTTCGTCCGCCACGTCGAAGGAAGCTCCGTCGCCCGGGACTTCGCCGCCGACCGGGTCCTGACGAAGGGGTACGCCCTCGCCCGCCGGGCCCGCGGCGCGGTGCGCGGGCACTGGATCTGATCCTCGGGGGAGGAGCGCGGTCCGCCGGGGCAAAACCCGGTGCGCGGCCCGGGCGTGCGGTGGATCATGGCGACATGCCAGACACCCCCGCCGTACCGCCCGGGCCGCGCGAGCCGCTGCCGGTCGTGGTCAACCTCGACGACAGCGACTCGCCGAGCGACGTCATGGACGCGCTCTTCCTCGACCGGTTCACGACCGGGTCGCAGCCGCACGCGCACGGCCTCACCCTGGACCGGGCCCGGTCCGACGCGACGCTGCTGCCGCCGGGCGCCCGCGTGCTGTGGGGGGCCAAGGAGGAGGACCGCAGTTCCGTCCTCGCCGAGGGCGAGGGGTGGACGATCCTGTCCTCCCGCTGGAAGCACCGCGCCGACGTCACCGTGACGGCGACCGATCCGGAGCTGGCCGCGCGAATCCTCGCCGAGGCCACCGACGGTGCCAAGGACGAGCCCGAGCCGGAGCCCGAGGACGTCACCATGGGCTTCTGGTACCTGGCGCCGCAGCGCGGGCCGCGCCGGATGACCCGCCCCATCAGCGCGGACACCTGGGAAGAGGCCCGCCCCAACTACACGGCGCCGGTCGCCGAGTCGATGGACCGGCTGATGAAGCTGACGCCGGAGGACGTCACGGGCCGGCTCCTGCTGCTGCACGGCCCGCCCGGCACCGGCAAGACCTCCGCGCTGCGCACCCTCGCCCGCTCCTGGCGCGAGTGGTGCCAGGTGGACTGCGTGCTCGACCCCGAGCGGCTCTTCAACGACATCGGGTACCTGATGGACATCGCCATCGGCGAGGACGACGGCACCGAGAAGGAGCGGTGGCGGCTGCTGCTCCTGGAGGACTGCGACGAGCTGATCCGGGGCGGGGCGAAGGAGGCCACTGGCCAGGCGCTCTCCCGGCTGCTCAACCTGACCGACGGGCTGCTCGGCCAGGGGCGGAACGTGCTGGTGGGCCTCACCACCAACGAGGACCTGGAGCGGCTCCACCCGGCCATCGTGCGCCCCGGCCGCTGCCTGGCGCGGATCGAGGTCGGGCCGCTGACCCGGGCCGAGTCGGTGGCCTGGCTGAGCCGCGAGGACGGGGTGCCGTCCGGGGGCGCCACGCTGGCGGAGCTGTTCGCGCTGCGGCGCGGCGCTTCCCCCGCCGAGCTTCCGGAGCAGCGCACCCCGGCGGCCGGGCTGTATCTGTGAGCCGTGACGGGTCCGCCGGAGCTCCCGGACGGACCCGTCGTCTCACTCGGAGTCGTACGCGGCCCGCAGCGCGTCCCGCACGGCGGCCTCGGCCTCGTCCCGGGTGAGGCCCAGGCGGTACGCCTCCTCGGCGTACTGGGCGGCCGCGGAGGCGGCCCTCCGGCTGGCGGCGTCGCCGGCCGCCGCGACGAAGGTGCCGTGCCGGCCGCGGGTCTCGATGACCCCGTCCGACTCCAGGGCCTTGTACGCCTTGGCGACCGTGTTCGCGGCGAGCCCCAGCTGCTCCGCGAGTCCCCGGACCGTGGGCAGCTTGTAGCCGACCGGGAGTCTTCCCGACCGGGCGCGCTCCGAGATCTGGGCGCGCAGCTGTTCGTAGGGGGCGGTGGTGGACTGGTGGTCCACGGCGAGTGTCAGTGTCACCCACCCGATTCTGCCCCCACCCCACCGGAAAATGGGAGGCGGCGGCGTGGCCCCGGCCGTAGCGTGCGGCCCCATGACTGTGATCGTCCGTGACGTACGGCCCGAGGACGCCGAGGGTTTCGCCCGCGTCCGCCGCGCGGCCCTCCCCTGCATGCTCGCCACCGCGGAGCAGGTGGTCTTCGACTGGGCGCACGCTCACCCCGAGTCCCACGACCGGCCGCTGGTGGCGGTGACCGAGGAGGGCGAGGTGATCGGGACCGCTCAGGTGTCCCTCGCCCACGACTCCCCGGAGCCCGGCATCGGAAGCCTCAACGTGTACGTGGATCCGGCCCGTCGGGGGCTGGGCGCGGGGGCGCTGCTGGTCCGCACGGCCGAGGAGCACCTGGTCGAGCGGGGGGCGACGGCGCTCTACAGCTGGATCCTCGACGGCCCGGAGAACCGGGCCTTCGCGGAGCGGCGGGGGTACGCGCCGAGCCGGTCGGCGCACTTCCTGCGGCTGGACCTGACGGCGGGGCTGCCGCCGCTCCAGGAGCCGCCGGCGGGCGTCGAGCTGGTGTCCGCCGAGGAGTTCGCGGCGGATCCGCGTCCGCTCTTCGAGCTGGACGCGGCGACCACCGCCGACGAGCCGGGCGACGTGAAGGCGGAGCTGGACGACTACCCGCACTGGCTGGAGTCCACCTGGAGCCATCCGCTGCACGCCCGTTCGCTGACGGTGGTGGCGGTGGTGGAGGGGGTGCCGGCCGCGTTCAGCGCCGCGCGGACCGACGGGCTCGGCCGGTACTCCTCGGGGATGACGGGGACGGCCCCGGCCTTCCGCGGGCGCGGTCTGGCGAAGCTCGCCAAGAACGCGTCGCTGCACCGGGCGCGGGCGGCGGGCTGCACGGAGGCGTTCACCGGCAACGACGCCGGGAACGGGCCGATGCTGGCGATCAACGAGTGGTTCGGGTACACGGTCGACGCGACGGAGGTGCGGTATGTCAGGACGCTCGGTTGAGGTGGCGTTGTGGAAGGCGGGGCGGTTGAAGATCCGTTATCCCGCCGAGGTGGTGGCGGAGACGGCGACGCGGCTCTCGGTGCGGGCGCCGTGGGCGGCGGAGGGGGTGCGGGACTTCGGGTTCGTGCGCTTCGAGCCGGGTGACGTCTTCGTGGAGCACTACTGGACGGACCGCTGGTTCACCGTCAAGGAGGTGTGGTCGGCGGAGGGCCGGCTGAAGGGCTGGTACTGCGACATCACCCGGCCGGCCGAGTTCGGGGCGGCCGGGGTGACGGTCGAGGACCTGGACCTGGACCTGTGGGTGTCGGCGGACGGCAGCGAGGTGCTCCGGCTCGACGAGGACGAGTTCGCGGCGAGCGGTCTCGCCGCCGCCGATCCGGAGGCGGCCGGGCGGGCCGTGGCCGCTCTCGACGAGCTCGAACGGCTGGGCCGGCACGGCCTGGTGGCCCTGCTCGGCCGGACCGCCCCCGCCGTCTGACCCGGGAGGAACTGCTGGGCCGGCGGGATCCGGGGGGGGAGACCCTTAGGCGAGGGTCACCGGGGCCTCCTCGACGGCGAGGAAGCCGGGGGTGGGGAGGCCGCCCTGGGCGGTGAGCTGCATCAGGGTGGCCTCGACGCGGGCGTCGCCGGGCTGGTAGGCGGGGTCCTTCACCACCGCGGTGTTGGTCCAGGTGTGGAGGGCGCCGTCGCAGACCGCGCGGGTGCCGCCGATTCCGGCGGAACGGTCCTGCTGACGCAGGGTGGAGCCGACGAGGACCGGGCCCGCGCTGTCGTCGAGGCAGCGGTAGGTGCCGGAGAGGGTGACCGTGCCGTCGGCGCCGAGGAGGCCGGCCCGGTCGACCGTGAGCAGGTCCGCGAACCGTCCGGCCGGATCGACCGTGCGGCCGTCCGCCCCTCCCGCGTGGGCGAGGGGGGCGGCGGCCGCGGCGACGAGGGCGGTGACGGCGAGGACGAGTCGGACGCGCATGGGGGGGGTGTCCCTTCGAGGTGGGGGGAGACTACGCCCGCCAGGGATACCGGATCCCGCCGCCCGTTGTCCGAAACTCACTCCTTCATCGGCGCGTTGGCCGGGTCTCGCCCCTACCGTCGTATCGTCGTACGCCCCCGGCGCTCACGCCTCGGTCCGCTCGCGGGCCACCGCCTTCCGCAGGAACGGCCACACCAGCAGGAGCAGCACGATCGCGTAGACGGATACCGAGAACGGGGTGTTCACCAGCCCGGTGAAGGATCCGTCGCTGATCTGGAGGGCGCGGCGGAGCTGCTGCTCGGCGGCCGGGCCGAGGATGACGCCGATGACCGCCGGCAGCACCGGCAGGCCGTAGCGGCGCATGCCGAGGCCGAGGAGGCCGACCACCAGGAGGACGACGAGGTCGAGGGCCTCGCCGCCGACCGCGTACGCGCCGACGGCGGCGAAGAACAGGATGCCGGCGTAGAGGTACGGGCGCGGGATGCGCAGCAGCTTCGCCCAGACGGGCGCGAGCGGCAGGTTGAGCGCGAGCAGCAGCACCATGCCGACGAAGAGCGAGGCGATGAGGCCCCACACCAGCTCGGGCTCCCGCTCGAAGAGCAGCGGTCCCGGCTGGATGCCGTACTGCTGGAAGGCGGCGAGCATCACCGCGGCGACGGCGGTCGTCGGCAGGCCGAGGGTCAGCATGGAGACGAGGGTGCCGGCGGCGGAGGCGGAGGCGGCCGACTCGGGTCCCGCGACGCCCTCGACGGCGCCCTTGCCGAACTCGTCCTTGTGCTTCGAGAGCCGCTTCTCCGTCACGTACGACAGGAAGGTCGGGATCTCCGCGCCGCCGGCCGGGATCGCGCCGAACGGGAAGCCGATGAACGGGCCGCGCAGCCACGGCTTCCAGGTGCGCCGCAGGTCCTCGCGGCCCAGCCACGGGCGGCCCACCGGGACGGGCCGGCCCGCGGTGCGGCGCAGGTGGGCGGCGCCCCAGAGGGCCTCGCCGATGGCGAAGAGGCCGACCGCGACGATGACGACGTCGATGCCGTCGGCGAGCTGGAGCGAGCCGAAGGTGAGCCGCTGCTGGCCGGTGAGCTGGTCGAGGCCGACCAGGCCGATGGTGAGGCCGATGAGCAGGGAGGCGACGCCGCGGATCCGGGAGGAGCCGAGGACCGAGGTCACGGCGATGAACGCGAGGACCATGAGGGCGAAGTAGTCGGGGGCGCCGATGTCGACGGCGAGCGCCGCGACGGCGGGGGCGAGGGCGACGAGCAGGACGGTGCCGATCATGCCGCCGGTGAAGTGGCCGATGGCGGCGGCGGCGAGCGCCTGCGCGCCCCGCCCGGCCTTGGCCATCGGGTGGCCTTCCATGGCGGCGACGACGGCCGCGCTCTCGCCGGGGGTGTTGAGCAGGATCGAGGTGGTGGAGCCGCCGAACATGGCGCCGTAGTAGATGCCGGCGAACATGATGAAGGCGCCGGTGGGTTCGAGGCCGTACGTCACCGGGAGGAGCAGGGCGACGGCCATGGCGGGGCCGATGCCGGGCAGCACGCCGATCGCGGTGCCGAGGAGCACGCCGACGGCGGCCCACAGCAGGTTGACCGGGGTGAGGGCGGTCCCGAAGCCGTCCATCAGGGAGTTGAGGGATTCCATGGGTCAGAGCACTCCCATCAGCGGCCCGCCGGGCAGCGGAACGCCCAGCAGGCGGTCGAAGACGCCGTAGGTGAGGAGGGAGAGGACGGCCGCGATCAGCAGGTCGCGGGCGGGGTGGCGGCTGCCGAGGGCGTAGGCCGCGCCCCAGAAGAGCAGGGCGCCGGAGACCGGGAAGCCGAGCGGGCCGATGAGGACGGCGAAGCCGAGGAAGACGCCGACGAGGAGCAGGACGGTGCGCCAGTCGGCGGGGGCGTCGAGGTCGATGTCCTCGCCGCCCTCGGCCTCGCCGCGGCCGCCGTGGAGCACGTCGAGGGCGAGGAGGACGGCGACGACGAGGAGGCCGCAGCCGACGACGAGGGGGACGGTCGCCGGGCCGACGGGGCCGCGGGCGGTGAGGTCGACGTCGAGGGTGAGGGCGTCGGTGAGGACGAGGACGCCGAGGAGGAGCAGCAGGGCGCTGACGCCGAGCTCGGAGCGGTCCTTGAGCCGGTCCTTGAGCCGGTCCTGGGGCCGGTCCTTGAGCCGGTCGTGGGGCCGGTCCTGGGGCGAGGGGGGCGGCGGGGTGGTCACAGTCCGAGCTCCTTCAGCACCGTGTCGACGCGGGTGTTCTGTTCGGTGAGGAAGGCGCCGAACTCCTCGCCGGGCAGGAAGGCGTCGGTCCAGCCGTGGGTCTTCAGGGACTCGCGCCACTGGGGCGAGTCGTGCAGCTTCGTGACCAGGGTGACGAGCTTGTCCCGCTCGGCGTCGGTGAGGCCGGGCGGGGCGACGATGCCGCGCCAGTTGGTGAACTCGGTGTCGAGGCCGGCCTCGCGGAGGGTGGGGGCGTCGAGGCCGGGGACCCGCTCGGCGCCGGTGACGGCGAGCAGGCGCAGCTCGCCTGCCTTGATCTGGTCCAGGTACTCGCCGACGCCGGAGACGCCGAAGGCGACCTTGTCGCCGAGGATGGAGGCGAGGAGTTCGCCGCCGCCGTCGAAGGGGATGTAGTTGACCTCCCTGGGCGGGATGCCGGCGGCCTGGGCCATCAGCATCGGGGCGAGGTGGTCGGGGCCGCCGGGCGAGGAACCGCCGCCGACGGGCAGCTTGCCGGGCTCCTTCTTCCAGGCGGCGAGCAGCTCCTGGACGGTGCGGTACGGGGAGTCCTTGGAGACCACGACGATGTCCTGCTCCTCGGTGAGCCGGGCGATCGGGGTGGTGTCGGCGAGGGTCCTGGGGGTCTTGTTGGTGTGGACGGCTCCGACGACACCGAGCCCCATCGACATGGCGACCCGGCCGTCGCCGCGCTCGCCGACGAGCCGGGTGAGGCCGACGGTGCCGCCCGCTCCGGGCAGGTTGAAGACCTCGATGTCGCCGGTGAGACCGGCCTCCTCGGCGTTCTTCGCCGCGGTGCGGGCGGTGATGTCGTAACCGCCGCCGGGAGTGTTGGGGACCATGAACCGCAGGCCGGGTATGTCGGTGCCGGTGTCGGAGGCGCTGCCCGGGGTGAGCAGCGGCGGCCCGACGAGCACCAGCAGCGCCGCCCCGAGCAGGGCGAAGGGGGTGCGAAGACGCAACGCAGCCGCCTCTCGATGGTGGGGTGGGTTCCGGGACGGGCCCGGGAGAAGTGAAGTGGGCCACATGTTGCCCGCGTGTGAGGAAGCTGTCGCTCTTCCGCAACCAACGGACGTTGTGGTCCTTGTGGTCGCGACCTACCGTGTCCGGCGTGACGAAGGTGCTGGTGGTCGACGACGACTTCATGGTGGCCAAGCTGCACAGCCGCTATGTGTCGGCCGTGCCGGGCTTCTCCGTCGTCGGTGTCGCGCACACCGGCGCGGAGGCGCTGCGCGCCGCCCACCGGCTGCGTCCCGACCTGGTGCTCCTGGACATCTTCCTGCCGGACATGGACGGCATCGGGGTGCTGCGGGAGCTGCGCGGGGCGGGCCTGGCGATGGACGCGCTGTTCATCACGGCGGCCCGGGACGCGGGGATGGTCCGGGCGGCGCTGCGGGCCGGCGCGCTGCACTACCTGATCAAGCCCTTCAACCAGGCGGCGCTCCACGAGCAGCTGCGGCACGTGGCCTCGCTGCGTACCCGGCTGGACGGCCTGGACGAGGCGCGGCAGGAGGACGTGGACCAGATCTTCGGCACCCGGCCGCGGGGCTCCCGGGAGCTCCCGAAGGGGCTCGCGGCGCACACGGCGGAGCTGGTGCGGGGCATCCTGCGGGCCCATCCGGAGGGCCTGTCGGCCACGGAGTGCGCGGAGGCGGGCTCGCTCTCGCGGGTCAGCGCCCGGCGCTATCTGGAGCACTTCGCGGCCACGGGCCGCGCCGAGGTGACCCTCCGCTACGGGGGCACGGGGCGCCCGGAGCGGAGGTACCGGCCGGCGGGGTGAGGCGGCCCGTTCCTGAGGGGGCTCTTTCGAGGACCTTAAAGCGACCCTAAGAATCGCCATCTCGCCTTCTCCGGGCGCTTCTTCGGGGATCTCTGGGGCTAGCGTGCGGGGCACCACCCCCCACACCACCCTCGTTCCAGGAGTGTTCCCCCCATGACGTCTCGTCGTACGGTCGCTGTCGCCACCACCGCTCTGGTCCTCGCCGGGCTCGCCGGCGCCCCCGCCTTCGCGCACGGTTCGATGACCGATCCGGTGAGCCGGGTGGCGGCCTGTTACGCGGAGGGGCCCGAGTCTCCGTCGTCGGCCGCGTGCAAGGCGGCGGTGGCGGCGAGCGGGACGCAGGCGTTCTACGACTGGAACGCGGTGAACATCGCGAACGCGGCCGGGCAGCACCGGCAGCTGATCGCGGACGGGAAGCTGTGCAGCGCCGGCAACGACAAGTACCGGGGCCTGGACCTCGCCCGGGCGGACTGGCCGGCGTCGAAGCTGGCGTCCGGCAAGCACACCTTCCGGTACAAGGGGACGGCGCCGCACAAGGGCTCGTTCGAGCTGTACGTGACGAAGGACGGCTACGACCCGTCGAAGCCGCTGAAGTGGTCGGACCTGGAGGCGCAGCCGTTCGTGACGGTGACCGACCCCGGGATGCAGAACGGCGACTACGTCTTCGAGGGGACGGTGCCGAAGAAGTCGGGCCGGCACCTGATCTACTCGATCTGGCAGCGGTCCGACTCCCCCGAGGCGTTCTACACCTGCTCCGACGTGGTGTTCGGCGCCGACAACGGCGGGGCGGCGCCGTCCGCCTCCGCCCCGAGCGACGGTCAGATCGAGGACGGGAAGGACGAGTCCTCCGTCGAGCACGGCGGGCACGGCGACCACGACGCCTCGACGGGGGCGGAGGTCACGGAGGCGGCGCCCGAGCCGACCGGGCGGCCGTCCGCGGAGACGCAGCCGGAGCCGGCCGCGGAGGAGTCGGAGGCCGCCCCGGCGGGCACGCCCGCCGCGACCGCGACCGCGTCGAACGCGCCCGTCGCCGCCGGCGCCGGCGAGTCCGTGGAGCTCGCCGAGACCGGTGGTGACGCCCTCACGCCGTACCTCGCGCTGGGCGGGGCCGGCGTGCTGGCGGCCGGGGCGGCGGTGCTGTTCGGCGCGACCCGGCGGCGGACCCGCCGGGGCTGAGACCGGCGCCGGCACCGGGCCTGAGGCCAGGCTCGGGACCGGGACCGGGCGCGGGGCTGGGCCCCGGTGCTAGCCGATCACCGACAGGCAGGTGGTCGGGGTGGCGCGGGCCGGGTCGAGGGCGTTGGCCACCTCGTGGAAGGTGACCCGGTCCACCGTGCCGATGGCCACGTGCTCGGAGAGGTCGAGGGCGCACTTGTCCTGGATGAGGACGTTGGTGACGTTCGGCCCCGAGAGGAACTGCGAGCGGTACGGCGTGACGACCTGGTCGTACTTGGTCGCGATGACGTGGTAGCGGACGCCGGGCACGGTGTCGCCGCCCTCGTTGAGCTTCGTGAGGAAGGCGGAGCCGGCGATCTGGTCGGCGAGGCCCGGCGTGGTCGCCTTGATGAGGTCCTCGGCGCCGGGGAAGTACGGCAGGAGCTTGGTGAGGCCGAGCAGGGTGGTGCCGTGGTTGTCGGGGGCGATGCCGACGAGCGTGTTCACCTTCTCGGCCCCGCCGAGGAACTTGAGGTACCAGCGGGGCATCATGCCGCCCTGCGAGTGGCCGACGAGGTCGGCCTCGGGGGCGCCGGTGGCGGCGAGGACCCGGTCGACGAAGACGTCGAGCTGGCCGGCGGACTTCTCGATGGGGCCGAGGCCGTGGAAGAAGGGCACGTTCGGCAGCTGGCCGTAGTCGAGCGAGTAGACGCAGTAGCCGCGGTTCACCAGGTAGGGCGCGAGGGCCAGCCAGTTGTCGACGGAGTTCCCGAGGGTTCCGTGGACGAGGACGACCGGGCGCGGGTGGGCGGCGGAGGGCTTGCAGGACCAGTCGTTCCAGCCCCGGCTCGGGGCGGCCTGGGCGGTGGCGGTGGGGGCGAGGACCGCGGCGACCGTCAGGAGCAGGACGGACAGCGCTCTGGTGAGGTTCTTCCAGGGGTTCCGGGGCAGCATCGGGGGATCTCCTTGCGGCTCAAGGGGATGGTGGGGGTGCTGTGCCCTGCGGCCCGGACCACAAGTGGGGATGCGCTTCGGCCACGTTACGCACGGGTGTTACCGGCTGGGAAGTTACGCGTCGGTAAAAACTGGCGTGTCGTCAGACTTTCCTGGTAGGGGGGCCGTTCAGGCGGCCAGCGAGCCCGGGAGGATCGCGCGCGGACCGAACCTGGCGCGGGCCCGGTCGGCCACCGCCTCGATCCGCCGGGCCTTCTCGTCCGCCGGGTCGAAGGTGAGCTGGTGCGAGGCCCGTCCGGCCGGCCCCAGGCCCTCGGCGCGCAGCGCGACACCCCGCACCCGGGCCCGCTGGAGGCCGAGGGAGTCGTGGAGCGCGTACGCGAGAGCGGTGAGCGCCGCGGTGTGGGCGGTCGGTTCGGGCAGCGTACGGCTCCGGCTCGTGGTGCTCCGGTCGGCGTACCGCACCGTGAGCGCGAGGGACCGGCAGACCTGGCTCCCGGTCCGCAGCCGGGTGCCGAGTTCGGCGGCGAGCGAGAGCAGCGCCCGGCGCTGTTCCGTGCGGTCGGTCTCGTCGTACGGGAAGGAGCGCTCGGCGGCCAGGGCCCGGGCGGCGGCGTTCGGCACGACGGGCGTGCGGTCGATGCCCCGGGCACGCTCCCACAGCTCGCGGCCGGCCTTGGCGCCGACGAGCCGCTGGAGCACGGCGAGCGGGGCGTCGGCGACGCGTCCGGCGGAGTCGAGGCCGTAGCCGCAGAGGGTGTGGGCGGTGGCGCGGCCGACGCCGTCGAGCGCGACGACGGGGCGGTCGCGCAGGAAGGCCTCCGGGTCGTCGACGGTCAGGGTGAGGCCGGGCCGGGCCTCGCGGGCGGCCATGCGGGCGAGCATCGGGTTGGGCCCGGCGCCGATGACGCAGTCGACGCCGTACAGGGCGAGGGCGCGGACGCGGATCACGGCGGCGAGTTCGGCGGGGGTGCGGTCGAAGTAGCGCAGCGCGCCGCGCACGTCGGCGAGCGCCTCGTGGGGCGGGGCGGCTTCCACGACGGGGGTGAACTCGCCCAGCAGGTCGACCAGTCGGGGCAGGAGCGCCTCCCCCGCCTCCGGGCCGAAGCGTACGCAGAGGATCATCCGGCGCTCCCCGGGCTGCTGTGCCAGAGCTTGCGCGCGGGGGTGGCGGCGCCGTCCCCGGCGGGCCGGAGGTCGGCCCAGGGGTTCATCTCGTAGCCGGTCTCCATGCGGATCCGGCGCCCGTCGTCGGAGGTCTCCGGCCGCTCGGGCACGCGCTGCTCGGACAGCCGCTCCCCCACCGCGTCGAGGCCGCCGGCGGACCGCAGTTCGACCAGTTCGGCGAGGTTCCAGGCGGCGGCGCCGACGACGCTGACGCTGCGCGGGCCGCGCCGCTGCACCACGCCCCTGACCAGGAGCAGCCAGGAGTGGAAGACGGTGTGGGCGCACCGTTCGTGGGCGTCGTCGAAGAAGGCGAGGTCGACGAGGCCGGTGCCGTCGTCGAGGGTGGTGAAGATGACGCGTTTCCCGGAGCGGATCGGCGGGGTCTGGGTGGCGGCCTTGGCGCCCGCGACGAGGACGGTCCGGCCGTGGGGGGTGGAGCGCAGCCGCTCGGCGGAGACGACGCCGAGTTCGCGGAGGAAGGCGTGGTGGTCGCCCATGAGGTGGCGGGAGGCGTCCATGCCGAGGATGCCGAGTTCGGCGCTGAGGCGCTCCGACTCGTCGAGGTCCGGCAGGCCGACGGGGGCGGTCTTGCGGCCTTTGGCGAGGGGCAGTTGGCCGCCGTAGGAGGCGGCGCCGCGCTGGGTGCGGTGGAGTTCGGTGAGGTGCAGGAGGAGGTCGCGGCGGTTGGCGCCGAAGGCGTCGAGGGCGCCGACCTGGGCGAGGCGTTCGGCGACGGGCCTGGCGGGGCGGGCGCGTTCCCAGAAGTCGAGGAGGGAGGCGTAGGGGCGGCCGGTCTCGATGCGGGCGGACTCGGCCTCGCTGATGCCGTGGACGTCGGTGAGGCCGAGCCGGAGCCCCCACACCGGAGGCTCATCGGACACCAGTTCGATACGGTGGGCGACCGCCGACCGGTTCACGTCCAGCGGCAGCACCGGCACCCCGCGCCGCCGGGCGTCGGCGAGCAGCAGCCGCTTGGGGTACATGCCGGGATCGTGGGTGAGCAGCCCGGCGTAGAAGGCGGCCGGGTGGTGGGCCTTGAGCCAGGCCGACTGGTAGGTGGGCACGGCGAAGGCGACCGCGTGCGCCTTGCAGAAGCCGTACGAGCCGAACGCCTCGACGATCTCCCAGGTGCGGGCGACGACCTCGTCCGCGTACCCCCGGCGCTTCGCCAGCTCGGCGAACCACGCCTTGATCCGGCCCTGCGACTCGGGGTGCGAGAGCCCGCGCCGCACCTGGTCGGCCTCGGCCCGGTCGCAGCCGGTCATGATCCGGACGATCTCGATGATCTGCTCGTGGAAGACGACCACGCCGTACGTCTCGCGCAGGGGTTCCTCCAGGTCGGGGTGGGGGTAGCGGACGGGGGCGCGGCCGTGCCGGGCCTCGATGAAGGGGCGGACCATGTCGGCGGCGACCGGTCCCGGGCGGAAGAGCGAGATGTCCACGACGAGGTCGTGGAAGGTCGCGGGCTGGAGCCGGCCGACCAGGTCGCGCTGGCCGGGGGACTCGATCTGGAAGCAGCCGAGGGTCTCGGTGGAGCGGATCAGGGCGTACGTGTCGGGGTCGCCGGCCGGGACCGCGTCGATGTCCGGGCGGGTGCCGGTGGCGCGTTCGACCTCGGCGACGGCGTGGGCCATCGCGGACTGCATCCGCACGCCGAGCACGTCGAGCTTGAGCAGTCCGAGGTCCTCCACGTCGTCCTTGTCGAACTGGGACATGGGGAAGCCCTCGCCGCTGGTGGGGACCACGGGGGTGCGGGTGAGCAGCGAGGCGTCCGAGAGGAGCACTCCGCAGGGGTGCATGGCGATGCCGCGCGGGAGCGCGTCGAGGGCTTCGACCAGCTCCCAGAGGCGTCCGAACTTCTCGCGTTCGCCCGCGAGTTCGCGCAGTTCGGGGAGTTCGTCGAGGGCGGCGAGGGCGTCCCGGGCGCGGATGTGCGGGAAGGCCTTGGCGATCCGGTCGGTCTCGGCGGGGTCGAGGGAGAGGGCGGCGCCGACGTCCCGGACGGCGTGGCGGACCCGGTAGGTCTCGGGCATGGAGACGGTGGCGACCCGTTCGGCGCCGAAGCGGCCGATGATCGCCCGGTAGACCTCCAGACGGCGGGCGGACTCGACGTCGACGTCGATGTCGGGCAGGGCGGTGCGGCGCTTGGAGAGGAAGCGCTCCATGAGCAGGCCGTGCTCGACGGGGTCGGCGTGGGCGATGCCGAGGAGGTGGTTGACGAGGGAGCCGGCGCCGGAGCCCCGGGCGGCGACCCGGATGCCCAGGGAGCGGACGTCGTCGACGACCTGGGCGACCGTCAGGAAGTAGGTGGCGAAGCCGTGGTGGGCGATGATGTCGAGCTCGCGGTGCATCCGGTCCCAGTAGGCGCCCCGTTTCTCGTACCCCTTGAGGACCATGCCGGCGGCGGCCCGGGAGGCGAGGACGCGCTGGGCGGTGCGGTGCTCGGCGCCGACGAGGTGCGGCTCCGGGAAGTGGGCGGAGCCGATGCCGAGGTCGTCCTCGGGGTCGACCAGGCAGCCGGCGGCGGTCTCGGCGGTCCGGTCGAGCAGTCGGCGGGCCGCGTCGGGGCGGAAGCCGGCGGCCTCGACGATCCGCTCGGCGGCGGCGGTCATCGCGGCGGTGTCCTTGAGCCACGCCTCGCCGCTGTCGAGGCCCTTGCGGGGGTCGACGGGGACGAGCCGGCGGGCGGCGTCGAGGACGTCGGCGACCGGGCCCTGGCCGGGGTCGGCGTAGCGGACGGCGTTGGTGAGCACGGGCGGGACGCCCTGTTCGGCGGCGAGGCCGACGGTGCGGGCGGCGAGCCGCAGGGAGCCGGGGCCTGCGCCGGGGCGCCCGTGGTCGACGGCGGCGAGGCGGAGCGCGTCGCCGTACCGGTCGCGCCAGGGGGCGAGCAGCCGGGCGGCGCGGTCGGGGCGGCCGGCGGCGAGGGCGCGGCCGACGTCGGAGTCGGGGCCGAGCAGGACGAAGAGGCCGGTGCCGGGGTCGGCGGAGGCGGGCAGCAGCGGGCGGCGGTCCTCCCCGGTCCGGGCGTGGGCGGCGGTGACGAGGGCGCAGAGGGAGGCCCAGCCGGCCCGGGAGCGGGCGAGGAAGACGGCCCGGGGCGCGGACTCGTCGACGAAGGCGCCGCCGCGCACGGGGACCCGGCGGGCGGAGGTGAGCCCGTCGCCCGGCTCGCCGGCCGGGGCGGTCAGGGGTTCGTGGGCGAGGTCCACGCCGAAGAGGGGGCGGACGCCCTCCTTCTCGCACGCCTTGGCGAAGCGGATCGCGCCCCCGAGGCTGTCGCGGTCGGTCAGGGCGAGGGCGTCCAGGCCCCGCTCGGCGGCGCGGGCGGCGAGGGCGGCGGGGTGGGAGGCGCCGTACCGGAGGGAGTGGCCCGAGGCGGCGTGCAGATGGGTGAAGCCCGTCATGGCGCACCTCCCGCGTTCCTGCTCCGGCGGTGCTTCCCGCACCGGTATTCGTACAGACGTTCCCACCCCCACCGACCACCCTAGCTCATTTCGAACGTGCGTACGATAAGCGGCGCGCACCTGACCTCCGTCAGCCGTTCGGCCCCTTCCCACCTGCGCGGATGCCCCCTCCCCCGGAGCCTGGGGGGCATGAGTCTCGTCGACGAACTGAAAAGCGCCGTCACCCCCCGAGCCGCCCTGCTCGTCGTCGGGGTCTTCGCCCTCCAGCTCCTCTTCATCACCTCGTACGTCGGGGCCCTGCACAACCCGAAGCCGTCGGACGTGCCCTTCGGTGTGGTCGCGCCCCAGCAGGTGTCCGCCACCCTCGTCGGCGAGCTGGAGAAACTGCCCGGCGACCCGCTCGACCCGCGGACGGTGGCCGGTGCGGACGAGGCCCGGGACCAGATCATGAACCGGGAGATCGACGGCGCCCTGATCGTGAACCCGGCGAGCCGCACCGACACCCTGCTCGTCGCCTCCGGCGGCGGCACCGTGCTCTCCTCCGCCCTGGAGAAGATCCTCACCCAGGTGGAGGCGGCCCAGGGCCGGCAGGTGCGGACGGTCGACGTGGCCCCCGCCTCGCCGCGGGACTTCGACGGACTCTCCGCCTTCTACCTCGTCGTCGGCTGGTGCGTCGGCGGCTACATCTGCGCCGCGATCCTCGCCATCAGCGCCGGCTCCCGGCCCGCCAACCGCGAGCGGGCGATCATCCGGCTCGGCGTCCTCGCGCTCTACTCCGTCCTCGGCGGTCTCGGCGGCGCGATCATCGTCGGCCCGGTCCTGGGCGCCCTGCCCGGCTCCGTCGCCGCCCTGTGGGGGCTCGGCACCCTGGTCGTCTTCGCCGTCGGCGCGGCCACCCTCGCCCTCCAGTCGGTCTTCGGGATCGTCGGCATCGGCCTGGCGATCCTGCTCGTGGTGGTCCTGGGCAACCCGAGCGCCGGCGGCGCCTTCCCCGCGCCGATGCTGCCGCCGTTCTGGAAGGCGATCGGCCCGGCCCTGCCGCCGGGCGCCGGCACCTGGGCGGCGCGCTCGATCGCGTACTTCAAGGGCAACGACATGACCGCCTCGATGCTGGTGCTCTCCGCCTGGGCCGTGGTCGGCGCCGCGGTCACGCTGGTGATGTCCTCGCTGAAGCGGAAGCCGGAGGGCGAGCCGATCGCGGCGGAGGTGGGCGAGCCCCGCGCCTGACTCGGCCGACGGCACGGAAAGCCCCGCGCCCCGGCCGACGGCACGGCGGGCCCCACGCCTGACCCGGCCGACGGCGCGGGAAGCCCTCGCGACCCCGGCCGGAGCACGAGAAGGGCCCGCGCCCCTGCCGAGCGCGGGAAGGCCCCCACGACCCGGCCGGAGCACGAGGAGGCCCCCGCCGCCGCGGGGGCCTCCTCAGGTGTCCGGGCTACTTCCCGTAGTACGCCCGGACCATCAGCTCCTTCATCTCGTCGATCATCGGCATCCGCGGGTTGGCCGGGGCGCACTGGTCGGCGTAGGCGTTCATCGCCTGCTGCGGCAGGGCCTCCATGAAGGCCGCCTCGTCGACGCCCTCGGCCTGGAAGCCCGCCGGGATCCCGCACCGCTCACGCAGCTCCTCGACGGCGCGGGCGTAGGACTCCACGCCCTCCTCGGGGGTCGCGGCCGGCAGGCCGAGCGTCCGGGCGAGCTCCTGGTAGCGCTCGGGCGCCCGGTAGACCTCGGCCTTGGGCCACGGCACGGCCTTGTGGGTGACGGTGCCGTTGTGCCGGATCACGTGCGGGAGGAGCAGCGCGTTGGTGCGTCCGTGGGCGACGTGGAAGGTGTTGCCGAGGGTGTGGGCCATGGCGTGGACCAGGCCGAGGAAGGCGTTGGCGAAGGCCATGCCGGCGATGGTGGACGCGTTGTGCATCTTCTCGCGGGCCTCGGGCGCCTTCGCGCCCTCCTTCACGCAGGTCTCCAGGTTCTCGAAGATCAGCCGGACGGCCTGGAGGCACTGGCCGTCGGTGAAGTCGTTGGCGTAGGCCGAGACGTACGCCTCGGTGGCGTGGGTCAGGGCGTCGAAGCCGGAGTCGGCGGTGACCTTCGGCGGGAGGTGCAGCGGGAGCACCGGGTCGACGATGGCCACGTCCGGGGTGAGCGCGTAGTCGGCGAGCGGGTACTTCTGGGCGGCCTCCGGGTCGGAGATGACGGCGAAGGGGGTGACCTCGCTGCCGGTGCCCGAGGTGGTCGGGATCGCGACCAGCTTCGCCTTCTCGCCGAGCTTCGGGAACTTGTAGGCCCGCTTGCGGATGTCGAAGAACTTCTCCTTGGTGTCCGCGAACTCGACCTCGGGCCGCTCGTACATCAGCCACATGATCTTGGCCGCGTCCATCGGGGAGCCGCCGCCGAGCGCGACGATCGTGTCCGGCCGGAAGTCCCGCATGGCGGCGGCGCCGGCCCGGACGGTGGCGAGCTCGGGGTTGGGCTCGACGTCGTCGACGACCTGGATCGCGACGGGCTCGGGACGCCCGCTCAGGATGCCGGTGACCTTGGCGAGGAGGCCGATCTCGCCCATGGTCCGGTCGGTGACGACCGTGACCCGGTGGACGCCCTCCATCTCGCCGAGGTAGCGGATCGCGTCGCGCTCGAAGTAGATCTTCGGCGGGATCTTGTACCACTGCATGTTGGTGTTGCGCCGTCCGATCCGCTTGACGTTGATCAGGTTCACCGCGGTGACGTTGTTCGAGACCGAGTTGTGCCCGTAGGAGCCGCAGCCGAGGGTGAGCGAGGGGAGGAAGGCGTTGTAGACGTCGCCGATGCCGCCGAAGGTGGAGGGGGCGTTGACGATGACCCGGACCGCCTTGACCCGCCGGCCGAACTCCTCGGCGAGGGCCTCGTCCTCGGTGTGGATGGCGGCGCTGTGCCCGAGGCCGTGGAACTCGACCATGGCGGCGGACAGTTCGAGGCCGTGCTCGGTGGTGTCGGCGCGCAGCGCGGCGAGGACCGGGGAGAGCTTCTCGCGGGTGAGCGGCTCGTTCTCACCGACCTCGGCGCACTCGGCGAGCAGGATCGAGGTGCCTTCGGGGACCTCGAAGCCGGCCTGTTCGGCGATCCACGCCGGGGACCTGCCGACGACGGCCGAGTTGAGCTTCGCCCCGGCGCAGTCGCTGCCGTAGGCGGTGGCGCCGAAGAGGTACTCCTCCAGCTTGGTCTTCTCGGCGGCGGTGACGACGTGGGCGCCGAGCCGCTCGAACTCGGCGATGCCCGCCTCGTACACCTCGGCGTCGAGGACGACTGCCTGCTCGGAGGCGCAGATCATGCCGTGGTCGAACGCCTTGGAGAGCACGATGTCGTGGATCGCGCGCCGAAGCCTGGCGTCCTTGGCGACGTAGGCGGGGACGTTGCCGGCGCCGACGCCGAGGGCGGGCTTGCCGCAGGAGTAGGCGGCCTCGACCATCGCGTTGCCGCCGGTGGCGAGGATGGTGGAGACGCCGTCGTGGCGCATGAGGAGGCCGGTGGCCTCCATCGAGGGCTCCTCGATCCACTGGACGCAGTCGGCGGGGGCGCCGGCGGCGACGGCGGCGTCACGGACGGTCCGGGCGGCCTCGGCCGAGCACTTCTGCGCGGAGGGGTGGAAGGCGAAGACGATCGGGTTGCGGGTCTTGAGGGCGATCAGCGCCTTGAAGACGGTGGTCGAGGTGGGGTTGGTGACCGGGGTCATCGCGCAGACGACGCCGACGGGTTCGGCGATCTCGGTGATGCCGTTCAGCTCGTCGCGGGAGATGACGCCGACGGTCTTCAGGCCGGCCATCGAGTTCGTCACGTGCTCGCAGGCGAAGAGGTTCTTGACGGCCTTGTCCTCGAAGAGGCCGCGGCCGGTCTCCTCGACGGCGAGGCGGGCCAGTTCGCCGTGGGCGGCGAGCGCGGCGAGCGACGCCTTCCTGACGATGTGGTCGACCTGCTCCTGGTCGAGGGCCTCGAACTCCGCGAGCGCCCCGAGCGCCCGGCCGACGAGTCCTTCCACCATCTCCTTGGCCTCCATGACGGGCCTCCTTCACCGGTCCCTTATTTCTTCGATGCCTCCATTCGACACCCGATGACCTGCGAGAAGGGGCGCGGAAAGACCCTTGGGACGGGGCCGGAAGTCCTTTTGTGAATGGATTCACAAGATCTTGGAAGGGGGTGCCCCCGGCCGGACGGCCGGAGGCGTCCCGCGGGTGGACCGCCGGAGGCGGACCGCGGGTGGTGACCGCCGGAGGTCAGGCGGTCACCACCCGCCGCTCCCCCGCCTCCACCGCCAGGTCCAGCGTGTTGCCCGGCGGCGGGAAGGGGCAGATGAAGTGGTCCACGAAGGCGCACGGCGGGAGCAGCGCGCGGTTGAGGTCCACGGTCACCGAGCCGTCCTCCGCCGGCGCCGCCGGCCGCAGGAACCGGAAGCGGAAGGTGGAGTCGCCGCTGGTGGCGTCCGCGAAGACCGCCCACAGCGTGCCGTCCGCCTCGACCGCCACCTGGAGCGTGTGCACCCGCCCGTCGAGCTCGAAGACGAGCTGCCCGGAGAGGCCGAGCCCGCGCTCCTTGCCGTCGGCGTTCTCCACCCGGACGCTGCGCTCCTCCTCGTACGGCCGGTAGACCCCCGGCACCACCCAGCGCGGGTCGTACGGCGTGGCCTCGATGGACCGGAAGGCGCGCCGCGCCGCCGACTCGGGGTCGAAGTCCCTCACCGCCCAGAGCCCTTCGCGGCGCAGCACCACGATCCGGCGCCCCGCCGACTCGACCCGGGACTCGTGGATCGGCGCGTGGTCGGCGCCGAGCCGGACGGTGCCGGTGAAGGGCTTGCCGTCGACGGTGACGCCGTCCTCCGCGCCCGCCGTCAGGACCAGCTCGTCGCCGTCCTCCCGCCACTGCCCCGGCAGGTCGGGCAGCCGCCCGCCGGGGTGGTCGGCCAGCCAGTGGGTGCCGGTGAGGGAGAGCGGGCCGTACGAGGAGGCCACCGCCGCCTCGCGCTGCTCGTGCCAGTGCTGCCACTCCCCGGCGGCGTCGGCGGTCTCGGTGCTGCTCGTGGTGTCGCTCATGGTGTTCCACCCTTCCACACCGGTGCCGGAAGCCCGAGGTGCGACCGGAGCGTCGTGCCCGTGTACTCCGTACGGAAGACGCCGCGCTCCTGGAGCAGCGGCACCACCCGGTCCACGAAGTCGTCCAGACCGCCCGGGGTGAGGTGCGGGACGAGGATGAAGCCGTCGGCGGCGTCCGTGGCCACGTGCTCCTCCAGGGCGGCGGCGACCGACGCCGGGGTGCCGACGAAGGAGTGCCGGCCGGTGGCCTCGATCACCGTCTCCCTGATCGACAGCCCCTTGGCCTCGGACAGCGCCCGCCAGCGGGCCGCCACGGCGAACGGGTCGGCGACCCGCACCCGGCCCTGGACCAGCGTCGACTCCGGGTCCGGGTCGGTCTCCGGCAGCGGCCCGTCCGGGTCGTGGCCGGACAGGTCCCGGCCCCAGACCTGCTCCGCGGCGAGCAGGGCGTTCTGCGGGGAGATCTGCTGCCGGCTGATCAGCGCGGCCCGCTCCCGCGCCTCCGCCTCGGTGTCGCCGAGGACGTAGGTGACGCCCGGCATGATCTTCAGGTCCTCGGGCCGCCGCCCGTAGCGGGCGAGCCGCCCCTTGACGTCGGCGTGGAAGGCGCGGCCCGCCTCCGGAGTGGAGTGCCGGGAGAAGACCACGTCGGCGGCGGAGGCGGCGAACTCCCGTCCCTCGTCGGAGTCCCCGGCCTGGATGACGACCGGGTGCCCCTGCGGGGGCCGCTCCACGGTCACCTCGCCCTCGATCCGGAAGTGCTGTCCGTCGTGGGCGAAGCGGCGCCGCTCGCCGCCCTCCGGCCAGGAGTCCCACAGTTCGCGCGCGGTGGCGACGAACTCGGCGGCCCGGGTGTACCGGTCGCCCCGGTCCAGGAAGCCGCCGCGCCGGAAGTTCTCGCCGGTGAAGGCGTCGGAGGAGGTGACGACGTTCCAGGCGGCCCGGCCGCCGCTGAGGTGGTCGAGGGAGGCGAGCCGGCGGGCCAGCTCGTAGGGCTCGTTGAAGGTGGCGCTGACGGTGGCGGCGAGGCCGAGCCGGTCGGTGACGGCGGCCAGCGCGTTCAGGACGGTGATCGACTCGGGCCGGCCGACCACGTCGAGGTCGTGGATCCGCCCGCCGTACTCGCGCAGCCGCAGCCCCTCGGCGAGGAAGAAGAAGTCGAAGAGCCCGCGCTCGGCCGTCCGCGCGAGGTGCTCGAAGGAGGAGAAGTCGATCTGCGAGCCGGAGCGCGGATCGGACCACACGGTGGTGGAGTTGACGCCGGGGAAGTGTGCGGCGAGGTGGATCTGCTTCCTGGCCGGACGGGACTCGGTCACGCGTCGGCTCCCTTCGGGGCGTACTGGCTGACGGGCCGGGGCAGCCCGAGGTGGTCGCGCAGAGTGGTGCCCCCGTAGGCGGTACGGAACAGGCCCCGGTCCCGCAGCGGCCCGGCCACCTCGGCGGCGAACCGGGGCAGGTCGCGCCCGGGGTCTGCGGGGACGAGGTGCAGGCCGTCGACGGCGCCGCCGCCGTGCCAGTCGGCGACGAGCCCGGCCAGCGCGGCGGGCCCGCCCGGGTGGGTGTCGAGGTCGGCGGTGAGGGTCAGCAGCACCCGCAGCAGCCCCGGATCGCGGCCGTGCGCCCGGGCGGCCCGGTGCAGTTCGGCGCGGAGCGCGGCCGCCTCCTCGGGCGAGGAGGCCCGGACGAGCGCCACGTCGGCGTGGCGGGCGGCGGTCTCCCGGGCGGCCGGGCGGGTGGCGTCCACCACGACGACCGGGTTGCCCTGCGGGGGCCGGGGCACGATCGAGGGGCCCTTGACGGAGAAGGTGGCGCCCTCGAAGCCGACGTGGTGCAGCTTGCGACGGTCGACGAAGCGGCCGGTGGCCACGTCCCGGATCTCGGCGTCGTCCTCCCAGCTGTCCCACAGCAGGCGGGCCACCTCGGCGGTCTCGCCCGCCTCCTGCCAGAGCGCGTCGGCGGGCGGGGCGGAGCGGCGGCCGAAGAGCCGGGCCTCGGCCTCGCCCGGGGAGACGGCGACCCGCCAGCCGGCCCGGCCCCGGCTCACCCAGTCGAGGGTGGCGACCGCGGCCTGGACGTGGAAGGGCTCGGTGTGGGTGGTGGTGACGGTCGGCACCAGGCCGACCGCGCGGGTCTCGGGGGCGATCCGGGCGAGCACGGCGAGCGCGTCGAGGCCGGGCCGGGCGAAGGAGTCGTCGTGGGTGAGGAAGTCGAGCCCGGCGTCCTCGGCGAGGCGGGCGAGCGCCACTGTCCCGGCGACGGTGCGCGGTCCGGCGCCGGCGGACGCGGGGAGGGGGGCGAGTTCGGCGGCCAGGTGGAGCGGTCGTACTCCGGTCGTCATACGGGGTCCTCGGTGCGGTGGTGGCGTCGTGGTGCGACGGTGGTCAGTTCGCGGTCCGGGGCAGGCCGGGCGGGTTGATCTCGGACTTCGTGACGGCCTCGGTGGACAGGCCCCAGCGGTCCAGGACCTTCGCGTAGGAGCCGTCGGCGATGACGTGGTCGAGGGCGGCGGCGTACGCCTCGACGAGGCCGCTGTCCTTCTTCGTGGTGGCGGCGATCTTGCCCTGGAGGCCGGCGCCCGCCCCGGAGAACTTCCCCACCACCTCGGTCTGTCCGGCCGCGCTCACGTGGTACGCGACGGCCGGGTTGGGGCCCAGGTAGCCGTCGATGCGGCCGGACTGGAGGGCGAGGTAGTAGTCGGTGGGGTTCTGGAAGTACTTGATGTCGACGCCCTCGCGACCGGCCTTCTCGTTCTCCTTCGACCAGTCGACGAGGATCTTCTCCTGGTTGGTGCCGGAGCCGACCGCGATCGTCCTGCCCGCCACGTCCTCGGGGCCCTTCACCGTCCAGCCGGAGCCCTTCTTCGCCTCGAAGGCGAGGTCGTCGAGGCGGTAGGTGGCGAAGTCGTACTTGTCCTTGCGCTCCTCGGTCACCGTCACGTTGGAGAAGACCGCGTCGAACTTGCCGCTGTCGAGGCCGACGAAGAGGTTCTCCCAGGAGACCGCCTGGAAGTCGGCCTCCAGGCCGAGGGTGTCGGCGACCAGGGTGGCGAGGTCGGTCTCCGCGCCGATGAGGGTCTTGTCGTCGGTGGCGTAGAAGGTGAGCGGCGGGTAGCCGCCGGAGCTGACGCCGATGACGAGCGTGCCTCTCTTCCGCACGGCCTCGGGCACCTTGGCGGCGACGGCGTCCACCTTGTCGGCACGGATCCGCTTCTGGTCCGGGCCGAGGTTCACGCCCTTGCCCTGTTTCCCCTCCGGCTTGATCTCGGTGGCGGGGTCGCCCGTGCCGCAGGCGGTGAGGGCCCCGAGGGCGGTGAGCGTGACGGCGGCGAGGAGGGTACGGCGGATACGCATGGCAGAACTCCTTTTCCGTGAGGGGGATCGAGGTCAGAGGACCTTGGAGAGGAAGGCGCGGGTGCGCTCGTGCACGGGGTTGTCGAGGACCTCGGCGGGTGTGCCCCGCTCGACGATCCGGCCCTCGTCCATGAAGACCACGGTGTCGGCGACCTCACGGGCGAAGCCGATCTCGTGGGTGACGACGATCATGGTGGTGCCGGCCGCGGCCAGGTCCCGGATGACGTCGAGGACCTCGCCGACCAGCTCGGGGTCGAGCGCCGAGGTCGGCTCGTCGAAGAGGAGCAGACCGGGTTCGAGGGCGAGCGCGCGGGCGATCGCCACCCGCTGCTGCTGGCCGCCGGAGAGCTGCTTGGGGTACGCCTCCGCCTTGTCGGCGAGCCCGACCCGGGCGAGCAGCTTCCTGGCCGCCTCCTCGGCGGCCCGGCGGGGTCGGCCGAGCGCCGAGACGGGCGCCTCGGTGATGTTCTCCAGCACGGTGAGGTGCGGGAAGAGGTGGAAGTTCTGGAAGACGAAGCCGATCCGGGTGCGCTGCCGGAGCACCTCGCGCTCGCGGAGCTCGTACAGCTTGTTCCCTGAGCGGCGGTAGCCGACGAGGGCGCCGTCGACGCTGACCGTGCCGCCGTCGACCTTCTCCAGGTGGTTGATGGTGCGCAGCAGGGTGGACTTGCCCGAGCCGGAGGGGCCGAGGACGACGGTGACCTCGCCCGCGGCGACGTCGAGGTCGATGCCGCGCAGCACCTCGGTGGCGCCGAAGCTCTTGCGGACGGCGCGGAGTTCGACCGTGGGGACGGGAGCGGTGACGGCGGGCGGGGTGTCGGTGGCGGCACTCATCGGGTGCTCCCCTTCGCGTAGTGGCGTTCGACGTAGTGCTGGACGACGGAGAGCACGGTGGTCAGCAGCACGTACCAGACGGTGGCGACCATCAGCAGGGGCACCACCTGGCCGGTGCGGCCGTAGACGACCTGGACCTGGTAGAAGAGTTCGCCGATGGCCATGACGGAGACGATCGAGGTGCCCTTGAAGAGGGAGACGATCTCGTTGGCGGCGTTGGGCAGGATCGACCGCATGGCCTGCGGCAGCACGATCCGGCGCAGCCGGCGCAGCCGCGGGATGCCGAGCGAGGCGGCGGCCTCCAGCTGTCCGCCGTCGACGGCGAGGACACCGCCGCGGACGATCTCGGCGGCGTAGGCGGCCTGGTGGAGGGCGAGGCCGAGGACGGCCGCGCTCATGGCGCCGACCAGGCCCACGGTGTCGAAGGAGACGAACCCGGGCCCGAACGGGATGCCGATGCTCAGCTCGTCGTACAGGTAGGCGAGGTTGAACCAGAAGAGGAGCTGGACGATGAGCGGGATGGAGCGGAAGGCCCAGACGTAGCCGAAGGAGACGGCCCGCAGGAAGGGGCTGGCCGACAGGCGCATGAAGGCCAGCACCACGCCGAGGGCGAAACCGATGACGGTTCCGTAGAGGGTCAGCTGGAGGGTGACCCAGACGGCGCGGAGGATCGCCTCGGTGGCGAAGTAGCGGGCGAAGACGTCCCACTCCCAGCCGGGGTTGGTGACGAGGCCGTGGCCGAACTGGACGAGCACGACGGCGGTGGCGGCGACCGCGACCCACCGCCAGGGGCGGCGGACGGGCACGATGGTCAGGGCGGTCGGGGCCGGGCCGGTGCCGTCGTCGCCGGGCGGCCGGTGCGCGGTCTTGTCGACCGGTGGGTCACTGGTCAGGGCCATGGTGTTCCTCGGTCCTTCGCTGAGGGGCGGGTACGGGGACGGGCACGGGCGTGCGGGCGGGCGCGGTCGGCCGGTGGCCGCCGTCCCGGAGGAAGGCGAGCGCGGCGCGGGCGGCGGCGTCGTTCTGCGCGAAGGCGACCCCGCCGGTCCGGGGCCGGGTGAAGGCGCCGCCCGCGCGGGCGGTGGTGTGCGGGCCGAGGGCGATCCGGCGGGGGTGGGGGCGGCCGTCCCGCTGGGCGATCCGCCCGTCGGCGGGGTCGACGGCGAGCAGCCCGCCGGCGGTGGACCGGGCGCCGTCCTCGTACAGGCCGCGCAGCAGCGGGCTGGCGGTGCCGGTGACGGTGGGGGCGGGCAGCCGGGCCTCGACGAGGGCGCGGGCCTCGGTGACCGCGCCGGGCACGGCGGGCGAGGAGCCGCGGAAGACGCCGTGCCGTTCGTCGGCGGTGACGGTGAGGCGCGGGCCCAGGAAGCGGACCGTGCCGGCCCGGGAGAGGGCGAGCAGCCGGTGGAGCCTGGGCCCGGGTGGTCCTGAGGCGAGGTAGCTGAAGAAGCCGTGCCACCAGCTGTCGGTGTCGATCCGGTCGCCGAGCCGCACCAGCTGCCCGTAGACGGAGAGGACGGCGTCGAAGACGGCGGCGTCGGCGCTGTGGGCGGGGTCGTGGCGGCGTTCCAGGTCGGCGGTGACGTAGGCCCGCAGCTCGTCCTGGAGCGCGTCGGCGTCCGGGACGCGGAGTCCTTCGAGGGGGTGGTCGAGGGCGTCGGGGTCGAAGCGGTCGGCGGGGTCGGGGACGGCGGCGGCGACCAGGGCGGCGAGGGCGGGGTCGCCGGGGGCGGCACCGGCCCAGGCGGCGGCGAAGGCGTCCCAGGTGCCGGTGGTGCGCTCCGGGTGGGCGGTGAAGAGGCGGTGGTAGTGCGCCCAGCCGAGCTCCCGGGAGACGTGCGGCCACACGTCGCGGCGGAAGTCGAGCGGACCGTCGCGGCGGAGCAGGGCGTCGATCCGGTCGGGGCCGAAGAAGCGGGGCAGCGGCGGCCGTTCGCCGTCGAGGACGTAGCCGAGCTTGGAGTGGTACGGGACGCCCCGGCGGGAACCGACGTACAGCACCGGTTCCTTCCAGGAGGGCACGTAGACGGGCGCGTCCTCGGGGCCCTCGTAGCGCCCGCCGCGGCCCTCGGTGAGGAGGACCATCAGGTCGACGAAGGCGAGGCCGAAGCCCCGGACGAGGACGGGCTCGCCGGCCGGGAGGGCGGAGAGGTCGAGGTCGGCGGTGTGGCCGGGCGGCAGGTGGACGAGGCCGTGGCGGGCGGCGAAGGCGGCCAGTTCCCGCTGCTCGGCGTCGGGTTCGGCGTCGAGGTGGCCGAGGGTGAGGACGACGAGGTCGGCGAGGAGCGGTGCGGCGCGGCCGGCGAGGCGGACGCGCTGCCGGCCGTCGCGGGGGCCGTCCACCCGCAGGGCGGTGGTGCGGTGTTCGTGGAGGGTGACGGTGGCGGGCAGCGCGTCGCGGGCCCGCTCGTACGCCCAGCGCAGATAGGCGCCCTGCTCGGGGCGGGGGGTGAAGCGGCGGCCGTCGGTGCCGGCCCATTCGGCGAGCGTGGGTCCGGGGCGGACCGGTCCTTCGAGGCGGACGGTCTCGTCGGTGAAGACGGTGACGTCCTCGGCCATCGAGTTCATCCAGAGCAGCGGGGACTGGGCGGTGCGCCAGATCCGGCCGGGTCCGGGCGGGTACGGGTCGACGAGGTGGACGTCGAGCGGCCGGTCGCCGTACAGCTCGGGCAGGGCGGCGGCGAGCCGCTCCAGGAAGCCGGTGCCGCGTGGCCCCGCGCCGACGATCACCAGAGAGGCGGGGCGGCTCACCGGCCGGCTCCGGTGCCGCGCGCGTACCGCTTCTCCACGTAGTGCTGGCCGACGCCGAGGACGGAGGTGACGGCGACGTACCAGAGGGTGGCGACGAGCAGGAGCGGGATGACCTCGTAGGTGCGGTGGTAGACGAGCTGGGTGGAGTAGAGCAGGTCCTGCACGGCGATGACGGAGACGATCGAGGTGCCCTTGAGGGTGCCGATGAGCATGTTCCCGGCGGGCGGGACGATGGCGCGCATGGCCTGCGGGAGCACGATCCGGGTGAAGCGCCGGCGGCGGCCGAGGCCCAGCGCCTGGGCGGCCTCGATCTGGCCCCGGTCGACGGAGAGGACGCCGCCGCGCACCACCTCGGCGGCGTAGGCGGCCTCGTGGAGGGTGAGGCCGATCACGGCGACGGCGACCGGACCGAGGAGGTCCACGGTGGAGACGCCGAGGATCCGCGGGTAGAGCATCCCGATGTTGAACCAGAAGAGCAGCTGGACCAGGATCGGCGTGGAGCGGAAGAACCACACGTACCCCCAGGAGACCGCGCGCAGCACCGGGTTGGCGGAGAGCCGGAGGACGGCGAGCAGGGTGCCGAGGGCGAAGCCGAGGACCATGACGGCGGCGGTCAGCCACAGCGTGAGCCCGAGGCCGCGGAGGACGGACGCCGAGGTGAAGTAGCGGGCGACGACGTCCCACTGGAAGGCGTCGTTGCGGACCACCGAGACGAGGCCGAGGGCGAGCAGGACGAGGACGACGGCGGCCGCGGTCCACTGGCCGGTGCGGCGGGCCGGGACGACGACGGGCGCGGCCGGGTCGGTCCTCGCCGGTCCCGCGCTCCTCGGGCGGGCGCCGGGGGGTTCGAGGGTGTCGAGGGGGACGGAAGGCATGCGAAGGCTCCGTGACTGCCAGAGGCGGCGGGTCGAACACGGGAGTGCGCCTTCACACGCACGGCGGTGACGAACGCGGGCCGGGCCCCTCAGCCCGGTGTCCGCCCTGTGAGGCTACGGGGCGACGGCGACCGTCTGTCAAGTCCTGGCGGAAACCGCCCTGTTGGGGACGGGCCCGGCAGGCCCTCCGGATCGGGCGCGGGATCGGGCTCCGGCGCGGGCTGCGGATGAGGCGTACGTCTCCTACCAGTTGACTGGGAAACGGATGCCTGTTCCACTGAGGCCATGCATCCGCAGCAGTTGGTCACGCGCTCCCACATCGACCTCGGTCGTGTGTGGTCCTCTTCCTGTTGAGCCGACCCTCTGCGTTTCCGCAGGTCATCGCACCTGCCCCGCGGCGTCCCCGCTGACGCCGGCCACCCGCGCCTTCACGCACCTCTCCCCTCGCCCCGCCCTGCCTTGCCCTGTCCTCCTCACGCCCGAGGCCGACGCATGTCCTTCACGCCCGGTCGGGTTCCCGCGCTCTCGCTGCGCGCGACGACGCCCGACGACCCACTGGCGCGCCCGCTCCTCGACGAGCTGGCCCACGAGTACCTGACCCGTTACGGCGACTCCTCCGACCTGTCCCGTTTCCCCGCGGCGGAGTTCGCCCCTCCGTACGGCACCTTCCTGCTCCTCCTGGAGGGCGGCGCGGCCGTCGCCGGCGGCGCGTACCGCCGCCACTCCCCCGGCACCGCCGAACTCAAGCGGATCTGGACCCACTCGGCGCACCGCAGGCGCGGTCTCGCCCGCCGGGTGCTGGCCGCCCTCGAAGCGGACGCCGCCGCCCGCGGCTACACCCGCGTGTACCTCACCACCGGTCCGCGCCAGCCGGAGGCCAGGGGCCTCTACCTGGCGACCGGTTACCGCCCGCTCTTCGACGTCACCGCCGATCCCGAGTCGATCGGTGCGCTGCCGTTCGAGAAACACCTGGAGACCCCGGAGCCATGAGCACCCCCCGACGCACCCGCGCCACCGCCCTCGCCCTGACCGCCGCCGTCGCGGCCCTGACGCTCACCGCCTGCTCCGGCGCCGACCCCGCCGCGACCGCCCCGGCCGGCGCGGCGGAGGACGCGCTGCCCACCGAGGACGTGGTGGCGGGGGTCGGCCGGAACGAGGCGGCGGCGAAGCTGCTGCCCGCGGAGGTGCGGGAGCGGGGCACGCTGACGCTCGCCGCCGCGGTCGGCACCCCGCCCAGCTCCGCGTACCTGCCCGACGGGAGGACGGTGGTGGGCCTCGACGCCGACTTCGCGGCCGCCGTCGCGAAGGCGCTCGGCCTGGAGCTGAAGCGCGAGGCGGCCGGGTTCGAGGTGATCCTGCCGGCGCTCGGCAGTGGCAAGTACGACGTCGGCACCGGCAACTTCGGGGTCACCGAGGAGCGCCGCAAGGCGATCGACTTCGTGACCTACATCAACGACGGGCAGGGCTTCGCGGCCCGCGCCGACAGCCCGCTGAAGGCGGTCACCGACCTCACCCAGCTCTGCGGCCTGAAGGTGGCGACGGGCGCCGGCACCACCTTCGAGCAGACCCTGGAGAAGAACAAGGGGCGCTGCGCCGAGGCGGGCAAGGAGCCGTACGAGGTGAACGTCTTCAACGAGACCGGGGCGCCCTGGCTGTCGCTCCGGCAGGGCCGCAGCGACGTGGTGATGAGCACCATCAACGGCATCCGGTACGCGGTGGGCCGGCAGCCCGGCACCAAGTTCCTCAACGAGTACCGGCGCCTCGACGTCGGCTTCGCCTTCCGCAGGGGCACCCCGCTCGCACCGGCCTTCGAGGCCGCGGTGAACGGCCTGAAGGCGGACGGGACGTACGACCGGATCCTGCGGAAGTGGGGGGTGACGGGCTCGGGCATCGAGCGCTCGCGGATCTCGCCGCCGGAGATCCCGGCACCCGTGAAGTAGCGGTACGGGTTCCGCCCGTACCGCTGCGCACCCCGGGCCGCCCCGCCGCCCCAGCGCCCCGGGGTCAGCAGTTGCAGTCGCAGCCGCACCCGTCGCAGCAGCCGCCGTCCTCGCCGCCGCAGGAGCAGCAGTTGGAGCAGCATTCGCATCCGTCGCAGCAGCTGCCGCAGTCGCACTGCTGGCAGAGGCCGTCCTTGCGCTCGCGGCTCCACGGGTCCTCGTAGGTGCCGCAGCACATCTGGCAGGTGCAGGCGAGACCGGCCCAGACCGCGCAACCGGCGATCAGGTTGCGCCGGTTGCGGTGCGGCGGGCCGGGCGGGAAGGGGCCGCCGGGGCCCCCGGGACCAGGGACCCAGGGGCCGCCCGGGCCCGCGGGGCCGCCGGGGCCGCCGGGGCCGGGGGCGTACGGCGTGCCGTGCCCGGGTCCGCCGGGCGCGTACGGGTTCCCCGGCACCGGTCCCTGGCCCGTGCCGGGCGCCCCGTGCGAGCAGGTGGTGGTGCCGAAGGCGCGGTCGACCGAGACGCGCAGTTCGTGGGCGAGGAGCCGGTGGGCGAGCTTGGCGTCGGTGAACTCGGCGTCCCGCAGCGCCAGCCGGATGCCGTGGAGGGCGTCGTCGGCGAGCCTGCGGGCCTCCTCGCGGGAGGTGCCGGTGGCGGTGAGCGGGTTCCAGGCGCCGCTGGCCGCGTCGGCGGCCTGGTCCTCCACGGCGTCGAGGAGGTGGGCGAGGCGGCCGAAGAGCCGGCCCGCCTCAGCGAGCGGCTCGGCGTTCCCGGGCCGGCCGGCGAGGACCGCGGTGTGCGCGAAGGCGGCGGCGGTGGCGGTCTCGGTGGGTTCGGTGACGACGAGGAGCGAGGTGCCGGGACCGGCGAGGGACTCGATCCCGGTCTGCCGGTCCACGGCGTCGACGAGGACGGCGGTGTCGAAGCCGACGGCCCGGCCCGCGCGGGCGCCGGCCTTGTCCCAGGAGCGGGCGACCCGTCGGGCCGCGGCGGCGACCGGCCGGCGGGCCAGCAGGCCGTCCCGGTCGGCGACGTGGTCGCGCACCTTGGCCGAGGCGAGGACGAGCGAGACCGCTCCGGCGAGCCGGGCGCCCTCGCCGCGGGCGACCGGCGCGGTGCGCATGGCGCGCAGCGGGCAGGGGCCCGCGGTGCGCCGGCCCTCGTCGGTGACGCCGGTCTGAGCCTCCGTCAGGACCGAGACGATGAGCCCGTCGTAGTTGGTGACGACCCGGGCGAACTGGCCGTGGTCGGCACGCAGAGCCAGACACAGTCCGCAGAGGTGGGCCATCCACTGGGTCTTCAGGTGATCGGTGAGCCGGTGCGTGCAGGGCCTCACTATTCCGAACAATGCCATCCCCCGTGGTGCGGTACGAGAACAGGCCGTCCGACGGCCTCGCGGCATCGTAGCGAGGGGTGCGTTCACCCGTACGCGCCCGGCGTCACCCTTCCAGACCGACTTTCATATTTTCAGCAACTTGGCCCTCCGTCAGGCCCGGCATACCCCAAGTTTCCTGACGATTCGCCAGAAACCGGGCCTCACGTTCTGCACCAGTACCGTCACGAATCCCCTGCGCGGCGCCTATCCACTTGGCGCGCGATCCGCATCATGGACGACGATAGGGATATGCGGAACCACAAGTGACCGCAGTGACCGCGTGAAAGGAGGCGTCCATGGGATCGGTGCGCAAGGCGAGCGCCTGGCTGGGACTCGTCGAGGACAACGACGAGCGTTACTACGACGACGAGTACGCCGACGGTGCCGAGAGCGGCGACGCCTGGGTGACGGACCCCCGGGTCCGGGTCGCCACGGACACCGCCGAGGACCGGGGCCGCCGGATCGCGACCGTCTCGCCCGACAGCTTCCGGGACGCCCGGGCCATCGGCGAGCTCTTCCGGGACGGTGTGCCGGTGATCGTGAACCTGACCGCCATGGAGCCGAACGACGCCAAGCGGGTCGTCGACTTCGCCGCCGGTCTCGCCTTCGGGCTCCGCGGCTCGATCGAGCGCGTCGCCACGCGGGTCTTCCTGCTCACCCCCGCCGACACCGAGATCGTCAGCGGCGAGTCCGGCCGCCGTAAGCAGGACGGTTTCTTCAACCAGAGCTGACCCTCCGGCGCCGCACCGCGCCACCCTCCGGATCGCGAACCGATCCCGACCCACGCCACCCCGGCCCGGACCCGCCCCGCGGATCCGGGCCGGTCGCGTCGGGAGCCATCGCGCCACCTCACCGAGCCCGGGCGCCACGCGCCTCACCCGGCCGGGCGGCCACGCACCTCACCGAGCCCGGACCACGCCCGTCACCGCCCCGGTCGCCGCGCCACTGCCCGTCACCGGGCCGCCGCGCCGCTCACCGTACGCAGGTCGCCGCGCCACTGCCCGTCACCGGGTCGCCGCGCCCCTCACCGTCCCCGGGTCGCCGCGCCGCTCATCGTCCCCGTCTGGCCGGCGTCCGGGAGGCGGCGGGAGACGGGCGCTCCCGTCTCTCCCGGGGAACCGGCCGGCTGACCGGGCACCATGCCCGGCCCGACGAGCCCGGCCCGCTCGCCCGCCGCCCGCGACGCGGCACTGTCCGTCGCACTCCCGGGAACCGCCTTCGCGGCCGAGGGCCCGGCCTCCCCGGCCCCGGTCCCCGCCGCCTTCGCGGCACCGGCCCTCGCCGCCTCGGCCTCGGCCGCCGCTTCCACCGCCGCCTCCTCGACCGCCGCCTCGACGTCCACCGGGCACTCCATGACCCGGGGCAGCCGCACGGCCATGGCCGCGCCCGCGAGCAGCAGGCCCGCGCTCACGAAGAGGGTGAGGTGCAGTCCGTCGACGAAGGCGTGGCGCGCGGCCGTGTGGAGGGCCGCGCCGGCCGTGCCGCCGAGCCGGTCGGCGACCTGATACGCCTCGCCGAGCGAGTTGGCCGCGGCATCGCTCGCCGCAGCCGGCACCCCGGGGACGCCGGCCAGACCGGGGGCGTACGCCGCGTTCATGACGCTGCCGAGCAGCGCGATGCCCATGCCGGCGCCGAGCTGGTAGGAGGTCTCGCCGATCGCCGCCGCCCCGCCCGCGCTCCGCGGCGGCGCTTCGCTGAGCATCGACTCGTACGCCGAGAAGAGGGTGGTCTGGAGGCCGAAGCCGAGCAGCACGAAGCCGGCGGTGAGCAGCAGCGGACGGTCGTTCTGGCCCATCAGCGTGAGCAGCAGCACCGCGCCCGCGGTGAGCAGGAAGCCCCAGCCGACCATCCGCCGGGGGCCGATCCTGCGCAGGGTGTACGAGCCGGTGGCGCCGGCCGCCATGGCGGCGAAGGTGAGCGGCAGGAGCCGCAGCCCGGTCTCCAGGGGGCTCAGTCCGAGGACCAGCTGGAGGTACTGGACGGCGATGAGCTCCAGGCCGACCAGGGCCAGCATGGCGAGGACGATGCAGCCGACGGAGGTCGTGAAGGCGGGCCGGGAGAAGAGCCGGGTGTCGATCAGCGGGTGCGGCCTGCGCCGCTGCCGCCGGACGAAGAGGACGAGCAGCAGCGCTCCGGCGAGCAGCGGCGCGGCGGTGGCCGGGGCGAGCAGCGGCTCGCCGGAGCCCGCGCGCTTCACGCCGAGCACGCAGCCGAGGACGCCGGCGGCGGCCATCAGCGCGCCGAGGACGTCCCAGGGGCCTTCGGCGCTGCCCCGGGACTCGGGCAGGAGCCGGCGGGCCAGCGGCAGGATCAGCATCATCAGCGGGATGTTGATGAGGAAGACCGAGCCCCACCAGTAGTGCTCGACGAGGAAGCCGCCGAGCACCGGTCCGGCGGCGGCGCCGATCGCGGCCACCGCCGTCCAGATGCCGATCGCGGTGGCGCGCTCGCGCCGGTCGGGGAAGACCGTCCTGATGATGGAGAGGGTCGCCGGCATGATCATCGCGCCGCCGACGCCGAGCAGGGCGCGGGCCGCGATGAGGACCCAGGGCTCGGTGGCGAGGGCGGCGACGGCCGAGGCGACGCCGAAGATCCCGTAGCCGAGGAGGAGCACCCGGCGACGGCCGATCCGGTCGCCGAGCGTGCCGAAGAGGATCAGGAGCGAGGCGCAGACCAGCGGGTAGGCGTCGACGATCCAGAGCAGCTCGGTGGAGCCGGGGTTCAGGTTCTCGGTCAGCGAGGGGACGGCGACGTGGAGGATGGTCGCGTCGAGGGCGACCAGGAGAAGGCTGACGCAGAGCACGACGAGGACGGCCCAGCGGTTCGCGCCGCCGCCGGCGGCACGCCGTCCGGCTCGGGCCGTGGTCGTCCGCGACATGTACGTACCTCCAAGTGACGCTCTCGCCCTCGGCAGGCGCCGCCGACCAGGGCTGATGTGCGTGCGGCGGCGCGGCGATGAGGGGCGAGTGAGCCGTCAGCGTACGCGAGGACGGGCACCGAGAGGGTGGCGCACCTCTCACCCCGACGAGCGTCCCGGTGTGGCGTACGCCACTCCGTCGGGCCCGCGCGTCGCATGGAATTCCGCACGGACGGGTGTTTGAAGTAATTCCGTGCCACACAAACAGGCTTCCGGAATCACCCCCGGCGGCAATAGGGCTGAAGGTCATCGGATTTTCCGACGGGAGTCCGGAATAGCAGGGCCACTGAGACCCTCTCCACATCACATCGTCATCACGAAGGGAGCGGATCGCGCGGGTCGTCTGCTCACCCCCTGTAACGTCGATTGGGTGCGTACCGACATCTTTGCCCGGCTGGACCGGGAGCCGGTCCCGCCGAAGATAGAGGTCCCGCGGATGACCCGCACGCGTCTCGCCCTCTTCGGCGGGACGTCGGCGTTCTATCTCATCGTCGTGGTGGCGGTGCTGCTGTCCACCTGGCTGGTGACCCTCGACTGGAAGATCATGCTCTTCCGTCCCTACCAGCAGTGGCCGGAGCTGCACGCCTTCCTGGACTACTACGTCGTCCTCGGCCAGCGCGGCCCGACGGCGGTGATGGTGGCGGCCTGGCTGGGCTGGCGCTCCTGGCGCCAGCACACCCTGCGGCCGCTGCTCTCCCTCGGCGCGGCGCTGCTGATCCTCAACGTGACCGTCGGCTCGGTGAAGCTCGGACTCGGCCGGCTCGGCCCCCATTACGCGACACAGGTCGGCTCGGCCGAGCTGTTCGCGGGCGGCGACATATTCCCCTCGGGTCACACCGCGAACGCGGTCGTGACCTGGGGCATCCTGGCCTACCTCGCCACCACCCCGCGGGCCCGGCGCTATCTGTCGGCGCTCTCGGCCGTGGTCGCCCTCGGCGTCGGGCTCACGACGGTCTACCTCGGGACGCACTGGCTCAGCGACGTGCTGCTCGGCTGGGCCGCCGGCCTGCTGATCCTGCTCGCGCTGCCCTGGTGCGAGCCGGTCATCGCCGTGGTGGAGGCATGGATCCTGGACCGGCGGGACCGGATCAGGGAGCGGCTGCGGGCCCGGCGGCGGCTGGTGCCCTCGCTGCCGGTGGCGTCCGGCGGACCGCGTCTCTTCCCCGCCCCGACCGCCCAGGAGGAGCCGTCGCGGGAGGCGGTGGGCGCGGCCACGAGCCACGCCCGCCCGGCCCGGAGCAGGCCGTCCTCGGACCGGCTCACCGCCTGACCCCGTCCCCCGCTCCGCACGCCCCGTACGCGAAGGGCCCCGGCCGAACCCGGCCGGGGCCCTTCGCGCGTCCGGCTCAGCCGATCCAGCAGCGGGTGACGGTGTCGTCCTCGACCTCCAGGTTGAGGCGTCCGTCGAGGTACTCCATGGTGACGATCGCGCCGGGCGGGAGGGTCCTGACGACGCGCCAGCCTCGGATCCTGGCCAGCTGGGCGGCGCCGTCCGCGTCGAGGCCCAGATAGGACTCGGGCGCGTCTCGGGGCGGTTCGGGGATGCGCGGTTCGGGTGCCATGGGGTTCACGTTAGTACCCCGGCGGTCACGCTTGCGTCACAACTTCTCGACGGCCGGCGCGGTCACGGAACGCACACCGGAAGGGTCGCTCCCGGCTTTTTCTCCGGCAATTCGAAAAGGTGGACGGAGGTTCGCACGAACCGTTCGGAAGGCTTTCGCGGCGGGGCGCAATTCGGGCCGGGCGGGGCCGGCCGGAGAAATGTGCGCGGGCCCGCGCGCGGCTCCCTCACCGTTCCCTTACACAATGCTTACGCTGACCGGACGCCGGAGAACCGGAACGCGGGGCGGAGGCACCGATGATCACCGAGGCGGCGAACGGCACGGCCGAATCCACCCGGCAGAGACATGGCCGGATCCTGGTCGACTGGCTGACCACCACCGATCACAAGAAGATCGGTCACCTCTACCTGGCGACCTCGTTCGTCTTCTTCCTGTTCGCCGGTCTGCTGGCGATGGCGATGCGGGCGGAGCTGGCCAGGCCCGGGATCCAGTACCTCTCGAACGAGCAGTTCAACCAGGCGTTCACCCAGCACGGCACGATCATGCTGCTGCTCTTCGCCACCCCGACCTTCGCCGGCTTCGCCAACGAGCTGGTGCCGCTCCAGATCGGCGCGCCCGACGTCGCCTTCCCGCGCCTCAACATGTTCTCGTACTGGCTCTTCCTGCTCGGCGGGCTGATGGTGGTGGGCTCCTTCCTCACCCCCAGCGGGCCGCCCGACTTCGGCTGGACCGCCTACGCCCCGCTGAACAGCGCCGTGCGCTCGCCCGGTATCGGGGCCGACCTGTGGATCATGGGGCTCGCGCTCTCCGGCTTCGGCACGATCCTCACCTCGGTGAACTTCCTCGCCACCATCATCGGGATGCGCGCGCCCGGCATGACCATGTTCCGGATGCCGATCTTCACCTGGAACGTGCTCTTCACCGCGATCCTGGTGCTCGTCGCCTTCCCGGTGCTCGCGGCGGCGCTGCTCGCCCTGGAGGCCGACCGGCGGTTCGGGGCGCTGGTCTTCGCCCCCGGCAACGGCGGGGCGCTGCTCTGGCAGCACCTCTTCTGGTTCTTCGGCCACCCCGAGGTGTACATCATCGCCCTGCCGTTCTTCGGCATCGTCAGCGAGATCATCCCGGTCTTCGCCCGCAAGCCGATCTTCGGCTACCTGAGCCTGGTCGCCGCCACCATGACGATCACCGGCCTGTCGCTGGTGGTCTGGGCGCACCACATGTTCGCGACCGGGGCGGTGCTGCTGCCCTTCTTCTCCTTCCTGTCCTTCCTCATCGCGGTGCCGACCGGGGTGAAGTTCTTCAACTGGACCGGGACCATGGTGCGGGGGTCGCTCTCCTTCGAGACCCCGATGCTGTGGGCGACCGGTTTCCTGGTGTCCTTCCTCTTCGGCGGCCTGACCGGGGTGATCCTGGCCTCGCCGCCGATGGACTTCCACGTCACCGACTCGTACTTCGTCGTCGCCCACTTCCACTACACCGTCTTCGGCACGGTCGTCTTCGCGACCTTCGCCGGCTTCCACTTCTGGTGGCCGAAGTTCACCGGCAAGCTGCTGGACGAACGGCTCGGCAAGATCCACTTCTGGACCCTCTTCACCGGCTTCCACCTGACCTTCCTCGTCCAGCACTGGCTGGGCGCGGAGGGCATGCCCCGGCGGTACGCCGACTACCTGGCCGCCGACGGCTTCACCGCGCTCAACACCGTCTCGTCGATCGGTGCCTTCCTGCTCGGGATCTCGACGCTGCCGTTCCTCTACAACGTCTGGCGGACCTGGCGGTACGCGCCGCGGGTCGAGGGGGACGACCCCTGGGGCTTCGGGCGCTCGCTGGAGTGGGCCACCTCCTGCCCGCCGCCCCGGCACAACTTCACGGCGGTGCCCCGGATCCGCTCCGAGTCGCCCGCCTTCGACCTGCACCACCCGGAGTTCGCCGTCTACGAGCGGATGCGGATCACGAGCCCCCCGCCGACCCGCCAGGACCGCCAGGACCGGCGGGACCGCCAGGACCGGGGGGACCGGGAGGACCAGGGGGACCGCCAGGACCGGGGGGACCTCCCCTAGCCAGAACCTGTCAGCGCAGTCCGAGGCGGCGCAGCGTGCGGCCCGCGGCGGCCTTGGCCGTGTAGACCGCGTCGACGCCCCGGCCGGTCCAGGCGTGCCACGCGGCGGAGGCCGGGGAGTGGGTGCGGCGGCTCGCGGGGCGGTCGAGGAGTCCGGTCCACAGCTCCTCGTGGCGCGCGGCGACGACCGCCGGGTCGAAGCGCTCCGCCGCCGCGAGCGCCGCCCGGCCGGTCTTGGCCCGCAGCTCCTCGTCGTCCATCAGCTCGCGCAGCGCCCGGGCGACCGCCGCGGGGTCGCCGACGGGGACGAGCCGCCCGTCCACCCCGTCCTCGACGATCTCGCGCGGCCCGTGCGGGCAGTCGGCGGCGACCACCGGAAGGCCGCACCGCATCGCCTCCACGATCGTCATGCCGAAGGCCTCCCGCTCGGAGGTGACCGCCGCGATGGAGCCCTTCGCCCACTCCGGCTCCATGGGGTGGACCTGGCCCATCAGCCTCACCTGCCCGCCGAGCCCGCGCGCCTCGATCCGCCGGGCCAGCGCCCCCCGCAGGTCCTGGACGGCATCCCCGCTGCCGTAGATCCGCAGGCTCCAGTCCGGGTGGTCGGCGGCGAGCTCCGCGAAGGCGTCGACGAGGACGTCGAACCGCTTGACCCGGGTGAGCCGGCCGGCGGCGACGACCACGCGGGCGGACGGGTCGGCGGGCGGGACGGTGGCGGTCGGCACGCTGTTCGGCACGGACTCGACGCGGACCGCGGCCGGAAGGCCGAGCCGCCGGTAGGCGCGTGCGTCGGCCTCGGTGACGGTGGTGACGAGGTCGAGCAGCGCGTACTCGTGGGCGATGTCCCGGCGCAGCCGCCTGCTGTGCCCGTCGAGGATCAGGTGCTCCTGGGCGACGCGCAGAGGCCCCGGCCCGGCCTGCCGGGCCAGGTGCACGTTGAGCCCCGGCCGGGTGCCGACGAGGACGTCGGCCTCCACCCCGCGCAGATGGTCGCCGATCCGCGCGTCGGTCAGCGCGCTGTACTGCTTCCAGCGTCCGTCCCCGCGCGGGAAGACCTTCGCGGGGCGGTGGAAGTCGGGGTGGTCGCCGTCGTACCCGGGGTCGCCCTCGCGCAGATCCACGAGGTGACGGAGGGTCACCCCCGAGGGCAGACCGAGGCGGGGACTGTCGCGGTGGCGGAAGACCGAGACGATCTCCACCTCGTGACGTTCCGCCAGTTGTTCGGCGAGGGTGAAGGTGGTCCGGATCGTCCCGCCGAAGTGGTAGCCGTTGTGGAGCAGGAAGGAGATGCGCATCTGCCGGTTCCCCCCGGTCAGTTGGTCGGTCCCGGCGACTGTACTGCTCCGGCCGCGTCCGCCCTCACGGCCGGTAACCGAGCTGGGGGACGGTGGCGCAGTTCCTGGTCATCTCGCCCTGGCTCTCCCAGCCTTCGCCGTCCCGCCAGCGGGCCACGGAGAGACAGGTCTCACGGGTGGCGGGCGGGCGCGGGAGGTGTTCGAAGCGGACGGGCAGCAGCAGTCCGCGGGCGGTGTACGGCTCGGGGCGTTCGAGGTACGCCTCGACGCACGTCCGGGTGAGTCCGCCCCGGTCGGAGCGGGCGAGGCAGGAGCGGGCCGCGTCGGTGAACCACATGGCGGCCGCCCACCCCTCCAGCTGCCACTGGGACAGCTCGCGCTCCCCCATGGCGGCCCGGAAGGCGCGGACCTCCGGGTGGGAGGTGTCGTCGAAGTTGCGGCTCGACCCGGTCACCCAGAGCGCGTCGCGGCACCCCGGTGCCCGGGCGTAGGCGCGCTCCACGGAGGAGGACCAGTTCTGCACGTTCGTCACCTTGGCGTCGACCCGGACGCCGAGCGCCTCCATCGCCTCGCACAGCCGGGTGTTGCCGTGCGCGTCCAGCGCGTCGAGGACGAGGTCCGACCGGGCGGTCTTCCGCCCCTGGCCCGCTCCGGCACCGACCCGGCCCGCGCCCTGGTCGCCTCGACCGGCGTCTTCGTCCTCCTCGTCGGCGCGGCGGTGCTGCTCTGGGGCGGCGGGGCCCGGACCGACGCGCCGGTGCTCCTCGGCGACGACCCGTGGCTCCTGCTCGCCGTGGTGGTGGCGGTGGCCTGCCTGGTGGCGGCGGTGACCCGGTGGACCGGCTTCGGGCGGGAGCTGCGGGCCGTGGTCGACAACCGGCGCCTCGCGGTCCTCGCCGGGGTGGACGCGGACCGGATCGCGGCGGCCGGCTGGGCCTTCGGCGCCTTCACCGCCGGGCTGACGGGCGTCCTCCTCGCCCCGTACGTCCGGCTCGACCCGTACGGGCTGCCGCTGCTCGTGGTGGAGGTGATGGCGGTCGCGGTCATCGCCCGGACGCGCTCGCTGCCGGTCGCCGTCGGCGCCGCGCTGCTCATCGGCGTGACCCAGGCCCAGCTGACCCGCTTCCATCCGGAGGGCTGGGCGGAGCCGCTGGTCAGGGCGGTGGGCGCCAACCTGTTCGTGATCGCGCTGCTGGTCGCGGCGCTGGTGCTGCCCGGCATCGGAGGCAAGGGCGGCGACGCGCTGCCGCCCGCGCCCCGTGCGGGCCGCACCCCGCCGGCGGTGTGGGCGCTCGCCGCCGGCTGCCTGCTGCTCCCCCCGGCCGTCGCGGGCCCCGACCTGCGGACGGCGGTGCAGGTCCCGGCGCCGGCGATCGTCCCGCTCTCGCTGGTCGTGGTCACCGGCCGGGCCGGCCAGATCGCCCTGGGCCAGGCGGCGTACGCGGGCCTCGGCGCGCTCTTCACGGTGCTGCTCACGGCGGCCGGCCTGCCGTCCTGGCGGCGCTGGCGCTCGCGGTGCCGCTGGCCGGCGCGGCCGGTCTGGTCACCGCGGGACCGGCGATCCGCCGCCACGGCCTGGCCCTGGCGCTCGCGACCCTCGCGGTCGGGGTGGCGGTGAGCCGCTTCGTCCTCACCCAGCCGTACGCGACGGCGGGCCTGCCGCCCCCGGCCCGGCCGGCGGGCTTCGTCTCCGACCGCGCCTTCTACCTCCTGGAGCTGCTCCTCCTCGCGGGCGCCCTGCTCCTGGTGGCGGGCCTGCGCCGGGGCCGGGCGGGGCGCGCGCTCGCGGCCCTGCGCGACCACGAGCCGGCCGCGGAGGCGGCCGGCATCGCCTCGACCGCGCTCAAGCTGACGGCCTTCACCCTGGCCGCGGCCCTGGCGGGGCTGGGCGGCGGCCTCCTCGCCCTGGGCGTCCAGGCCCTCGATCCGGCCGCCTGCGACCCGCTCCGGGGTCTCCTCTGGTTCGCCGCGGTGGTGACCCTCGGCGCGGACCACCTGCTCACCCCGCTCCTGGCGGCGCCGCTCCTGCTGGCCCTGGACGCGGCCGGTCCCGCCGGCGCGGCGGCGGTGGTGATCGGCCTCCTGGCCACCCAGACGGGCCGCCTCCCGCCCCTGACCTCCCTCCTCACCGTCCCCGGTCCGGCCCTCCCCGCCACCGCCGCACCCGGCGGCGGACGGCACGCACCCCCCGAAACGGCCGGGACACGGAACGCTCACCGCGGCCCCTCGTCCGCCGGCGCCCCCGCACCGTCCACCGGGAGCCACGCGCCCGGCCCACCCGCGAGCGGCCCCCTCCGCCCGGCCGGAGGCGGGGACGCCCCGCACGGCCCCCCGGCCCCCGGCAGGGCGCGGTCCCGCGCGGGCGGCCGCAGCCCGGCCCGGCTCGCGGCGGAGGGCCTGTGGTTCACGCACCGGGGTGGCGTGACGGCCCTCAGGGAGGCGGGGATCAGCCTGCCGACCGCCCAGGTCACCGCCGTGGTCGGGGCGAACGGCGCGGGCAAGAGCACCCTCTTCGACTGCCTCGCCGGCGCGGCCCGGCCCGACCGCGGCCGGGTTCTGCTGGACGGCACCGACATCACCGGCCGCCCCGCGCACGCCCGGGCCCGTCTGGGCATCGCCCGCACCTTCCAGCGGCCGGCGCTCTTCGCGTCCCTCTCCGTGGAGGAGAACGTCCGGGTGGGCGCCGAGCACGGCCACGACCGCGCCCGGCCCGCCGCCGCCACCGAGCGCGCCCTGCTCCTGACCGGCCTCGCCGGCCCGGTCCGCGCGCTGGCCGGCCGGCCGCACACCCTGCTGCTCGACGAGCCAGCCGCCGGTCTCGACGCGGCCGAGGCGGAGGCCCTGTCCCGGCTGCTCGCCGCGCTCGCCGCCGACGGCCTGACCGTCCTGGTGGTCGAGCACGACCCGGACCTCGTCGCCGCCACCGCCCGCACCGTCCACACGATGGAGGGGGGTCGGCTCCGGTCATGAGCCTCGCGGCCGAACTGCGCGGAGCCCGGGTGCGCTACGGCCCCCTGGAGGCCCTGCACGGCCTCGACCTGCCGGTCCCGGCCGGCACGGTGACCATCCTGACGGGCCGGAACGGCGCCGGCCGCACCACGGCGCTGCGCGCCCTGGCCGGGACGGTACGGCTCGCCGCGGGCCGGGTCCTGTGGCGCGGCGAGGACGTGACCGGGGTGCCGCCGCACGAGCGGGCCCGGGGCGGCCTCTGCTTCGTACCGGACCGCGGGGCGGTGTACGAGGGCCTGACCGTCGCCGAGAACCTGGCCCTCTCGGGACCGGCCGCCCCGCCCCCGTACCCCGAGCTCGTCCCGCTGCTGTCCCGCACGGCGGGGACGCTGTCCGGCGGGGAGCGGCGGATGCTGGCGGTCTCGCGGGCGCTGCTGCGGCCGGCGCGGGTGGTGCTGGTGGACGAGCCGGCGCTGGGCATGGCGCCGCCGGTCGCGGCCCGCACCTACGCGCTGCTCGCCGCGCTCGCCGTGCGGGAGGGCGCGGCGGTGGTGCTGGCCGAGCAGCGGGTGCCGGACGGTCTGCCGGCCGGCACCCTGGTGCACGAGCTCCGGCGCGGCGCCCGCGTGTTCAGCGGCGAGGCGGCGGAGCGGCGGGGCGGCTGACGGGTCAGAGGGGCGCGATCCGCAGCATCGTCCCGACGTACAGCCGGTTCGGGTCGGAACCGACGAGGGTCTTGTTCGCCTCGTACAGGCGCTGCCAGCCGCCCTTGATCGCGAAGCGGCGGGCGATGGAGCCGAGGGTGTCGCCGGCCTGCACGGTGTGGACGCGCCCGCTCAGCCCGTACCGCTTGGAGCAGACGGGCCAGGCGCCCCAGCCCTGCACCCGCAGGACGTCCTCGGCGACGGTGATCTGCTGCTGCCGGGTGGCCAGGTCGGCGCGGCGGGCGTATTTCAGGCCGCCGTAGTCGATCCAGGTCGGCTGCCAGAACTGGAGCCCGCCGTAGTAGCCGTTGCCGGTGTTGACGTCCCAGCGCCCGCTGCTCTCGCACTCGGCGACGCAGCCCCACGGCCACTGGTCCTCCGCGCAGGCGTACGCGGGCACGCCCACCGGCCCCGGCGACGGCGGCGGGGGCACGGCCCCGCCGTCGGCCGCGGCGCCCCGGGCCGCCTCCACGGCCGCCGCGGCGGCGGCGAGCGCGTCGGCCGCGGCCGTGAGCCCGGACTCGGCGGCGGTCCCGGCCACGTCCGGCGGCCCCGGTACGCCGGGGGCCCCGGCCGCTCCGGAGGGGCCGGGCCCGTCGTCGCCGGGCGCGGCGGAGGCGACGGGCGCCTGGTGGAGGGCGAGCAGGGCCGCCGCGGAGGCCGCCGCGAGCGAGCCGGCTGTCCAAAATCGGATCATCGACATCGCCGCAGGCTAGGTCGGCTCCCGTCGGCCCGGCTCCGTGCCGCGCGGAACGGTGTTCACTTCCCACCCGGTCGGAGGCACCGGCACCGCGCCGTCCGGCCCGCCTCCGCACGCGCCGGAGGCAACTTGCCCGCCTTCCGCGCGTGACCCCGCCCGCGCCTGACCCGTTGAACTCGGCATGAGACGCCCGGGAAAGGCCCGGGGCCCGTCCGTACCGAATCCAGGGAGCCCTCCGTGCCGCGCATGCTCGACGTCAGCGAGGACGTACGCGCCGAGATCGGCGACGAAGAAGCCGACCGGCTGCTCATCGGCGACAACGCCCCGGGCAGCTACGACTGCACCTCCTGCCGCACGCCGGGCGACTCCGAGCAGGAGCGCACCAGCACGGTGCTGTTCGTCGGCGACGAGACCGCGGTCCTCGCGTTCGCCCACGCCAGCTGCATCCCGTCGCAGGTGGTCCGGGTCGCCGAGGACCAGCTCCAGGGCGCCGTCGCCTCCATCACCGCGGCGGACGCCGCCGACGCGCTCACGGCCGCCCACCCCGAGCAGGCGGTGCTCGGCGTCACCAGCGGTCTCGTGCTGATCGACGGCGAGCTGCACCCGGCGCTGGTCGTGGAGCCCACCGCGCCGGTGGCCCGGCCCGGTTCCGGCGGCCTCACCGACGAGTTCCTGCCGCTCCTCGCCGAGCAGGGCTTCCACCCGGTCGCCGACCTGAACACCAAGCCGGCCCCGCTGCCCGGCTGGTCGGTCCTGGTCGCCATGGGCCAGCTGCACTCGGTGCTCCAGCCGGGCCTGGGCGGCGCGGGCCAGACCGCCTGGTGGCAGGCGCACCAGCCGCTCCAGGTCACCGAGGGCTGGCGCGCGGCGGCCAACAAGTCGCACACCGTGCTGGTCTTCGCGGCGCCGGTCGGCTCCATCGGCCAGCAGCCGCGCGAGGACCTGCTCCGCGACGCACTGGAGAAGGCCGCGGCGAACGGGCGCCTGGTCGCCGCCGCGATGCCGCTGGCCGGGACCTGATGGACGACGGGCGCCCGGGGATAGGGCCGGTGCGCCGGCCGGGGGTTCCGACCGTGCCGCGCCCCCGGCGGGCCCCCCTTTCGGAGAGCCGCCCGCATCCGACGGTCGGCGGGGTCGTTGGCACCTACGTGCACCCATACGACCCTTTCCCTCAGCCGTATCCGAGTCCGATCCCCGCCATGCGCCCGGCGCAGGACCTTCCGGACGGGTACTCGACGACGCCGATCTTCGATGCCCTGTACTCGGAGTACCGCCGGTCGTTCCGCACGCTCCCGGGTGACCGCAGCGGCGAGGAGGAGCTGGCGTTCCGGGCCTTCGGCACGGCGATGAGCACGGGCCTCTCGGGCTTCTCGGCTTTCTCGGGGGGCCACGGCCACCAGCCCGCGGCGTACCCGCCGGTCTGGACGGCGCAGCACCATCCCCCGCAGGCGGCGCTGCCGCCGGGGCCGCGCAGAGGCGTCTGAGCCCGTCCGGGCACAGGGGAGAACGGCCGGGGGCCGGAGTCGTACGCGACGACTCCGGCCCCCGGCCGTTCGTGTGGAGCGGGCTACTTCTTCCTGCCGCGCTTCTCGCGGACCCGGACGGAGATGTGGATCGGGGTGCCCTCGAAGCCGAACTCCTCGCGCAGCCGGCGCTCGATGAAGCGGCGGTAGCCGGCCTCCAGGAAGCCCGAGGCGAAGAGCACGAAGCGCGGGGGCTTGGTGCCGGCCTGGGTGCCGAAGAGGATGCGGGGCTGCTTGCCGCCGCGGATCGGGTGCGGGTGGGCGGCGACCAGCTCGCCGAGGAAGGCGTTGAGCCGGCCGGTGGGGATGCGGGTCTCCCAGCCGGCGAGGGCGGTCTCGATCGCCGGGACCAGCTTCTCCATGTGGCGGCCGGTCTTCGCGGAGACGTTGACCCGGGGCGCCCAGGCGACCTGCTGCATCTCGGTCTCGATCTCGCGCTCGAGGTAGTAGCGGCGCTCCTCGTCGAGCTCGTCCCACTTGTTGTAGGCGATGACGACGGCGCGGCCGGACTCGACGGCCATCGTGATGATCCGCTGGTCCTGGACCGAGATGTTGTCGGTGGTGTCGATGAGGATGACCGCGACCTCGGCCTTCTCGACGGCGGCGGCCGTGCGGAGGGAGGCGTAGTAGTCGGCGCCGGCCTGGAGGTGGACCTTCTTGCGGATGCCGGCGGTGTCGACGAACTTCCAGGTCACGCCGCCGAGCTCGATCAGCTCGTCGACCGGGTCGCGGGTGGTGCCGGCCAGCTCGTTGACGACCACGCGGTCCTCGCCGGCGACCTTGTTGAGCAGGGAGGACTTGCCGACGTTGGGGCGGCCGATGAGGGCGATGCGGCGGGGGCCGCCGACGGCCTTGCCGAAGGTCTGCTCGGGGGCCTCGGGCAGCTTCCGCAGGACCTCGTCGAGGAGGTCGCCGGTGCCCCGGCCGTGGAGCGAGGAGACGGGGAACGGCTCGCCGAGGCCCAGCGACCAGAGCGTGGCCGCGTCGGCCTCGCCGGACTGGCCGTCCACCTTGTTGGCGGCGAGGACGACCGGCTTGCCGGCACGGCGGAGCAGCTTGACGACGGCCTCGTCGGTGTCGGTGGCGCCGACGGTGGCGTCCACGACGAAGAGGCAGGCGTCGGCGGCCTCGATGGCGTACTCGGCCTGGGTGGCGACGGAGGCGTCGATGCCGAGGACGTCCTGCTCCCAGCCGCCGGTGTCGACGACCTTGAAGCGGCGGCCGGCCCATTCGGCCTCGTAGGTGACGCGGTCGCGGGTGACGCCCGGCTTGTCCTCGACGACGGCCTCGCGGCGCCCGATGATGCGGTTCACCAGGGTCGACTTGCCGACGTTCGGACGGCCGACGACGGCGAGGACGGGGAGCGGGCCGTGCCCGGCCTCCTCGATCGCCTCGCCGACGGCGTCGACGTCGAAGCCCTCTTCCGCGGCGAGCTCCATGAACTCCGCGTACTCGGCGTCGCCAAGTGCCCCGTGGTCGTGCTGGTCGTTCATGAAGTCCGTTCCTTGATCATTCGTGGTCGGTGGTCCCGGCCGGCCGGAGCCGAGGGCCCACTACTGAGAGTGTCGCTCAGCGCCCGGTGAGGCGCCTGGCGTTTTTCAGGTGGTCGGTGAGGTGCTCCTGGATCCGGAGCGTGGCCTCGTCCAGCGCCTTGCGGGTCCGCCGGCCGCTGCCGTCACCGGCGTCGAAGGCGTCCCCGAAGACGACGTCCACCCGGCTGCGGAGGGCCGGCAGCCCCTTCACGAGGCGGCCGGGGCGGTCGGTGCTGCCCAGCACCGCGACCGGGACGATCGGGGCGCCGCTGCGGACGGCGAAGTAGGCGAGACCGGCGCGGAGCGAGGCGAAGTCGCCCTCACCGCGGGTCCCCTCCGGGAAGATCCCGAGGAGCCCGCCCTGCTCCAGCACGCCGAGGGCGTTCCCGATCGCGGTGCGGTCGGTGGAGTCGCGGTCGACCTTGACCTGCCCGATGCCCTCCAGGAAGCCGCCCAGCGGCCCGACGAACGCTTCCTTCTTGATCAGGAAGTGCACGGGGCGCGGGGCGGTGCCCATGAGCATGGGGCCGTCGATGTTGTGCGCGTGGTTCACGGCGAGGATCGCGGGCCCGGAGGCCGGGACCCGCCAGGCCCCGAGCACGCGCGGCTTCCAGAAGCCGTACATCAACCCGATGCCGATCCGACGGCCGACGGCGGCCCCCTTCGCGGAGGGCTGGGTCACTTGGCGCCCGCCCTCTTCTCCTCCACCAGGGTGACGACGCACTCGATGACCTGGTCGAGGGTGAGCTCGGTCGTGTCCACCTCGACGGCGTCGCCGGCCTTGGCGAGCGGGGAGGTCTTACGGCTGGAGTCCGCCGCGTCGCGCTTGACCAGGGCCTCCTGGGTGGCCCGTACGTCGGCGCCCTTCAGCTCGCCGGAGCGGCGGGCGGCGCGGGCCTCGGGCGAGGCGGTGAGGAAGATCTTGAGGTCGGCGTCGGGCAGGACGGTGGTGCCGATGTCCCGGCCCTCGACGACGATGCCGTACTCGGCCTCGCGGGCGATCGTCCGCTGGAGCTCGGTGATGAGCGCGCGGACCTCCGGGACGGCGCTGACCGCGCTGACCTTGGAGGTGACCTCCTCCGTCCGGATCGGGCCGGCGGCGTCGGCGCCGTCGACCGTGATGGTCGGGCGGGACGGGTCGGTGCCGGAGACGAGGGAGGGCTTCCCCGCGGCGGCGGCGACGGCGTCGGCGTCGTGGACGTCGACCCCGTTGGAGATCATCCACCAGGTGATGGCGCGGTACTGGGCGCCGGTGTCCAGGTAGCTCAGCCCCAGCTTGGCGGCGACCGCCTTCGAGGTGCTCGACTTGCCCGTGCCGGAGGGGCCGTCGATGGCGACGATCACGGATTCCACGGTGAGGGGGACCTTCCTGGGTGGGCGGCGGCCCCGGCGGCAGTCCGGGACCCCTACAAGGTTACCGAGTCCCCCACCCCCATCCGGCCCAACGCCTTCCGGCCCCCGCCGGCCCCGCTCCCGGAGGGGGTCAGGGGGTGCGCAGGGACCAGCCCTGGGACTGGAGGGCCTGGGAGAGGGCGGGGGCCGCCTTGGGGTCGACCATCAGCTGGACGAGGCCCGCCTGCTGGCCGGTCGCGTGCTCGATGCGGACGTCCTCGATGTTGACCCCCGCGCGCCCCGCGTCGGCGAAGATGCGCGCGAGCTCGCCGGGCTGGTCGCTGATGAGGACGGCGACGGTCTCGTACGCGGTGGGGGCGGCGCCGTGCTTGCCCGGCACCCGGGCCCGGCCGGCGTTGCCGCGCCGCAGCACGTCCTCGACCCCGGAGGCGCCGTCCCGCCGCTTCTCCTCGTCGGCGGACTGGAGCGAGCGCAGCGCGCGGACGGTCTCGTCCAGGTCGGCGGCGACGCCGGAGAGGACGTCGGCGACCGGCCCGGGGTTGGCCGAGAGGATGTCGATCCACATGCGCGGGTCGGACGCGGCGATCCGCGTCACGTCCCGGATGCCCTGCCCGCACAGCCGTACGGCGGACTCCTCGGCCTCCTCCAGCCGCGCCGCGACCATCGAGGAGACCAGCTGGGGGGTGTGGGAGACGAGCGCGACCGCGCGGTCGTGGGCGTCGGCGTCCATGACGACGGGCACGGCCCGGCACAGGGCGACGAGCTCCAGCGCGAGGTTGAGGACCTCGGTGTCGGTGGAGCGGGTCGGGGTGAGCACCCAGGGCCGTCCCTCGAAGAGGTCGGCGGTGGCGGCGAGCGGGCCGGAGCGCTCCTTGCCGGACATCGGGTGGCTGCCGATGTACGGGGTGAGGTCGAGGCCCAGCTCCTCCAGCTCCCGCTGCGGTCCGCCCTTGACGCTGGCCACGTCGAGGTAGCCGCGGGCGGCCCCGGCGCGCATGGCCTCGGCGAGGGTGGCGGCGACGTGCGCCGGCGGTACGGCGACGATCGCGAGGTCCACCCGGCCCTCGGGCTCGGTGTCGGTGCCCGCGCCGAGCGAGGCCGCGGTCCGGGCGCTCGCCGGGTCGTGGTCGCGCAGGTGGACCGTGACGCCCCGGCCGGCGAGGGCGAGTGCGGCGGAGGTGCCGATCAGTCCGGTTCCGATGACGAGCGCTGTTCTCACGGGGGATGTCCTTGGGGCGCGGGGCGGTAAGGACCCAGCCTAGTCAGCCGCCGTGGGCACGCGCGCGTGCGCCCGCCCTGCGAGACGCGGGACGGGCGCACGCGCGTGCGTGGCTCGGGGCTCCCGAGCGGCGGCGCCTCAGAGCTTCTGCGAGCGGATGATGTCCTCCAGCGACCCGCCCTGCGGGAGCGATCCGCCCGGCGTCAGCTTGTCGACGGCCTGCGGGAGCGACTGCGCGATCTCGTCGGCGGCCTGCTGCGGGGTGACCCCGGCCTCCTGGGCGACCTTCTGGAGGGTCTCGTCGGGCAGCGCCTGGGCGATCTGGGAGCCGTCGACGGGCTTGTTCTCGCCGGTGCCGATCCAGGACTGGGCCTGGTCGGCGAGCCCGGACCTGGTGAGCATGTCGAGGAGCCCGCCGAGCGGGTTCTGCCCGGCGCCGCCGGCCGCTCCGGCGCTCCCCGCCCCGCCGCCCTGACCGCCCGCGAGGGCGCCGAGGAGGGAGCCCAGGATGCCGCCCGCGCCGCCGCCCTGTCCGCCTCCCCCGCCGAGCAGGGAGCCGAGGAGACTGCCGAGATCGTTGCCCGCCATGGTTCTGCCTTTCGTCCGGTTGAGGAACAGCCTCAATCTCACTCATACCGGCCCATTCCGCCACCCGGAGTAGGCGCGGACCGCCGGGCGGGCGGGGCCGAGCGGGTAGAAAGGGCGGATGCTGCTCCATGTCATCCCCTTCGACGAGTGGGCCGAGTGGTCCGCGCACCCCGCTCTCCCCTACGCCCCGCCGTCGCTGGCCGCGGAGGGCTTCGTGCACTGCTCGCCGGACGAGCAGGCGGCGCTGGCGATCGCGGACGCCCACTACCGGGACGTGCCGGGCCCGCTGCTCGTGCTGGTGGTCGACGAGACCCTGCTGTCCGGGGAGGTCCGCTGGGAGGGGTCGGAGGACCGGCTCTTCCCGCACGTGTACGGGCCGGTCGAGCGGTCCGCGGTGACCGCCGTCCTGGAGGTGCTGCGGGACGCGGACGGCCGTGCGAGGGAGTTGGCGCCCTGGGTGTAGGCCGGGTCCGGCGTGTTGCGGGGGCGGCGCGGCGCACAGGGCGAAGCTGGGCCGTATGACTTCACGGACGACACCCCGCCGGACGGTCCTGCTGGCCGCGGCGGCGCTCACGACGGCCACCGCCACGACGACCGCCGGCTGCGGCTCGGACGGCGACGGAGGCGACGGGGGCACGGAGTCGAGCGCCCCGGCCGCGGCGGAGCCCACGGGCGGCGCGACCTCCGGCCCGGCCGGCACCCCGCTGGCGAGCACCTCGGAGATCCCGGTGGGCGGCGGCACGGTCTTCAAGGACCGCAAGGTGGTGGTGACCCAGCCGGTGGAGGGCGAGTTCAAGGCGTTCTCGGCGATCTGCACCCATCAGAACTGCCTGGTGAACAAGGTCGCGGACGGCACGATCGACTGCCCCTGCCACGGCTCGAAGTTCGCCATCACCGACGGGGCGGTCGAGGCCGGGCCCGCCCCTCGTCCGCTGCCCGCCGAGGAGATCACCGTCTCCGGGGAGACGATCAGCCTCGCGTAGCCTGGCCGCCATGGACATGTCCCCCGAGACGCTGGTGCGCGAGCACACCGTCTACGCCTGTGTGATGGGCTCGCGCGCCTTCGGTCTGGCGACCGAGGAGAGCGACACCGACGTGCGGGGCGTCTACCTCGCCCCGACACCGCTCTTCTGGCGGTTCGACAAGCCCCCCGCGCAGGTGGAGGGCCCCGAGCCGGAGCAGTTCAGCTGGGAGCTGGAGCGCTTCTGCGAACTGGCCCTCCGCAACAACCCCAACGTCCTGGAGTGCCTCCACTCCCCGCTCGTCACCCGCACCACCGCGTGGGGGGACGAACTCCTCGCCCTGCGCGGCGCCTTCCTCTCGCGGCAGGCGCACGGCACCTTCGTCCGGTACGCGGGCGGCCAGCGCCGCAAGCTGGAGGCGGACGTCCGCCAGTACGGGCATCCGCGCTGGAAGCACGCCATGCACCTGCTGCGGCTGCTGACCAGCTGCCGTGATCTGCTCCGCACCGGCGAGCTGCGGATCGACGTGGGCGAGGACCGGGAGCGGCTGCTCGCGGTCAAGCGCGGCGAAGTGGCGTGGCCGGAGGTCGAGTCCTGGATGAACCGTCTCCAGGACGACGCCGACGGCTCGCTCGCCGCCTCTCCGCTCCCGTCCGCCCCCGACCACGCGCGCGTGCAGGACTTCCTGGTCCGCGCCCGCCGCTCCTCGGCCCTCCAGGAGGTCTAGAGGGCGTCCAGCCGCTCCTCGGCCCTCCATGAGATCTGGAGGGCGTCCAGCCGGGCGCGGACGACGAGGTCGTGGAGGGCGTCGGCGGCCCGGACCGCGTCCGGCAGCTCCGAGACGGCCTGGGCGGCGTCGAGGACGCCGTGCAGGGCCTCCACCTCGGCCCGTACCTCCTCCGCCGGCACGTCGGCGGCGCCGTGCTCGGCCGTGGTCTTCGCGGCGACCAGGCCGGGGATCCGCGCCGGGGCCTCCGGCACCTCCCCGACGAGGGTCGGCAGATGGGCCTGGACCTCGCCGGAGCGCATCAGGTGGATGCCGGTGAGCAGCGCCCGGTAGGTGTAGAGCAGGGGCTTCAGCTCGCCGCTCTTCTCGAAGAGCCTCCACTGGGTGGCGGCGAAGCCCCGGTAGTGGTGGGCGTGGTGGGTGGTGAGCACCCCGGGCACGAGGGCCGTCAGTTCGGCGTGGACCGGGGTGGTGTGCACGACCAGCGGCGAGGTGAGCTGTTCCAGGACGTAGCCGTTGCGGCGCAGCATCAGCCGGGCGAACTTGCGCAGGTCGTGGGTGACGAGGTCCATCTCGACGCCGTCCCGGTCCCACATCCGGTCCCGGGTCTCCTCGGGCTCGCGGAGCCCGACCAGCGCCTCCGCCGGGAGCAGGTGGACGCCGCGCAGGTCCACGTCGGAGTCGCGGGAGGGGAACCCGTACAGATGGGCGCCGGAGACCGTGGCGAAGAGGAGGGGGTCCGGTTCCCCGGCCACCACGGAGGTCAGGTCGGCCTTGTGGGCCTCGAGGGTGAGCGTCATGGGCCCACAGCCTCCCAGATTCGGCTCACGCGTCCCAGAGGGCCCCGAGGGCCAGCAGCTCGTCCCGGTGCTCGATCCGCGCGGTCCACGCCTCCGGCCAGGCGGCGGCGCCGAGGTGGGCCCCGGCGAACGCGCCGGCGAGGGCGGCGATCGAGTCGGAGTCGCCGCGGGTGCAGGCGGCCCGGCGCAGCGCGGTCAGCGGCTCGTCGGGGAAGAGCAGGAAGCAGAGCAGGCCGGTGGCCAGCGCCTCCTCCGCGATCCAGCCGTCGCCCGTGTACCCGCAGGGGTCGAGCTCGGGGTCGGCGGTGCGCTGCACGGCGTCGAGGCGTTCGAGCACGGCCAGGCACTCGTCCCAGCCGCGCCGGACGAAGTGCAGGGCGTCGGGGTCCTGGGAACGGGTCCACAGGTCGCCGAGCCACCGCTCGTGGTACCGGTCGCGGTTCTCGTAGGCGTACGAGCGCAGCTGCCCGACGAGCCCGGTCGGATCCGCGCCCCGGGCGAGCAGCCACACGGCCCGCGCGGTGAGGTCGGAGGCGGCGAGCCCGGTGGGGTGCCCGTGGGTGAGGGCGGCCTGGAGCTGCGCGGCGCCGGCGGCGGCCTCCCCGTACTCGCCCAGCAGCCCGAGCGGCGCGACCCGCATGTTGGCGCCGCAGCCCTTGGAGTGGATCTGGCTGGCGTCCTGCCAGCGGCGGTCCCCGTCGAGCAGGCCGCAGGCGCGCAGGCAGGTGTTGCCGGGGGCGCGGTTGTTGTCGGGCGAGTGGTACCAGGTGACGAACTCGCGGCGGAGGGTGTCGGCGAACCGTTCGGGACCCGCCACCCCCCGGTCCCCGACCTCCCGGAGGGCGCGGGCGACGGCGAGGGTCATCTGGGTGTCGTCGGTGATCTTGCCGTCCTCGGGGAGCGCCAGCTCCCGCCAGGGCCCGTACAGGCTGATGATCATCGGCACTTCGGAGAACTCCGTGCGGCGGCCGAGCGCGTCCCCCAGCGCCAGCCCCATCAGCGTCCCCGTGGCGGCCTGCTTGGTCGTGCGGATGGTCATGCGGATCGTCCTTCCGGTCGGAGCAGTGGCGGGTGGAGGGCCGTGGCCTCTCCCGCCCGGTAGAGCGCGGCCGGTTTCCCCCGTCCGCCGGTGCGGCGCGGCGGTCCCTCCACGGCCTCGACGAAGCCGGGCGTGGTGAGGACCTTGCGCCGGAAGTTGGGGCGGTCCAGCGGGACGCCCCAGACCGTCTCGTACACCTGCCGGAGCTCGCCGAGGGTGAACTCGGGCGGGCAGAAGGCGGTGGCGAGGCAGGTGTACTCCAGCTTGGCGCCGACGCGTGTCCGGGCGTCGGCGAGGATGCGGTCGTGGTCGAAGGCGAGCGGCGGGACCTCGTCGTAGGGCAGCCAGCGGGCCTCGGCGGCGTCGCCGCCGCCGCGCGGCTCGGGCAGGTCGGGGACGAGCGCCGTGTACGCGACCGAGACGACCCGCATCCTGGGGTCGCGTTCGGGTTCGGTGTAGGTCCGGAGCTGTTCGAGGTGGAGCCCGGCGACGGTGGCGCCGGACAGTCCGGTCTCCTCGGCGAGTTCGCGGCGGGCCGCGGTGCCGGCGGACTCGCGGGGCAGCACGAAGCCGCCGGGGAGCGCCCAGGCGCCGGCGTACGGCTCCTGGCCGCGCTGGACGAGGAGGACGTGCAGCCGGCCGGCGCGGACGGTGAGGACGGCGAGGTCGACGGTGACGGCGAAGGGCTCGAAGGCCCGGGGGTCGTACCCCTCGGGGCGCCGCGGGGTGCTGTTCATCGGCGCTCCGGGAGGGGGTCGGTGAAGTGCCAGCCCTCGGCGAGCAGGGCGTCGACGGCGGCGACGGCGGTGGCGAGGCGTTCCTCGTGGGGGCCGGTGAGGACGACGGTGCGGCGGCCGCTGTGGGCGAGCTGGGTGAGGAAGCGGGCGGTCATCCAGGGGCGGAGGTGTTCGCCGTCGCGGAGCCCGTCGTCCTCGAAGTCGACGCCCCGGTGGTCGGTGAGCAGCCACAGGTGCTGCCGGCCGCGGGCGGCGATCTCGCCGGTGGCGGCGCTGGTGGTGCCCAGGTACCGCTCGTGCCAGATGGTGGTGGCGAAGGCGTCGGTGTCGCAGAGGAGGACGGGCGAGCCGTCGCGGGCGGCCTCCTCCTCCAGCTCGGCCTGGCGCTGGGCGATGACGGGGAAGTCGGCGGTGTGGAAGGCGACCTCGGACCAGTCGGCGCCGGGGCGGACGGCCCGCAGTTCGGCGAGCTTGAGTTCGCTGTACGCGCGGCCGTACTCGGGGACGTACCGGGTGCGCGCCCAGACCCCGCCGCGCCGCCGGTAGTGGTCGGCGAGGGCGAGCGCCAGGGTGGTGGTGCCGGTGGACTCGGCGCCGAGGACGACGACGCGGCGGGTGAGCGCGGCCCGGACGGGTGCGGCGAGGTGGTCCCAGCAGCCCGCGGGGTCGGCGCGGACGGCGGTGCCGGAGACGGGGAAGGCGGTCCGGTCGGGGTCGACGAGGACGGACACGGCGCCGAAGCGGCGGGCGAGTTCCGCGCCGTACGGCTCCGAGCTGAAGACGGCGTCGACGGGCTCGGGGACGGCGGCCCGGAAGACGGCCATGTGGGCGTCCCAGACGTCCGGGTCGGTGAGGTCGACGGGGATGTCGTCGACGGCGCCGACGACGAGGGCGTCGGGGTGGACCTCGCGCATCCAGGCGACCCGCTCCTCCAGCGGCACGGACTCGACGGAGGAGGCGCAGACGAGGACGGTGACGCGCTCGCAGGCGGCGAGGGCGCCGCGGACGAGGTGGTGGTGGCCCGCGTGCGGCGGGTAGAACTTGCCGAGGACGAGGCCGTGGCCGTGGCGGGTGCTCACGCGGCAGCCTCCAGCGGTCGCCGCCCGGCGGCGAGGCCGCGGCTCCAGCCGCGCAGCCCGGCCACGCAGAGGGCCAGGAAGCCGGCGTACAGCAGCGAGGTCAGGTAGAGGCCCTTGTGGGCGTACAGGGGGATGTAGACCACGTCGGCGGCGATCCACAGCCACCAGGACTCCAGGCGCTTGCGGCACTGGCCGTAGGTGGCCATGAGGGAGAGGCCGGTGGTGAGGGCGTCCCAGAAGGGGACGGTGGAGTCGGTGGCGCGGTCGAGCAGGAGGGTGAGGGCGAGGGTCCCCACCGTCCCCGCCGCGAGCAGCCAGGTCCACTCGGTGCGGGTGGTGCGCCGCACCGGAAGGGCCTCGGAAGAACCTGGTCCACCCCCGTGGGTCCAGGTCCACCAGCCGTAGGCGGCGAGGACGATGAAGACGATCTGGAGGCCGGCGTCGGCGTAGAGGCCGGCCTGGGTGAAGAGCAGGACGAAGAAGAGGTTGTTGGCGATGCCGACCGGCCAGTTGGCGAGGTGCTGCCGGGCGACGAGCCAGACGCACAGGGCGCCGCTGCCGAAGCCGAGGACCTCGGTCCAGGCGACCGGGGTGTCCAGCAGCGTGAAGAGGGGCCGCTGGAGGGGTTCGAGTACGTCAGCGAGGCTCACACCCGCCTCCTTAAGAGTCACCCTGACTATAAAAGGTGGCGGGCGCCGCGCACAAGGGAGAACGCGAAGGGCCCCGGATCCGCGATGCGGATACGGGGCCCTTCCGGCCGGGAGGCGGGTCCTACAGGCCGACTTCCTTCATCAGCATGCCGACCTCGGTGTTGGACAGGCGGCGCAGCCAGCCCGACTTCTGGTCGCCCAGGCCGATCGGGCCGAAGGCGGTGCGGACCAGCTTCTCGACCGGGAAGCCCGCCTCGGCGAGCATCCGGCGGACGATGTGCTTGCGGCCCTCGTGGAGCACGACCTCGACCAGGTAGTTCTTGCCGGTCTGCTCGACCACGCGGAAGTGGTCGGCGCGGGCGTAGCCGTCCTCCAGCTCGATGCCGTCCTTGAGCCGCTTGCCGACCTCGCGGGGCAGCGGGCCGGTGATGGCGGCCAGGTACGTCTTCTTCACGCCGTACTTGGGGTGGGTGAGACGGTGGGCCAGCTCGCCGTGGTTGGTGAGCAGGATGATGCCCTCGGTCTCCGTGTCGAGCCGGCCGACGTGGAAGAGCCGGGTCTCGCGGTTGGTGACGTAGTCGCCCAGGCACTGGCGGCCGTCCGGGTCCTCCATGGTGGAGACGACGCCGGCCGGCTTGTTCAGCGCGAAGAACTGGTACGACTGGGTGGCGACGGTCAGGCCGTCGACACGGATCTCGTCCTTCTCCGGGTCCACGCGGAGGCCCTGCTCCAGGACGATCTCGCCGTTGACCTCCACGCGGGCCTGCTCGACCAGCTCCTCGCAGGCACGGCGCGAGCCGTAACCGGCGCGGGCCAGCACCTTCTGCAGCCGCTCGCCCTCCTGCTCGGCGCCCGGGAAGGTCTTGGGGGTCTTGACCTGGGGCTTGTTCGCGTACCGCTCGCGGTTGCGCTCCTCGGTCCTGGCCTCGTACTCGCGCGAGCGCGCCGGGGCCGTGCGGCCGCCGCCCCGCTGCGGCTGCTGCTTCGGGGACTGCCGGGGGCCGCCCTTGGCACCGCCGCGGGCGGCGTCGCCGCGGCCCTTGCGGGGGGCCGAGCCGCCCTTGGCTCCGTCCGAGGGCATGCTCACGTCGTAGCTGCGCTCCTCGGGGCGGGCCTTGCGGGGGCGGCCGGCGCTCTGGCCGCGCTCGTCGCGGCCGTTGCCCGCGCCCCGGTAGTTGTTGCCGCGGCCGCCGCTCTTGGCACCACGGCTCCCGCCGTTGCTTCCGCTGTTCCTGCCGCTGCTGCTTCGCATCACGCTTCCGTCGTCTCTTCGTCCGCTGGTTCGTCCCTGTCGGGATCGAACGACGGAACGCCTTCCAGGGAGTCCGGTTCGACCGCGTCCGCCTCCGGGAGGAAGGGCGCGAGCTCCGGGAGCTCGTCCAGGCCGCGCAGGCCCATCCGCTCCAGGAAGTAGTTCGTCGTCCTGTACAGGATCGCACCTGTTTCGGGTTCCGCGCCCGCCTCCTCCACCAGACCCCGCTGGAGGAGGGTCCGCATCACGCCGTCGCAGTTGACCCCGCGGACGGCGGAGACCCGGGAGCGGCTGACCGGCTGGCGGTACGCGACCACCGCCAGGGTCTCCAGCGCGGCCTGGGTCAGCCGGGCCTGCTGGCCGTCCAGGACGAACGCCTCGACGGCGGCGGCGTGGGCGGGGCGGGTGTAGTAGCGCCAGCCGCCGGCGACCCGCCGCAGCTCGAAGCCGCGCCCGTCGGCGGTGTACTCGTCGGCCAGTTCGTGCAGGGCGTCGGCGACCTCGCGCGGGGTGCGGTCGAGGACCTTGGCGAGGTGGGCCTCGCCGGCGGGCTCGTCGACGACCATCAGGACGGCTTCGAGGGCGGGCTTGAGGTCGCTCATGAGGGCTCCGGTGCTTCCTGGTCGAACTCGGCCGTGACGCGTGTCTCACCGTCGCCGCCGGTCCAGGAGACCGTGAGCTCGCCGAGCGGGTCCTCCTGGTCGAGGGCGACGGCCTTCTCCCGGTAGAGCTCCAGGAGGGCGAGGAAGCGGGCGACGACGGTGAGGGTGTCCCCGGCGTCCTCGACCAGCTCCCGGAAGGAGGCGGCGCCGCGCTCGCGCAGCAGGGCGGCGACGATGCCCGCCTGCTCCTGGACGCTGACCAGCGGGGCGTGGATGTGGTCCACGTAGACCTGCGGCGCGGCCTTGGGCTGCATGGCCTTCACGGCGAGCTTCGCGAAGCCCTCGGCGCCGATCGAGAGGACGACCTCGGGCAGCAGCTCGGCGTGGTGCGGCTCCAGGCCGACGGTCCGCGGCCGGCGCCGGCCCTCCGCCTCCCAGCGCTCGGCGAAGATCTCGGCGATCCGCTTGTACGCGCGGTACTGGAGGAGCCGGGCGAAGAGCAGGTCGCGGGCCTCCAGGAGGGCGAGGTCGGCCTCGTCCTCCACCTCGGCGGCGGGCAGCAGCCGGGCGGCCTTGAGGTCGAGCAGGGTGGCGGCGACGACCAGGAACTCGGTGGTCTGGTCGAGGTCCCCGTCCGGTCCGAGGTTCCGGATGTGGGCCATGAACTCGTCGGTGACCTGGGAGAGCGCGACCTCGGTGACGTCCAGCTTGTGCTTGGTGATCAGCTGGAGCAGCAGATCGAACGGCCCCTCGAAGTTCGCGAGGCGCACCGTGAACCGCCCGTCCCCGACCTCACCGCCCCCGGGCGCACCCTCGCCCGCGGGAGCGGGCTCCGGGGCGGGCTCGGCGGCGGGCTCCGTGACGGGCTCAGTGACGGGTTCCGGGGCAGGCGCCGGGGCGGGCTCCGTGGGCGGCTCCGGCACGGCGGGCTCGGGGCCCGGCTCCTGGACCGCGGGCCCGGGGCCCGGCTCCGTGGCGGTCCGGGACGCCGCGCCGGCCACCGGTCCGGCCTCAGGCGCGGTCTCCGGTCCGGCCTCGGGCGCGGCCACCGGTCCGGCCTCAGGCGCCTCCGCCGGTGCGGACTCCCGCGCCCCGGCCGGTGCGGACCCGGGCAGCCCGCCGCCCCGTCCCAGCGCGCGGCGGCGCGGTGGGCGGGACGTTTCGTCAGCGGGCGGACGCATCGGGGGCGGTTCCAGGGGTACGGGGGCGGTGCCGCCCGCAGGCTACCCTCAGCGGCCGCGCAGACGGCGGACGAGGATGCTCGCGTCGCCGCGGGACTCCAGGTCCGCCAGGACCACGGCGACCGCCTCGCGGACGATCCGCCCGCGGTCGACGGCGAGGCCGTGCTCGCCGCGCAGCACGAGGCGCGCGTGCTCCAGGTCCATCAGCTCCTCGGCGGAGACGTAGACCGTGATCTTCTCGTCGTGGCGCTCCCGTCCGCTGGGACGCCGGTTCGTGGTGCGGCCCCGGCGCCGTGCGGGCGCCGCCGCCTGGGCGGCCGGCTTCGCGGCGGCGGACTGCTGGGCGGGGACCGACTCGGTCTCCCGGGCGCGCGGCCCGTCCGCCTCCGACTCGGCCGCGGCGTGCTCGGCGGAGCCGGAGGCACCGCCGTCCGCGCCGGCCGCCGTGTCGCTCTCGCCCGCCGGAGCGGGAACGGTTCGGCGGGGCGAGGACGACTGCAGCGCCATCCCCCCGGTCGTACGGAAGAGTTCGTCGGCTCCGGGCAGACTCACTCGGCGTGACACCGGGCGAGCACCTCCCTGGCGAGCTGGCGGTAGGCGGCGGCGCCCACGGAGTTGGAGGCGTACGTGGTGATGGGCTCGCCGGCGACCGTGGTCTCCGGGAAGCGCACCGTCCGGCCGATCACCGTGTGGTACACGTGGTCGTCGAAGGCCTCGACGACCCGCGCGAGCACCTCGCGGGAGTGCACGGTCCGGGAGTCGTACATGGTGGCGAGGATGCCGTCGAGCTCCAGCTCGGGGTTGAGCCGCTCCTGCACCTTCTCGATGGTCTCGGTCAGCAGGGCGACACCGCGCAGCGCGAAGAACTCGCACTCCAGCGGGACGATGACCTTGTGGGCCGCCGTCAGCGCGTTCACGGTCAGCAGGCCGAGCGAGGGCTGACAGTCGATCACGATGTAGTCGTAGTCGTTCATCAGCGGCTTGAGGGCGCGCTGGAGCGTGGACTCGCGCGCGACCTCGGAGACCAGCTGCACCTCGGCGGCGGAGAGGTCGATGTTGCTCGGCAGCAGGTCCATGTTGGGGACCGCCGTCTTGAGCAGCACCTCGTCCGCCGACATGCCCCGCTCCATGAGCAGGTTGTAGACGGTGAGGTCGAGCTCCATCGGGTTCACGCCGAGGCCGACCGACAGGGCTCCCTGCGGGTCGAAGTCGACGAGCAGCACCCGTCGTCCGTACTCGGCCAGCGCGGCGCCCAGGTTGATGGTCGACGTGGTCTTGCCGACGCCGCCCTTCTGGTTGCACATCGCGATGATCTTGGCGGGGCCGTGGTCGGTCAGCGGGCCCGGGATCGGGAAGTACGGCAGCGGCCGTCCGGTCGGGCCGATCCGCTCGCGGCGCTGACGGGCAGCGTCGGGCGCGAGGGTGGCCGCGTACTCCGGGTCGGGCTCGTACTCGGCGTCGGGGTCGTAGAAGTGCCCCTCGGGCAGCTCGTCGTAGGCGGCGAAGTGGGTGGACTCTCGGCCCATCTCGTTGCCGGCCGTGGCGTTCACGTGTAGGCCGTCCATCGTCTTCAGCGTGTGGGTTGTCGTCATGGGCTGGTGCGTCGCGAAGGTCCGCACCGCGACGGAGCCGACCGGGGCACCTGGCGCACCGCTCCCGGGAGTAAATGTCGACTCATTCACAAGTCGTCTTACCTCCTTGGATGTGACCAGGAACATTTATCGATCTGTCAGCGTGGCACCATGCCGACGGTTGGCGACTCTATGGCGTGTCACCGGTCCGCAGCAACACAATCGCCCGGACCCGGCCCGTTGTGTCGGCAACCGAACACGCCTCTGTCAAGGGTGCACAGCCATGCATCCACACGTTTCAGGGGTGTGCGAAACGGTTAAAGGGTTACGTTCGACGCGAGTTGACCGAACGTTTTGGCGTGGCCGGAGACACAGCCGGCCGGACCTTGTCGAACAAGGTCCGGCCGGGTGTGTGACATTGACGGTGGGGTTGACGGGGCCGCCCGTCGGACCGCCGGTGGGGCGCCCGAGGGTCAGCCGACGAGGGTGCTCAGCTCGACGTGCTCGTAGCCGTGCGCCTCGGCGACCTCCTTGTAAACCACCTTGCCGTCATGGGTGTTGAGACCCAGGGCGAGGGCGGCGTCGCGGCGGACGGCCTCGACCCAGCCGTTGTTCGCCAGCGACACGATGTAGGGCAGCGTGGCGTTGGTGAGGGCGTAGGTGGAGGTGTTCGGGACCGCGCCGGGCATGTTGGCGACGCAGTAGAAGACCGAGTTGTGGACCTGGAAGGTCGGCTCGGCGTGGGTGGTCGGGTGCGAGTCCTCGAAGCAGCCGCCCTGGTCGATGGCGATGTCGACAAGGACACTTCCGGGCTTCATCTTGGCGACGAGCTCGTTGGTGACCAGCTTCGGGGCCTTGGCGCCCGGGATGAGGACGGCGCCGATGACGAGGTCGGCCTCGACGACGGCCTTCTCCAGCTCGTAGGCGTTGGAGACGATCGTCTGCACCTTGGTGCCGAAGATCTTGTCGGCCTCGCGGAGCTTGTTGATGTCGCGGTCGAGCAGGGTCACGTGGAAGCCCATGCCGACGGCGATCTGGGTGGCGTTCCAGCCGGAGACGCCGCCGCCGATCACGACCGCCTTGCCGGCGTGGGTGCCGGGGACGCCGCCGGGGAGCACGCCGCGGCCGCCGGCCGAGCGCATCAGGTGGTAGGCGCCGACCTGCGGGGCCAGGCGGCCCGCGACCTCGGACATCGGGGCGAGCAGCGGGAGCGCGCGGTTCGCGGTCTCGACCGTCTCGTACGCGATGGCGGTGGTGCCGGACTCCAGGAGGGCGTCCGTGCACTCCTTGGAGGCGGCGAGGTGCAGGTAGGTGAAGAGCGTCTGGTCCTTGCGGAGGCGGTGGTACTCCTCCGCGATCGGCTCCTTGACCTTGAGGAGCAGGTCGGCGGTGGCCCAGACCTCGTCCGCGGTCGCGAGGATCGCGGCGCCCGCGGCGACGTACTCCTCGTCCGTGATCGAGGAGCCGACGCCGGCGTTCTGCTCGATGAAGACCTGGTGGCCGTTGCGGACGAGCTCGTGGACACCGGCGGGGGTGATGGCCACGCGGAACTCGTTGTTCTTGACCTCGCGGGGGATGCCGACCTTCATCGTCGATCACGGTCCTTGAATCAGGGGGGATAACTGGTGCACTGCGATACATACCCGGATGCACTGCGGCACACCGAGGCAGACCACGCTCGAACGCGGCAGAACCAGTCTAATGAAGGAGTTCCCGCTGTCTAGCCTTTCAAAGTACTAATCTTCTGCGGACCCACTGCGGATTTCGTAGGCAAAGCGTTCCGTTTCCAGAAGACGATCAGCCGCAGCCCGGTGCAGCCGGGCCGCCGCGGGGTCCCCGAGCCGGTCGAGGGTGTCGGCGAGCCGGAGCTGGAGCGCCGCCTGGAGCCGGGTGTCCCGGGCCCGGCGCGCCCACTCGACCGCCTCCTCGCAGGTCCGCAGCGACTCCTCCGGCCGCCCCGCGTACTCCTGCACGCGCGCCGCCTCGCTCAACGCCCGTGCGTGGCCCGGGAGATCGCCGAGCCTGCGGTATCCGGCCGCGGCCGCCCGCCAGTGCCGCAGCGCCTCCCCGTACCGCCCGGCATAGGTCTGTACGGCGCCGAGGCGGGCGTACAGGCGCGCCTGGTCGGCCCGCTCGTCATGGGCGAGGCGCTGGGCGAGGGCGCGGCCGTACCAGTCGCCGGCCCGCTGCCAGTCGCCGAGCTCCTGATAGCTGCCACCTACGGATTCCATTGCGCGACCGGTGGCATACGGATCATTTGCTTGCCTTCCGGCCTCCCATGCCAACCGATATCGCAGCAACGCGTCCTTGGCGCGACCGGTCCCGGCATCGAGGTCGCCGAGGTTCAGGAGGGCGGCCGCCCGCTCGCGGTGCAGCCCGCGCCGCTCGGCGACGTCGAGGACCAGCCCGTGCAGCCCGTAGAGGTCGGGGGCGGCCGCCTCGGCGCCGCCGTGCGCGGTGAGCGCCCGGACCAGGGAGGCGATGAGCCGGCGGGCGAGGGTGTCCAGCTCCCCGTCGGCGACGGCCAGCCGGGCACAGGCGAGCAGCGCGGGCCGCCGTGCGGTGAGCCACCGCGCGGCGTCCTCGGAGGTGGCGAAGCGCAGGGCGCGCGGCAGCCCGGCGAGCCTGCGCCGGGCCGGGGAGCCCTCGGGTTCGGTGACCGCGCGGCAGGACTGGAGGAGCCGCACGGTCCGCTCCAGCATCCGGGCCCGGGCGAGCTGCACCTCGGCGGGCCGGTCGCGCTCCTCCAGCTGGGCGCGGAGCAGGGGGACGAGATGGCCGGGGGCCTCGTACTCCCCGTCCCCGGTCTCGGTGACCAGGCCCAGGCGGGCGAAGTCCGCGAGGGTGGCCGCCGCCGCCGAGACCGAGCAGCCGGCCAGGGCGGAGGCGGTGTGGGCGTCGGCCCGGCCGAGCGGGGCGAGCGCCAGATAGCGCAGTATCCGCGCGGCCGGCTGGGCCAGCGCCTGGTGGGCGAGGAGGAAGGTACGGGTGAGGGGGTCGCCGTTCAGGCCGCGGAGCCGTTTGGCGAGGTCGGCGACGGAGGTCTCCGGCCGGCCGGCCAGCCAGCCGCCGGCCAGCACCACCGCGCCGGGCAGGCCGCCGCACTCCTCGACCAGTGCCTCCGCGGCTTGCGGGTCGACGGTGATGCGGACCGATCCGGTGGCGGAGGTCAGCAGCTCGATGGCCGACTTGGGGTCGAGCCCGCCGAGGGTGCAGGGCCGCACGTCCGGGATCCCGGTGAGCGGCCCCCGGGTCACCGCGACGACGAGGGCGTCGGGGTTGTCGGGGAGCAGCGGGTCGGCCTGTTCGGCGTCGACGGCGTCGTCGAGGAGCAGCACCGCCCGGCGTCCGCCGAGGGCCTCGCGGACCAGTTCGGTCAGTTCGACCTCTGCGGCGCCGGGCGGCTCGGCGACCCCGAGGTCGCGGAGGAGTTCGCGGGCGGCCCGGGCGGTGGGGACGGGCTCGCCGCCGGGCTCGGTGAGCCGGGCCCGGTAGACGCCGTCGGGGTAGCGGCCGGCGACCGAGGCGATCAGTTCCTCGGCGAGCGCGGTGCGGCCGGAGCCCGGCCGGCCCGCGACGAGGAGGACGCGGGCGCGGGGCGCCTTGCGGCCGGTGAGGGTGTCCAGGCCGGTCCGCTCGATGTCGGCGCGGAGGGCCTTCAACTCCCGCTGCCGGCCGTAGAACTGCCGGCTGCCGGCCGCTGCCACCGCCTGATCCGTCACGGGCCACACTCCCGTCCACCTGCGCACGAGCCGATCCCGCGGGGGACTCCGCACGGGCGTGTACGAGCGTAGTTCAGCCCCCGCCACGGACCCGGCGGAGCGCGGCGGACACATCCCCCGATCGGATCAGCAGACAGTCACACCGGTCTGCCCTCTCCGTCGGGGCGCGCGGCCCGCCGGGGCGGGTGGCATGCCCCGGCGGAACGCGGGGCGCTACGCCTCGAAGGGGCGGGCCGGCCAGGGCGCGTCCGCCGGGCGCAGCGCGTCGAGGCCGTCGCCCGCCCGCGCGGCGACCAGCGACAGCACGCCCACGACCAGGCAGTTGTTGTGCAGCTCGCCGGCGAGGACCCCGCGCACCAGCTCGTCCAGCGGGACCCGCGCCACCTCCATGTCGGCCTCCTCCTCGGAGACCTCGTACCGCTCGCCCTCCGCCTCGGCCAGGTCGCGCGCCAGGAAGATCCGTACGGCCTCGTCGCAGCCGCCCGGGGTGGTGTACACGTCCGTGAGCACCCGCCACTCCCCCGCCTTGGCGTGCGCCTCCTCGTACAGCTCGCGCTGGGCGGCGTGCAGCGGGTTCTCGCCGGGCACGTCGAGGAGACCCGCGGGGATCTCCCACAGCTTCTGCCGCACCGGGTGGCGGTACTGACGCAGCACCAGCACCCGGTCCTGGTCGTCCACGGCCAGCACGGCCACGGAGCCCGGGTGGACCTGGTAGTCGCGCCGGACGACCGAGCCGTCCGGCATCACCACGTCGTCCGTGCGGACACTCGTCTTGTTGCCCGTGAAGGGGGTCGTGGTCGCGGCGACCCGCCACTCCTCCGGGGTGTCCTGCACCTGCATCGGTAGTCCTCCCACATACGAAAGCCGGGGTACGGGTCCTCGTGCGAGAACCCGTACCCCGGCTACGTTAACGCTCCGTACTACTTGGCCGTCTTGCGCTCGACGGCCGCCTTGACCAGGCCCGCGAAGAGCGGGTGCGGGCGGGTCGGGCGGGACTTCAGCTCCGGGTGCGCCTGGGTGGCGACCAGGTAGGGGTGGATCTCCTTCGGGTACTCGACGAACTCGACGAGCTTGTTGTCCGGGGAGGTGCCGGAGAAGACCAGGCCGGCCTTCTTCTCCAGCTCGGCGCGGTACGCGTTGTTCACCTCGTAGCGGTGCCGGTGGCGCTCGTCGACGTACGGCTCGTCGGCGTAGGCCGCGCGGACGACCGAACCCTCGGCGAGCTTCGCCGGGTAGAGGCCCAGGCGCATCGTGCCGCCCAGGTCGCCGGCGCCCTCCACGTAGGCGAGCTGCTCCTCCATCGTGGAGACGACGGGGTGCGCGGTGGCCGGGTCGAACTCGGTGGAGTTCGCCTCGGGGATGCCCGCCAGGTTCCGGGCCGCCTCGATGACGATGCACTGGAGGCCGAGGCAGATGCCGAGCAGCGGCACCTTGTTCTCGCGGGCGTACTGGATGGCGCCGACCTTGCCGGACACACCGCGGTCGCCGAAGCCGCCGGGGATCAGGATCGCGTCGCAGTCGCCGAGCTGCTTCTCGGCGCCGGCCTGGGTCTTGCAGTCGTCGGAGGTAACCCACTTGACCTTGACCCGCGCCTTGTTGGCGAAGCCGCCGGCGCGCATGGCCTCGGTGACCGAGAGGTAGGCGTCGGGCAGGTCGATGTACTTGCCGACGAGCGCGACGGTGACCTCGTGGTCGGGGTTGTGGACACGGTCCAGGAGGTCCTCCCAGACGGTCCAGTCCACGTCGCGGAAGGGCAGGTCGAGCTTGCGCACCACGTAGGCGTCGAGGCCCTCGGAGTGCAGCACCTTCGGGATGTCGTAGATCGACTTGGCGTCGATGGCGGCGACCACGGCGGCCTCGTCGACGTCGCACATCAGCGAGATCTTGCGCTTGATGGCGGTCGGGACCTCGCGGTCGGCGCGCAGCACGATCGCGTCGGGCTGGATGCCGATGTTGCGCAGGGCGGCGACCGAGTGCTGGGTCGGCTTGGTCTTCAGCTCGCCGGAGGGGCCGATGTAGGGCAGCAACGAGATGTGCACGACGAAGACGTTGTCGCGGCCGACCTCGTGGCGGACCTGGCGGACGGTCTCCAGGAAGGGCAGCGACTCGATGTCGCCGACGGTGCCGCCGACCTCGGTGATGACCACGTCGACGTCGTCGGTCGCCATGCGGCGGATCCGCGACTTGATCTCGTTGGTGATGTGCGGGATGACCTGCACGGTGTCGCCGAGGTACTCGCCGCGCCGCTCCTTGGCGATGACCTGCGAGTAGACCTGGCCGGTGGTGACGTTGGCCGAGCCGTCGAGGTCGACGTCGAGGAAGCGCTCGTAGTGGCCGATGTCCAGGTCGGTCTCGGCGCCGTCGTTGGTGACGAACACCTCACCGTGCTGGAAGGGGTTCATCGTGCCCGGGTCGACGTTGAGGTACGGGTCGAGCTTCTGCATCGTGACCCGCAGGCCGCGGGCCTTGAGGAGCGCACCCAGGCTGGAGGCGGTCAGGCCCTTGCCGAGGGAGGAGGCGACACCCCCGGTGACGAAGATGTGCTTGGTCGTCGTGGTGTTGGGCGGCATCGCCAAGAGGGGGCTCCCGTGGTCGCGTTCTGGAGGTGCGAAGCGGCTGGTCCTCCGGGAGAATCGGGGGTGCCGTCGCTGCGGTTTCGGGGGTTTCGGCTGGCGCCGTTTCCCACCGGTCCACGGGGTACCAGGGTATCAGTGACATCGGGAGACCGCTTCCGGCCACACGGTCGGCACACCGGCGGACCGCGCGGAACAGCTCCCGGCGGGGCCGTCCGGGGGATCCGGCGGACCGCCCGGTTCCGCCCGGGGCGGGCCTGCGTACCGGACCGGAACCGCCCGGCGTACGGGACCACGAGCGCCTTCGGGACCCGACCGCCGTCAGGGCCCCGACCAGGGGCGGGGGCAGGGAGGAGGCCCAGGGGAAACGTTCGGGCAAACGTCCGGGGAACACCTTGTTCACCCGAGTGGAGCAGCGCGTTACCCTGGCGATCATCACGATCACTAGGGTGCGGACCATCCCGCCCGGCCACGTCCCGGGCGGCCGGCCGACGGCACCACCCCCGCCCGTGGAACCGGACCGGGAGCCGTGTCGCTTCCCTCTCGACCCGCTGTCGGAGCCGGCCATCCCGCACACTGGCACCGCGGGCACCTCTCGCAACTCGCAAGCATTGCTGCACGCGCCCCGAGGGGCGGACAGGCCGTACGACTGGAGTGAAGCACGTGGCCGGGCGTATCGAGGATTACGCACTCATCGGAGACATGCAGACCGCGGCGCTGGTCTGCCGGGACGGCAGTGTCGACTGGCTCTGCCTCCCCCGCTTCGACTCGCACGCGGTCTTCGCGGGTCTGCTCGGCACCGAGGAACACGGCTTCTGGAGAGTGGGCCCGGCGGGCCCCGCCGACGCCGAGCCCGCCCCCGCCGACCGCCGCCGCTACCGGGGCGACTCGCTGGTCCTGGAGTCCGAGTGGGACACCCCGCGCGGCACGGTCCGGGTGACCGACTTCATGCCGCCGCGTGACGGCGCTCCCCAGCTGATCCGGATCGTGGAGGGGATCAGCGGCCGGGTGCGGATGCGCTCCGCCCTGCGGATGCGGTTCAGCTACGGCCGGATCGTGCCCTGGGTCCACAAGGTCGGCGACCGCACGGTCGCGGTGGCCGGGCCCGACTCCGTCTGGTTCGACACCGAGGCGGAGACCCACGGCGAGGACCTCACCACGTACTCCGAGTTCACCGTCACCGCCGGCGAGCGGATCGCCTTCACCCTCTCCTGGCAGCCCTCGCACAAGGAGCCGCCCCCGCTGCCGGACCCGGAGGGCTCGCTCACGGCGACCACCGACTTCTGGCGCGACTGGGTGACGCACTGCACGTACCACGGCCCCTACCGCGAGGCCGTGGTCCGCTCGCTGATCACCCTGAAGGCGCTCACGTACGCGCCGACCGGCGGCATCGTCGCCGCGCCGACCACCTCGCTGCCGGAGGAGATCGGCGGCGTACGGAACTGGGACTACCGCTACACCTGGCTCCGGGACGCGGCCATCACCCTCTCCTCGATGCTGCGCACCGGCTACCGCGAGGAGGCCCGCGCCTGGCGGGACTGGCTGCTCAGGGCGGTCGCCGGCGACCCGGAGAACCTCCAGATCATGTACGGCATCGCCGGCGAGCGGGAGCTCGGCGAGGCGGAGCTGGACTGGCTGCCGGGGTACGAGAACTCCGGCCCGGTCCGGGTCGGCAACGGCGCCGCCAACCAGCTCCAGCTCGACGTGTACGGCGAGGTCACCGAGGCCCTGCACCTGGCCCACATGACGGGCCTGTCCCGCAACGACTACGCGGCCCTGCTCCAGATCAAGCTGATCAACTACCTGGAGAAGAACTGGAACCAGCCCGACGAGGGCATCTGGGAGGTCCGCGGCCCGCGCCGGCACTTCACCCACTCCAAGGTGATGGCCTGGGTGGCGGTGGACCGCACCATCAAGCTGATCGAGTCCGGCGACGCGGACGGCCCCCTCGAGCGCTGGCGCGAGCTGCGCGACGAGATCCACCGGGACGTCTGCGAGAAGGGCTACGACAAGGAGCGGAACACCTTCACCCAGTCGTACGGCTCCAAGGAGCTGGACGCCTCGCTGCTGCTGATCCCGCAGATGGGCTTCCTGCCGCCGGACGACAAGCGGGTGATCGGCACCATCGAGGCGATCCAGCGGGAGCTGTCCACCGAGGACGGCTTCGTGCTGCGCTACCCGACGGCCGGCGAGGAGGCGGGCGTCGACGGCCTGGAGGGCGACGAGGGCGCGTTCCTCGCCTGTTCCTTCTGGCTCGCCGACGACCTGGCGATGATCGGCCGGGTCGACGAGGCCCGCACCCTCTTCGAGAAGCTGCTCTCGCTCCGCAACGACCTGGGGCTGCTCGCCGAGGAGTGGGACCCTCGGCTCCAGCGGCAGGTGGGCAACTTCCCGCAGGCGTTCAGCCACGTGCCGCTGATCGACACCGCCCTGCGGCTGACCGCCAGCGGCGCCTACGGCGGCTGACCGGCCGAGCGGCAGGCCCCGGGGGCCGGACCTACCATGAGAGTGTCCCGGCCCCCGTACGAAAGGGGGCGCCCGATGGCTCCCCGGTTCCACGTTCCGGACACCGCCCTCGCCGGCCTCCGCGAGGACCTGGCGGGTGAGGTCCTCGTCCCCGGCGATCCGGGCTACGACGAGGCCAGGCGCATCCACAACGGCATGATCGACCGCCGCCCGGCGGTCATCGCCCGGTGCGCGACCCAGGCCGATGTGGCCAACGCGATCCTCTTCGGGCGGGAGACGGGGCTGACCGTCGCGGTGCGCGGCGGCGGCCACAGCGTCGCCGGCACCTCCGCCGTCGACGACGGCCTGGTGATCGACCTGCGCGCGATGCACGCCGTGGTCGCGGACCCCGAGCACATGACGGTACGGGTCGAGGGCGGCGCCCTGATGAGCCACCTCGACCGGGCCACCCAGCCCTTCCACCTGGCCACCACCGGAGGCAGGGTCTCCACGACCGGCGTCGCCGGCTTCACCCTGGGCGGCGGCTCCGGCTGGCTGGAGCGGAAGTTCGGGCTGGCCTGCGACAACCTGCTCGCCGCCGAGCTGGTCACGGCCGAGGGCAAGCACGTCGTCGCGAACGCCGAGGAGAACCCGGAGCTGTTCTGGGCGCTGCACGGCGGCGGCGGCAACTTCGGCGTGGCGACCTCGCTCACGCTCCGGCTGCACGAACTGCCCGCGATGAGCTTCGCGCTGATGCTGTTCCCGCCGCGCTCCGGGCCCGACGTGGTGGCTGCCTACCGGGCGATGATGGAGACCCTGCCGGACGAGGCGAGCGGCGGCGTGCTGTACTTCCCGGCCCCGCCCGAGCCCTTCGTGCCGCCGCATCTGGTCGGCGAGCTGGTGGTGTCCGCGCTGGTCACCTTCGCCGGGTCGGTGGCGGGCCTCCGGCACCTGGTGGCCCCGCTGTCCGCGCTGCGGCCGGTGGTGGAGCTCGTCCAGGAACTCCCCTACGCGGACCTCCAGTGCATGCTGGACGACCCGCCGGGGCTGCGGAACTACTGGTCGGCGGAGTACCTGGGGTCGCTCCCCGACGAGGCCGTGGACGTCTTCTGCGCCCGCGGTGAGCGGATCCCGGCCGGGACGGCCACCCAGCACGTGCTCTTCCCGCTGGGCGGCGCGGCGGCCCGGGGCCCCTCCGACTACCCGCTGCCGTGGCGCGGCGCCCCCTGGGTCGTCCACCCCTTCGCCACCTGGGAGGACCCGGCGCTCGACGGGGCCGCGATCCAGTGGGTGCACGACGTGCGGACCGACATGCGGCCGTGGACGACGGAGGCGGTGTACCTCAACTTCATCGGCGCGGAGGGCGAGCAGCGCGTCGTCGCCGGGTTCGGCGCCGACAACTACGCCCGGCTCGCCGCCGTGAAGGCCGCCTACGACCCGGACAACGTCTTCCGCCTCAACCACAACATCACCCCGGCCGCCGCGGCCTGAACCCCCTGAGGTGGGTGACGCAGGACACAACCGACAGCCGGTCGCGCAATTCCTGTCACGACACGACGAGTTGTCGCCCCCCTGTACGAAGTGTCCGGTCCCGTGACCATCGGGTGATACCCCGGGAACACCACGGGCGATACCGTCCGCCCATGGACACGCAGGGCGGCATCACCGTACAACGGGCACTCGAACTCCCGGGACTCCGCAGTGGTCTCCCGGAGGTCGTCGCCGGCGCCGACCGGCTCCAGCGGACCGTGCGGTGGGTGCACGCGGGCGAGGTGCCCAACATCGCGTCCCTGCTGAAGGGCGGCGAGCTGCTGCTGACCACCGGTCTCGGACTGGGCACCCGCCCGGCCGAGCAGCGGGCCTTCGTGCGGCGCCTCGCCGACCGGGGCATCGCGGCCCTGGTGGTCGAGCTCGGCCCGCGCTTCGCCCGCCTGCCGGCGACGATAGTGGAGACCGCCCGCTCCGCCGGGCTGCCACTGGTCCAGCTCCACCGCGAGGTGCCGTTCGTCGCGGTCACGGAGGAGATCCACACCGAGATCGTCAACGGCCACTACGCGCTCCAGCGGCAGGCCGAGGAGGTCCACCGGCAGTGCACGGAGGCGCTGCTCGGCGGCGGCGGGGTGCCACAGGTCCTCCGGATCCTCTCCGACTTCGCCGCGAACCCGGTCTTCCTGGAGACCGCCGACGGCCAGCTGCTGTACGCGGCGGGCACCGAGTCGGGACCGGCCGACCCGCTCCAGGTCTGGGACGGGCTCCGCGGCCAGCGCGCGGCCCGGGAGTCCGGCCCGCCGACCGGCACGGTCCTCGTCGACGTCCCCGGCGGAGGCCCCGGGACGGGCTCGGTGCGGGCCCGCCTGGTGCTGCTCGCGGTCTCCGGCGCCCTCTCCCCCGTCCACCGGATGGCCGCCGAGCGGGCCGCGGGCCTCCTCGCCGTCGTCCTGATGCAGGCCCGGCAGGAGGAGGAGCTGGCGGCCCGCGGCCGCGGCGACTTCCTCACCGACCTCGCGGAGGGCCGGATCACCGCGGAGGACGCTCCGGCGCAGGCCCGCGTCCTCGGCTTCCGGCCGGGCGACGGCCCGCTCCTGCCCGTCGTCATGCGGCTCGCCCCCGAACTCTCCCCCTCCGGCAGCTGGGCGCTGCTCGCCCGCGCCGTCCACGAGGAGCTCGCCTCCGTCGGCGTCCCCGCGCTCCTCGGCGTCCGCCCCTTCGAGGGTCGGGTCCCGCTCCTGCTGGGCCTGCGCTCGGAGTCGGAGCGGAACGCGGTGGCCGACCGGGTCGCGGCGGCGCTGCGGGCCGGAGTGGAAAGGGCCGGCCTCGAAGGCGCCGGGACGCACCCTCCGGTCGTGGTGGTCGGCATGGCCGGCGGCTGGGCGGCGGCGTCCGCGGGGCTGCGGCACGCGGCCGAGACGGCCACGGCGGCGCAGGGCCTCACCGACCGCCCCTGGTACGACGCCCGGCGCCTCGACATCGACCTGCTGCTGTGGCGGCTGCGCGACCACCCCGACCTGGCGGCCTTCGTCGACCGGGCGATCGGCCCGCTCCGCGACCACGACCGCGCCTCCCGCCCGCCGCTGCTCCCCACCCTGGAGACGTATCTGGCGCACGCGGGCCGCAAGGCGGAGACGGCCCGCGAGCTCCACCTCAACCGCCAGACCCTCTACAACCGCCTGGCCCGCATCTCCGAACTCCTCGGCACGGACCTGGACGACCCCCAGACGGTCCTGGCGCTCTCCCTGGCCCTCCGGGCCCGCCGGCACACCTCGTGAGTCAGCGGGCGGACAGCTCGTCGTAGACGCTCAGGACGTGGGCGACGGTGTCGTCCTCCGTCGGCCACGTCCCGGCCTGGACGCGCCCCGCCGCCGCCAGGTCCATCCGCCGCTCCGCGTCCTCCAGGAGCCCCCGGACGGCCGCCGCGAGGGCGCCCGCGTCGCCGTACGGCACCAGCTCGGCCGCGTCGCCGACGAGTTCCGGCACTCCGCCGACCGCGGTGGCGACGAGCGGGACGCCGAGCCGGAGCGCCTCCTGCGCCAGCAGGGACCTGGCCTCCCGGCGGGACGGCAGTACGGCGATGTCCGCGGCGGCCAGCAGCTCGGCGACGTCGTCGCGGCGTCCGACGATCCGGACGGCGAGCCCCTCGGCGGCGATCCGCCGCTGGAGCGCGGCCCTCTCGCGCCCCTCCCCGGCGATCACGAGCAGCGGCTGCGGGTCGAGCTCCCGCCACTCCCGGGCGGCGTCGAGCAGCGTCCCGTACCCCCGTCCCGCTTCGAGCGCGCCGACGGCCATGAGCAGCGGCCGGTCGACGGCGCCGAGCTCGGCCCGGGCCTTGCCGTCGTGGAGGCAGACGGGCCACCGCGCGGCGGGCACGGTGACGGGGGCGAGCCGCGCGTCCCTGGCCCCGCGCCGCCGGGCCCGGTCGACGAGTTCGGACGAGGTGCCCAGGACGACGGCGGAAGCGCGCGCGGTGCGGCGCTCCAGGAGCCGTACGAGTCCGCCCATGGCCCCGTCGGTGTGCGGCCGGCCGTGCCAGGTGGTGACGAGCGGGGTGCGGGCGAGCCCGACGCCCCCGGAGACGGCGAGCGCGGCGCGCACGGAGGCGTGCAGCCCGTGCGCGTGGACGACGTCGGCGCCGATGCAGGCGTTGCGGAGCACGCCCACGGTCGCCGGGTCGTTGCGGCGGGGCAGCGGCACGACGTGCGCGCCGACGCCGGAGTAGTCGTAGAGACGGTCGAGTTCGGCCGGAGCGCACACGGTCACCCGAACACCCCTCGCCACCAGCCCCGAGGCGAGTGATCGGACGTGAGCGCTGCTGCCCGCGCTGCCGCCGCCCAGCACCTGGACCGTACGGAGCTGTGTCACGCGCCCAAGGATGCCAGCCCCGGCCCCCACCCGTACGCACGTTCCGCCACCGACACCGCTTCGTGCCCGAAACCTCCGGGCCTCCGCCGCGCCGACCCACCGCCGACTTCACCCGTCCGAGCGAGCGCGCACCCCCGCTCCGCGCGCCCCCCGGATGGTGTCGGGCGACGGCGCCCCCGCCGGGCGGGGGCGCCGGATCAGGCGTCCGCCCTGGCCGTGGCCAGGAGTTCTTCCGCGTGGGCGCGGGCCGTTTCGGAGTCCTCCTGGCCGGCGAGCATGCGGGAGAGTTCGCGGACCCGCTCCTCGCCCTCCAGGACGGTGACGCCCGAGCGGGTGACGGAGCCGTCGTTGGTCTTCTCGACGAGCAGCTGACGGTCGGCGAAGGCGGCCACCTGCGGCAGGTGGGTGACGACGACGACCTGCGCGGTGCGGGCGAGCTTGGCGAGGCGGCGGCCGATCTCCACGGCCGCCTTGCCGCCGACCCCCGCGTCGACCTCGTCGAAGAGGTACGTCGGCACCGGGTCGACCCCGGCGAAGACGACCTCGACGGCGAGCATCACGCGGGACAGCTCACCACCGGACGCGCCCTTGGCGATGGGCCGCGGCGGGGCCCCGGGATGCGGGGCGAGCAGCAGCTCGACCTCGTCGGCGCCGGCCGGCCCGTACGCGACCCGCCGCCCGCCGACCTCGACGCCCGACGCCTCGTCGGCGGCCTCGGTCTGCCGGATGTCGAAGGACACCCGCGCGTGCGGCATGGCGAGCGAGGCCAGCTCGGCGGTGACGGCCCCGGCGAACCGGGCCGCCGCCTCCACCCGCGCGTCGGTGAGCCGCTGCGCGAGGACGGACAGCTCGTCGCGGAGCCGGTCCCGCTCGGCGGTCAGCTCCCCCACCCGGTCGTCGTCGCCGTCCAGCTCCCCGAGCCGCTCGGCGCTCTCCTCCGCCCAGGCCAGGACGGCCCCGACGGACTCGCCGTACTTGCGGGTCAGCTGGGTGAGCGCGGCCCGCCGCTCCTCGACCGCGGCGAGCCGCAGCGGGTCGGCGTCCAGGTCGTCGGCGTACCCCGCCAGTTCCTGCGCCACGTCGGCGAGGAGGATGGAGATCTCCCCCATCCGGTCGGCGAGCGCGGCCAGCGCCGGATCGTGCGACCGCACGCCCTCCAGGGCCCTTCCCGCCCCGGCGACCAGGGTGGTCGCGTCGACGGACTCGGGGTCCTCCGGGTTTCCGGCGAGCGCGGCGTGCGCGAGCGCGGCGGCCGAGGCGAGCGCCTCGGCGTGCCCGAGCCGCTCCGCCTCCGCGGCCAGTTCGGTGTCCTCCCCGGCCCGCGGCGCGACCGCCTCGATCTCGGAGAGCCCGAACCGCAGCAGATCGGCCTCCTGGGCTCGCTCACGTGCCCGGGTGGTGATCTCGTCCAGCTCGGCGGTGACGGCCCGCAGCCGCCGGTACACCTCGCCGTAGGCGGCGAGCGGTCCGGACACCGCCTCGCCCGCGTACCGGTCGAGCGCGCCGCGCTGCCGGGCGGGCTTCAGCAGGCCCTGCTGATCGGTCTGGCCGTGCACGGCGACGAGTTCGTCGGCGAGCTCGGCGAGCAGCCCGACGGGCACCGAGCGCCCGCCGAGGTGCGCCCGCGAGCGGCCCTCGGCGGAGACCGTACGGGTCACCAGCAGGGCGCCCTCGTCGAGCTCCGCCCCGGCCTCCCGGGCCCGCAGCGCGGCGGGCGCGCCGGGCGGCAGGCTGATCCGCCCCTCGACGACCGCCGAGCCCGCCCCGATCCGCACCAGGGCCGGGTCGGCCCGTCCGCCGAGCAGCAGCCCCAGGCTCGTGACGACCATGGTCTTGCCCGCGCCGGTCTCACCCGTCACCGCGGTGAAGCCGGGCGACAGCTCGACCACCGCGTCGTCGATGACCCCGAGCGACCGTATCCGCATCTCCTCCAGCACGCCCCAGACCATACGAGGTTTCCGTGCCGTGACGCGACATCGCCCCCGACACATCGCCCCCGATCCGGGCGGTCAGTGGGGTGCGCCCCGCCACCCCGACACCGGCAGCGCGAACTTGGCGACGAGCCGGTCGGTGAAGGACGCGTGGTGGAGCCGGGCGAGCCGCACCGGGACGGCGCCGCGCCGCACCTCGACACGCGCGCCCGCGGGCAGCTCGACGGTCCGCCGCCCGTCGCACCACAGCACCCCGTGCGGGGTGTGCGGCTCGACCTCGACGGCGAGCACCGAGTCGGGGGTGGTGACCAGCGGCTTGGCGAAGAGCGCGTGCGCCCCGATCGGCACCATGAGCAGTGCCTCCACCTCGGGCCAGACGACCGGGCCGCCGGCCGAGAAGGCGTACGCGGTCGAGCCGGTCGGCGTCGCGCAGATCACCCCGTCGCAGCCGAAGCCGGTGACGGGCCGCCCGTCGATGGCGAGGACGACCTCCAGCATCCGCTCCGGGGACACCTTCTGCACGGCCGCCTCGTTGAGCGCCCAGTCGCGGTGCAGGGCGTCGCCGTTCTGGTAGACGGCGACGTCCAGGGTCATCCGCTCCTCGACCTCGTACGCCTTGGTGACGACCCGGTCGACGACCTTGTCGAGGTCGTCGCGCTCGGCCTCGGCGAGGAAGCCGACCCGCCCCAGGTTGACGCCGAGCATCGGCACGCCGGAGGCGCGGGAGAACTCGGCGCCGCGCAACAGCGTCCCGTCACCGCCGAGGACGATGATCAGCTCGCAGCCGTCGAGCGCCTCGGGGCAGTTGTCGGGGATCTTCTCCACGGAGGGCGGCAGCGGCAGGTCCGCCGCCTCGGCCTCCAGGACGCGGACGCCGATGCCGCTGCGCAGCAGCCCCAGGACGACGAGTTCGGCGCTGCGCACGGCGGCCGGCCGCCCGGTGTGCGCGAGCAGGAAGACGGTGCGTGGTGCCTGTGGTGCCGCTGTCGCTGTCAACGAGGTCCCTCCGCCACGGCGCGGTCGACGTCCGCCGGATCGAGTGCGGGCGCGCCGGCCCGCAGCCACAGAAAGTACTCGACGTTCCCGGACGGCCCGGGCAGCGGGCTGGCGGTGACGCCCGCCACCCCGAGTCCCAGCTCCGCCGCCTGCCGGGCCACGTTCTTCACGGCGTCGGCGCGCAGCTCGGTGCTGCGTACGACTCCGCCGGAGCCGAGCCGGTCCTTGCCCACCTCGAACTGCGGCTTGACCATCAGGACGAGGTCCGCGTCCGGCGCTGTGCAGGCCACCAGGGCGGGCAGCACGAGCCCGAGCGGGATGAAGGAGAGGTCGCCGACGACGAGGTCGGCGGGGACGCCGTCGACCGCGTCGAGGGTCAGTTCGCGCACGTTGGTGCGGTCCTTGACGGTGACCCGCTCGTCGCTCTGGAGCGACCAGGCGAGCTGTCCGTAGCCCACGTCGACGGCGACGACGTGCCCGGCGCCCGCGCGCAGCAGCACGTCGGTGAAGCCGCCGGTGGAAGCCCCGGCGTCGAGCGCCCGCCGGCCCTCCACCTTCAGCCCGAGGGGGACGAAGGCGTCGAGGGCGCCGGCGAGCTTGTGGCCGCCGCGCGAGACGTAGTCGGGGTCGGAGTCGTCCTGGACGACGACGATCGCCGCGGCGGTCTCGACCTGGGTGGCGGGCTTGGTGGCGACCGTCTTGCCGACGGTCACCCGGCCCGCGGCGATCAGCTGGCTGGCGTGCTCGCGCGAGCGGGCGAGTTTGCGCCGGACCAGCTCGGCGTCGAGGCGGCGGCGTGCCACTCCTGCCACGGTGGGTTCAGCTCCTGGGGTCGTGCGGACGGGACGCGGGGGCGGGATGCGCGTCGAGCGAGCTCAGCTCGGCGCGCAGGCCCCGGTGTACATCCTCGTACACCGCGAGGTGTCCGTCCGCCGGGAGGTGGTCGGCCTCGCCGAGACGCTCGACGAGCGCGTCGACGGCGGGCACCCCGGTGGGGTCCCGGGGGAGCCCCAGCGGGGCGGCCGCGGCGGGCTCGTCCGCCTCCGCGGGTACCCCGCCGTCCACCGGGGCCGGGCCGGCTCCCGCCTCCGTCATCGCTTCGTTCATGCCACGACGCTATCGCGAAGCCCTGGGGTACCGTCGACGGCGATGGCGACGATCACTGAGTGCCGTGACGCACTCGACAAGCTGGCGGACAACCTCGCGGGTGCGGACGGCTCGGTCCGGGGCGCGGCCGCGCTCGACCGCACCCTGAGCTGCCACCTCACCGACCTCGACACGACCTTCACCGGCCGGCTCACCGGCGGCCGGATGGTCGTGGAGTCGACGGTGGCCGGCCCGCCGCCGGGGAAGGCCCAGATCCGGCTGGCGATGACCGGCGACGATCTGGTCGCGATGGTGGGCGGCGGGCTGAACTTCGCGAAGGCGTGGGCCTCCGGCCGGGTCAGGCTGGAGGCCGGCTTCCGCGATCTGCTGCGGCTTCGCTCACTTCTGTAGCGCCGGCCTCGGGGCGGTCTCCGGCCCGGGGGCCCTGCGCCGGGCCCGCGCCTGCCGCCCGGCGGGGACGACGAGCGGGGTGCCCGTCTCCGGGTCGTCGATGACCTGGCAGCGCAGCCCGAAGACCCGCTCGACCAGTTCGGCGGTGACCACCTCGGACGGCGGGCCCTCCGCGACGACCTCGCCGCCGCGCACCGCGATCAGGTGGGTGGCGTACCGGGCCGCGTGGTTGAGGTCGTGCAGGACGGCCACGAGCGTCCGCCCCCGCTCCTCGTGGAGCTCGGCGCAGAGGTCGAGGACATCGATCTGGTGCTGGATGTCGAGGTACGTGGTCGGCTCGTCGAGCAGCAGCAGCGGCGTCTGCTGGGCGAGGGCCATGGCGATCCACACGCGCTGGCGCTGGCCGCCGGAGAGCTCGTCGACGAACCGGTCGGCCAGCTCGGCGACGCCGGTGGACTCCATGGACTCCTGGACGACCCGCTCGTCCTCGGGCGACCACTGGCGCAGCAGCCCCTGGTGCGGGTAGCGGCCGCGGGCGACGAGGTCGGCGACGGTGATGCCGTCGGGCGCGATGGACGACTGCGGCAGCAGGCCGAGGGTCCGGGCGACCTTCTTCGCCGGCAGCGAGTGGATCGACTGCCCGTCGAGCAGCACCCGGCCCTGGGCCGGCTTGAGCATCCGGGACAGGGCGCGCAGCAGGGTGGACTTGCCGCAGGCGTTGGGCCCGACGATGACGGTGAAGGAGTTGTCGGGGATCTCGACGGACAGATCGCGGGCGATGACCCGCTGCTCGTACGCGAGGGTGACCGACTCGGCCCCGAGGCGCTGCCGCTGCCGTTCGCTCATGGGGGTGCTCCTGTCGTCCTGGTCCGTGGTGCGGTCGTTCGGGGTGTTCTTGTCCGTGGTCACAGCCGGCCCGCCTTGCGTTCGCTGACGAGCAGCCACAGCAGGTAGCAGCCGCCGAGGATGCCGGTGATGACGCCCACGGGCAGCGTGCGGTCGCCGAAGGCGTTGCCGGCGATCCAGTCGGCGCCGAGCAGCAGCGCGGAGCCCATGACGGCGGAGACCGCGAGGTTGGGGCCCGGCGCGCGGGTGAGCCCGCGCGCCAGCTGCGGGGCGCTGAGGGACACGAAGACGATCGGCCCGGCCGCCGAGGTGGCGACGGCGACGAGCAGCACCGCGGAGGCCATGAGGACGATCCGGGTCCGCTCGACCTTCACGCCGAGCGCGTACGCGGCGTCGTCGCCCATCTCCAGCATCCGCAGCGCCCGGCCGTGGCCGAGGATCAGCGGCACCAGCACGCAGCAGACGGCGAGCAGCGGCCAGAACTGGGTCCAGTCGCGCCCTTCGAGGGAGCCGGTCATCCACACGGTGGCGCGGGTGGCGTCCACCAGGTCGGCCTTGGTGATGAGGTAGTGGATGACGGAGGTCAGCATGGCGGCGGCGCCGATGCCGACGAGCACGAGCCGGTAGCCGTGCACCCCGCGCTTCCAGGCGAGCAGGTAGATCGCGGCGCCGGTGACGACACCGCCGACGACGGCGCCGAGCGCGGTGGTGACGGCGCTGCCCTGGAAGAGGACGATGACGACGAGCGCGCCGACGGTGGCGCCCTGGCCGAAGCCGATGACGTCGGGACTGCCGAGCGGGTTGCGGGAGACCGACTGGAAGACGGCCCCGCCGAGGGCGAGCGCGGCGCCGACGAGGATCGCGACCAGGACGCGCGGGAGCCGCAGCTCCATCACGGCGAACTCCTGGATGACCGTGCCCCTGCCGAGGAGGGTGTCGAGCACTTCGCCCGGCGTCATCGGGAAGTCGCCGGTGCCGACGAGGACGACGCCGAGCCCGAGGGTGAGCAGGATCAGCCCGGCGCCGCAGAGCGCGGCCCGCGGCGCGTACCGTACGGAGACTCCGCCGCCGGTCCGCAGGGTCTTCGTGGTCACAGCTGGGCCATCCTCTTGCGGCGTACGAGTCGGATGAAGACGGGCCCGCCGACGAGCGCCGTCACGATGCCGACCTGGAGTTCGGCGGGCCGGACGACGACCCGGCCGAGGACGTCGGAGCCGAGCAGCAGCACGGGCGCGAGGACCGCCGCGTACGGCAGGATCCAGCGCATGTCGGGCCCGGTGATCGCGCGGACCATGTACGGCACCATCAGGCCGAGGAAGACGATCGGTCCGCAGGCGGCCGTCGCGGCCCCGCACAGCAGGGTGACGGCGAGCATGGCGACGACCCGGGTCCGGTTGATGCCGACGCCGAGGGCGCGCGCGGAGTCGTCGCCCATCTCCATGGCGTTGAGCGGCCGGGCGATGCTCAGCGCCAGCACGGCGCCGACGAGGATGAACGGCGCGACCCGCCCGACGGTGTCCATGTCGGCCGAGGCCAGCGAGCCGACCGTCCAGAAGCGCAGCCGGTCCAGGGCGGCCGAGTTGAGCAGCTGGACGGCGTTGACGAAGCCGTACAGGGCGGCGGTGGCGGCCGTGCCGGCGAGCGCGAGCCGCACCGGGGTGGCACTGCGGCTGCCGCCGAGCACGTACACGAGGACGGAGACGACGGCGGCGCCGACGAAGGCGAACCACACGTAGTCCCGGACGTCGGTGACGCCGAGGAAGGCGATGGCCGAGACCACGGCGGCGGACGCGCCCGCGTTGACGCCGAGCAGTCCGGGCTCCGCCAGCGGGTTGCGGGTCAGCCCCTGCATCACCGCACCGGCCAGACCGAGCGCCAGGCCGACCAGCAGCCCCAGCAGGGTGCGCGGCACCCGCACGTCGTGGATCACGACGTCGTTGCCGACGCCGCTGTTGTGGAACAGCCCGTGCCACACGTCACCGATCGGCACCGGCTTGGCACCGATCATGATGCTGAGGACACAGACAAGCAGCAGGACACCGACGGCCGCCAGCAGTCCGACGGCGCGCACGGAGTTCCGGCGCCTCGGGGACTGCTCTGCCTTCGCCGGCTCCGCGCTCGCACGGGAGGGACTCTCGACCAACACCCGGTTAGGTTAGCCTACCCAATATTCACTCGGCGGGGTCGGTGGACCTCCCTCCGGGAGACCACCGGCACCCCGCGGAGGACCTACAGCCCGAGCCGGGCCAGCGCCTTCCCCGCGTCCAGCCCGCACGCCCCGGAGCCGGCCGAGGTCCACGCCGCTCCGCACAGCGCCCGCAGCCCGTCGAGCGCGTCGGACCCGTCCGCGCCCTCCAGCACGAGCGCGTCCCCGCTCACCGAGGCCCGCCACCCGCCGCACCGGAACCCGCCGTCGCCGTCGGCCTCCACCTCCGGCTGCCCGACGAGCAGCCCCCGCAGGTCGGCCGCCACATACGTCGGCCGGTGCTCCGGCACCGCCGCGAGCAGCGTCGCCGCGTCGGTGACCCCCGTCAGCACCAGCAGCGAGTCGACCCCTCCGGCGAACGCGCCCTCGATGTCGGTGTCCAGCCGGTCGCCGACGACCAGCGGCCGCCGCGCCCCGGTCCGCAGCACCGTCTCCCGGTGCATCGGCGGCCGCGGCTTCCCGGCGACCTTCGGCTCGACCCGCCCGCCGGTCGCGATCCTCACGACCTCGACGGCGGCCCCGTTCCCGGGCGCGATGCCGCGCGCGCCCGGGATCGTGAGGTCGGTGTTGGACGCGTACCAGGGCACGCCCCGCCCGATCGCGTACGCCGCCTCCGCGAACCGGCCCCAGCCCAGCTCCGGGCCGCCGTACCCCTGCACGACGGCCACCGGCTCGTCGTCCGCCGACTCGACGGGCACGAGTCCCCGCTCGCGCAGCGCCACCCGCAGCCCCTCGCCGCCGACGACGAGCACCCGGGAGCCCGCGGGCACGTCCTCGGCGATGAGCCGCGCCACCGCCTGCGCCGAGGTGACGACGTCCTCGGCGGCGGCCGGCACACCCAGCTCGGTGAGGTGCCCGGCCACCGTGTCCGGGGTCCGCAGCGCGTTGTTCGTGACGTACGCCAGCCGCATCCCCCCGTCCCGCGCCGCGACGAGCGCGTCCACGGCGTACGGGATGGCCGCCCCGCCCGCGAAGTACACGACCCCGTCGAGGTCGAGCAGTGCCGTGTCGTACGCCGTGCTCAGCGCGACCGCGCTGCCGCCGGGCCGGCTCCGTTCCGTCCGCCGCTCCTGGCCGTCTCGCGCCATGACCACCCGCTCCTCACTCACCGCCGCTACTCCCCCGATCATCGCTCATCGTCCCCGCGCGCCTACCATGACGAGATGAACTCCTCAGGTCACGCGGCCATCGACGTCCGCGACGACACCGCGGGGCTGCGTCTGCATCCGTTCCGCGGCATCCGGTACGTCCCCGAGCGGGTCGGCAGCCTCGCGGCCGTCACGTCCCCGCCCTACGACGTCGTCGTACGACCTGACGGACTGCTCCACCTGGAGTCCGCCGACCCGCACAACATCGTCCGGCTGATCCTCCCGCAGGCCGTCACGGCGGGCACCCGCCACCGCAAGGCGGCGGTGACGCTGGACCGCTGGCTGGCCGACGGCGTCCTCGCGCCCGACCCGAGCCCGGCGCTGTACGTGTACGAGCAGCGGGGCGACGGCATCCTCCAGCGCGGCATCATCGGCGCCCTCGAACTGACCACGCCCGACGAGGGCGTCGTCCTCCCGCACGAGGACGTGATGCCGCACGTCGTCGAGGACCGCGCCGCCCTGATGCGCACCACGGCCGCGAACCTGGAGCCGCTGCTCCTCACCTATCCGGGCACCGGCGACGGGGCGGACGCGGTCGTGGAGCGGGCGATCCTGCGCGAGCCGCTCCTCGCGACGACGACGGAGGACGGCTTCCACCACCGCCTGTGGGCGGTCACGGACCCGGCCGAGCTGGCGGCGGTCACGGCCGAACTCGCCCGCCACCAGGCGCTGATCGCCGACGGGCACCACCGCTGGGCGACGTATCTGCGGCTCCGTGACGAGCATGCGGCGCCCGGCCCGTGGAGCCGGGGTCTGGTGCTGCTCATCGACACCGTCCGCTATCCGCTGCGGGTCCGCGCGATCCACCGCCTCCTGAGCCGGCTGCCGGTGGCGGACGCGCTGGAGGCGGTCGGGGACGCCTTCCGGGTCCGGCGTGTCGAACGCCCGCTGCCCGAGGCCCTGGAGGCGCTGGCCGGGGCCGCCGAGGAGGGGAACGCCTTCCTGCTGGCCGGCGACGGCGCCTTCCACCTGCTGGACCGCCCGGACCCGGCCCTGCTGGACCGCACCATCCGCGCCGACCGCCCGGAGGCGTGGCGCACCCTGGACGCGACCGTCCTCCACGCCACGCTCCTGGAGCACGTCTGGCGCGTGCCGGACGCCCCCGAGGACATCGCCTACATCCATGACACGGCGGCGGCCGTCGCCCAGGCCGAGCGCCGGGGCGGCACGGCGGTCCTGATGCATCCGGTACGCGAGGAGGTCGTCCGGGACCTGGCCCGACAGGGTGTCACGATGCCCCGCAAGTCGACGTCGTTCGGTCCCAAGCCGGCGACGGGCCTGGTCCTGCGCAGTCTCGAGCTCGACTGACGGGGAGATACGACGAAGGGCGGCACCCACCGGGTGCCGCCCTTCCTCATGTCACGGAGCCTCAGCGCCGGTCGTCGTCCTCGTCGGCGTCGCCGTCGTCCTCGACGTCGTCCGCCTCGTCACCGTCGGCCTCGACCTCGGCTTCGGCCTCGTGCGTGTCCTCGGCCTCGTCCTCGTCCTCGTCGAAGGCGTCGACGAACTCGACCCCGTCCAGCTCGGCGAGCCGGTCGGAGGCGTCCGTGGCGCCGTCCTTGTCGGCTTCCAGGGCCTTGGCGAACCACTCCCGGGCCTCCTGCTCGCGCCCGGCGGCGAGCAGGGCGTCGGCGTAGGCGTAGCGCAGCCGCGCGGTCCACGGGTGGTGGGCGCTGGACGCGAGCTCGGGGCTCTGCAGGGTCACGATGGCGGCCTCCAGCTGCCCCATGTCCCGGCGGGCGCCGGCGGCGACGAGCCGCATCTCGACCTGCCCGGCCTTGTCGAGCTTCTGCACCTCGGGCTCGCCGGCCATGGCGAGGGCCCGCTCGGGCCGGCCGAGACCGCGCTCGCAGTCGGCCATGACGGGCCACAGGTCCACGCCACCGCTCATCCGGCGGGCGGCCCGGAACTCGGCCAGTGCCTCGGAGTACTTCTGGTTGGCGTACGCGGCGAAGCCGGCGGCCTCGCGGACGGCGGCGACGCGGGAGGCGAGCCGGAGCGCGACGCGGGAGTAGCCGTACGCCTTCTCCGGGTCCTCGTCGATGAACTGCGCGACCATGACGAGGTTGCGGGCGACGTCGTCGGCGAGCCCCTTGGGCAGGCTCATCAGTTCCTGGCGCACATCGGGGTCGATCTCCTCACCGGTGACCTCCGGCGGGATCGGCAGACGCTTGATCGGCGCGCGGTCGCTCCGCTCGCCCCGGTCGTCCCGGCGTCCGTAGCCACCCCGGTCGTCGCGCCCGCGGTACCCGCCACGGTCGTCGCGGCCGCGGTCGTCCCGGCCGCGGTAGCCACCGCCGCGGCTGTCGTCGCGGCGGAAGCCGCCGCCGCCCCGGTTGTCGTCACGGCGGAACGACGAGGGACGCTCGTCGCGCCGGTCGTCACGGCGGAACCCGCCGCCACGGTTGTCGTCGCGACGGTCGTCGCGGGGGTAGGAGGGGCGGTCGTCGCGACGGAAGGACGAGGGACGCTCATCGCGCCGGTCGTCCCGACGGAAGCCACCGCCGCCGCGCTGGTCGCCACCACGGTCGTCACGACGGAAACCGCCGCCGCCACCACGGTTGTCGTCCCGCCGGTCATCGCGACGGAAGCCGCCACCGCGCTGGTCCCCACCACGGTCATCGCGACGGAAACCACTGCCGCCACCACGGTTGTCGTCACGCCGGTCGTCCCGACGGTCGTCGCGGGGGAAGGAGGGGCGGTCGTCGCGACGGTAACCGCCACCGCGCTGGTCCCCGCCACGGTCGTCACGGCGGAACCCGTCGCGACGGTCGTCGCGCGGGAAGGAGGGGCGGTCGTCGCGACGGAAGGACGAGGGACGCTCATCACGCCGGTCGTCCCGACGGAAGCCACCGCCGCCGCGCTGGTCCCCACCACGGTCGTCACGACGGAAACCGCCGCCGCCACCACGGTTGTCATCCCGCCGGTCATCGCGACGGAAGCCGCCACCGCGCTGGTCCCCACCACGGTCATCGCGACGGAAGCCACCGCCGCCACCACGGTTGTCGTCACGCCGGTCGTCCCGACGGTCGTCGCGGGGGAAGGAGGGGCGGTCGTCGCGACGGTAACCGCCACCACGCTGGTCCCCACCACGGTCATCGCGACGGAAGCCACCGCCGCCACCACGGTTGTCATCACGCCGGTCATCCCGACGGAAACCGCCACCACGCTGGTCGCCACCACGGTCGTCACGACGGAAGCCACCGCCACCGCCACCGCGCTGGTCGCCACCACGGTCATCCCGGCGGTAACCGCCGCCGCCACCGCCGCGGTTGTCGTCGCGACGGAAGCCGCCACCACGGTTGTCGTCGCGACGCGGCCCACGGAAGCCGCCCCGGTCGCCACCGGCACCGTCCCGGCGACGCGGCTCGCGCTCCGGACGGTCGTCGGGAGAGTTGGTGGACATCGGTGTGACTCCTGTCTTCGGGTACTGCAGTCATTCTCGCGCAGCCGGCACCCGGCCGCGCTTCGGAAAAAGTCGAGCAAAAAACAAAAGGACCCCTGGTCCCAGCGTGAACGCTGGGACCAGGGGTCCTGAAGAATTGTTCGGCGGCGTCCTACTCTCCCACAGGGTCCCCCCTGCAGTACCATCGGCGCTGAAAGGCTTAGCTTCCGGGTTCGGAATGTAACCGGGC